>NZ_MLCO01000099.1 GCF_001982615.1 Teichococcus deserti | reverse complement strand
CTCATTGGGCGGCGCTCGCTGCCTATGACGTGCCGCAGGCGGCGATGCGACCCGTGGCGGCGGCCTGATGGCACATCGCTTGCACTCCCATTCCCCCGCGCAGCCCGCCCCGGGCGCCCCGCAGAAGGACTGACCGCCCATGGACCTCACCCGCCGACAGAGCCTGCTGGCCCTGACCGCGCTGGCGGCCCCCGCCGGCATCGCCCTGCCCGCCGGCGCCCAGCCCGCGGCGTCCCGCGCCGAGACGCTGCGCCAGGTGACCGGCAACGCGGTCAACACGCTGGATCCGACCATGCCGGGCTCGACCCGCGAAGCCTTCGGCATCAGCATGAATGTCTATGACCGGCTGGTGGCCTTCGGCCGCAGGCAGGTCGACGGCAACTGGGTCTTCGACCACACCGTGATCCGCGGCGAGCTGGCCGAGCGCTTCGAGACCAGCGCCGACGGCCTCAAGATCACCCTGCATCTGCGGAAGGACGCCAGGTGGCATGACGGCACGCCGGTGACGGCGGAGGACGTGAAGTGGTCGCTCGACCGCGCCGTCTCGGCCAAGTCGCTGGCCGGCCCGCAGTTCACCACCGGGTCGCTGACCAAGCCGGAGCAGTTCCGCATCGCCGGCCCCGGCGTGATCGAGGTGCTGCTGGACAAGCCCGACCGCCTGGCGCTGTCGAACCTGGCCGTGCCCTACGCCATCATGATCAACAGCAAGCTGGCCAGGCAGCATGCGACCGCCGAGGACCCCTGGGCGCAGAGCTGGCTGCAGAACAACACCGCCGCCAGCGGCGCCTACAGGATCGACACCTACCGTCCCGGCGTGCAGGTGACGCTGACCCGCAACGAGGACTGGAAAGGCGGCGCCGAGGGCCTGCCCTTCTTCAGGCGCATCATCCTGCAGACCGTGCCGGAGGCGGCGACGCGCGCCAACCTGGTCGAGCGCGGCGATGCCGACCTGTCGATCGACCTGCAGGCCAGCGACATCACCGCGCTGGAGACCCGCGGCAAGGTCAAGGTCGCCTCGATCCCGCAGACCAACGGCTTCACCCATATCAGCTTCAACACCCAGGTCGCGCCCTTCGACAACGTCAAGGTGCGCCAGGCGATCGCCGCCGCCCTGCCCTATGATTCGATGTTCAAGGCGGCGCTGTTCGGCCGCGGCCGGCCGCTCTTCGGGGGGACCTTCACGGGCCAGCCCGCCTCGGCCGATTTCCCGCAGCCGATGCCGCTGAAGCAGGATGTCGAGCGCGCCAGGGCGCTGCTGGCCGAGGCCGGGCTGGCCAGCGGCTTCTCGACGCCCTTCGCCTTCTCCGCCGGCCAGGCCGCGACGGCCGAACCGCTGGCGGCGCTGGTGCAGGAGGCGCTGGGCCGCATCGGCATCAAGGTCGAGATCCAGAAGATGCCCGACGCCCAGTTCAACACCCTGGTCGCCGAGAAGAAGCTGAACTTCTACACCGATGCCGGGACCGCCTGGCTGCCGGCCACCTACTACTTCTTCTACCTCTACTTCACCCGCGACCAGCGCTGGAACTTCGCCAGCTGGAACAACCCGCGCATCACCGAGCTGTCCAACGCCGCCCGCTTCGAGACCGACCAGGCCGCCTACGACGCCGCCTGCCGCGAGATGATCGGCATCCTGGCCGAGCAGGTGCCGCTGCTGATGCTGTGGCAGCCCAACATGGACGCGGTGATGGCGGCGAATCTGCGCGACTTCACCTACCAGTTCTACCGCCAGGTGGACTTCCGCGACCTGAAGCGGGCCTGAGGCGGAGCGGCCGGGCATGCGCAAGCTACAGGCGATCGGGCGCCGCATCGGGGGCAGGCTGCTCTCCTCGGTGCCGGCCATCCTGGGCGTGGTGATCCTGACCTTCCTGCTGATGCGGGTGCTGCCGGGCGATCCGGCGGTGTTCTTCGCCTCCGGCCCCAGCGCCGGGCAGCAGGAGATCGAGGATCTGCGCAAGCAGATGGGGCTGGACCAGCCGGTGCCGGTGCAGCTGGTGCGCTACCTGCAGGACATCGCCACGGGCAATCTCGGCCGTTCCATGACCACCGGCCAGCCGGTGCTGACCGACATGCAGCAGCGGCTGCCGGCCTCGCTGGAGCTCACCTTCTCCGCGCTGTTCCTGGCCCTGGCCTGCGCCCTGCCGCTGGGAATCCTGGCAGCACTCCGGCCGGGATCGGCGGTGGACCATGTCGTGCGCTTCCTCTGCACGCTCGGCGTCTGCATGCCGACCTTCGTCTCCGGCCTTCTGCTGATCTACGCCTTCTACTACCTGCTGGGCTGGGCGCCCGACCCCACCGGGCGGATCGACATATTTGCGTCCGCCCCTCCTGAGATCACCGGGTTTCTCCTGTTCGACTTCGCGGTGACCGGCGACTTGGAAGGGTTCCGCGCGGCCTTCTCCCAGCTGATCCTGCCGGCCTGCACCATGGCCTTGTTCGTCCTCGCCCCGCTGGCGCGGATGACCCGGGCCTCGATGCTGGCGGTGCTCGGCAGCGACTTCATCCGCACCGCGCGCTCGATCGGGCTGGCCCCCTGGCGCGTGATCCTGGTCTATGCGCTGCGCAACGCGCTGCTGCCCGTGCTGACCATCGCCGGCATTGTTTTCTCGACGATGCTCGGAGCGAACGTCCTGGTGGAGAAGGTGTTCTCCTGGCCGGGGGTCGCGTCCTATGCGCTGGATGCGCTGCTCGCTTCCGACTACGCGCCGGTGCAGGGCTTCGTCCTGCTGATGGCGACGATCTTCGTCTTGGTGAACCTGCTGGTCGACATCCTCTACGGCCTGGCCGATCCGAGGATCGCCGCGGAATGAGCGCCTCCCTGACGTCGCCCCCGCGCAACGCCACCCTCGGCCATATCGCCTGGGTGCTGCGCGGCAATCCGCTGACGGCGCTGGCCATGGCCGGCACCGCGCTGCTGATCGCGCTCGCCGTCCTCGCCCCCTGGATCGCCCCCTACGACCCCATCGCCAGCGACGTGCCCGGCGCGCTGCAGCCGCCATCGGCCACCCACTGGTTCGGCACCGACCAGCTGGGGCGCGACATCCTCAGCCGGCTGCTGCATGGCACGCGGCTCGACCTGACCATCGCCGCCGCGGCGGTCGGCCTGTCCTTCGCCGTCGGCGCCATGATCGGCAGCTTCTGCGGCTTCGTCGGCGGCAGGCTGGACCGCTGGGTCGGCCGCTTCACCGACGTGCTGATGGCTTTTCCTCTGTTCGTGCTGGCGATGGCGATGGTGGCGGCGCTGGGCAACCGGCTGGAAAACATCATCTACGCCACCGCCATCATCAACCTACCCTTCTACATCCGCTTTGCCCGCACCGAGGTCGCCGTCCGCCGCAACGCCGGCTGGGTCGAGGCCGCCCAGGCCTCCGGCAACAGCCGCGGCCGCGTTGTCCTGTTCTTTCTGCTGCCGAACATCCTTCCCATCGTCGCCGTGCAGATCTCGCTCAATCTCGGCTGGGCGATCCTGAATGCCGCGGGCCTGTCCTTCATCGGCCTCGGCGTGCAGGCGCCGACGCCGGAATGGGGGATCATGGTGGCCGAGGGCGCGCGCTTCATCGCCTCGGGCAAATGGTGGCTGGTCTTCTTCCCTGGCGCCGCGCTGATGTTCGCCGTGCTCTGCTTCAACCTGCTGGGCGACGGGCTGCGCGACATCCTCGACCCCCGGATGCGCACATGACCACACCCCTGCTGCAGGTCCAGGACCTGGAGGTCACCTTCGCCACCCGCCGCGGCGCCGTCGCCGCCCTGCGCGGCGCCAGCTTCGCCCTTGACCCCGGCGAGGTGCTGGGGCTCGTTGGCGAGAGCGGCTCCGGCAAGTCGGTGACCGCGCTGGCCGCCATGGGGCTGCTCGACAAGGCCGGGCGCGTCACGCGGGGGAGCATCCATTTCGACGGGCGCGACATCACCCGCGCCGGCGCCGGCGTGCTGCGGCCGATGCGCGGCGCTGCCTTCTCGATGATCTTCCAGAACCCGCGCGCGGCGCTGAACCCGATCCGCAGCGTCGGCGCCCAGGTCGCCGACGCGCTCCGCGCCCATCGCGACCTCTCCGCGCGCGCGGCCCGCGACCAGGCCCTCGCCTTGCTGGAGCAGGTGCGCATCCGCAACGCCGGCCAACGGCTTGAGGCCTTCCCGCATGAGCTGTCGGGCGGCATGTGCCAGCGCGTGATGATCGCTATGGCCATCGCCTGCGCGCCCCGTCTGATCATCGCCGACGAGCCCACCACCGGCCTCGACGTGACGACGCAGAAGGCGGTGATGGACCTGCTCGCCGGGCTGACGCGCGAGCGCGGCATGGCCATGCTGCTGATCACCCACGACCTCGGACTCGCCGCGCAGTATTGCGACCGCGTCGCCGTCATGGAGCAGGGCCGCGTCGTCGAGGAGGCGCCGCCCGCCGCCCTGTTCGGCGCGCCGGGCCATGCCTATACCCGCCGCCTGGTCGCCGCCTGCCCGACGCCCTCTTCGACCATCGCTTCCTTGTCCCCCGACGGCGAGTTGCCGGCCGAGCCGGTGGCCCGTGCGCCGCTTCCCGCCGGCACGCCGCTTCTGCTTGAGGTCCGCGATCTCGTGAAGACGTATCCGGGCGGCGTCGCGGCGGTGGACAAGGTGTCCTTCACGATGAAGCCGGGCGAAAGCCTCGGCCTGGTCGGCGAGAGCGGCTCCGGCAAGAGCACCATCTCCCGCCTGGTCACCCGGCTGATCGACGCCACCGGCGGCGAGGTGAT
This sequence comes from Teichococcus deserti, assembly GCF_001982615.1. Classification (GTDB taxonomy): domain Bacteria; phylum Pseudomonadota; class Alphaproteobacteria; order Acetobacterales; family Acetobacteraceae; genus Pseudoroseomonas; species Pseudoroseomonas deserti. The sequence continues at coordinate 12,505 of NZ_MLCO01000099.1, read as the reverse complement.
CTTCGACGGCCATTCGGTCTCCGACATCCCCGCCCGCGACTTCCACGCGGCCCCGCAGCGCAGCCAGATCCAGATCGTCTTCCAGGATGCCGGCGAAAGCCTGAACCCGCGCTTCAGCGCCTTCGACAGCATCGCCGACCCGCTGCGCCGGCTGCGCGGCCTGCGCGACGGCTCCGAGCTGACCAAGCGGGTCAAGGACTGCGCCGTCAGCGTCGGCCTGCCGCTGCCGCTGCTCGACCGCTTCCCGCACCAGCTCTCCGGCGGCCAGCGCGCCCGCGTCGGCATCGCCCGCGCCGTCTCGGTCGATCCCAAGCTGCTGGTGCTGGACGAGCCGACCGCGGCGCTGGACGTCTCGGTCCAGGCGGTGGTCCTGCAGCTGCTGGAACGGCTGCGGCGGGAGAAGGGTCTGGCCTATCTTTTCGTCAGCCACGACCTGAACGTGGTCCGCATGCTCTGCGACCGCATGATCGTGCTGCGCAACGGCCAGGTGGTGGAAGAAGGCGACAGCCAGCGCATCTTCCGCGCGCCCCAGGCCGACTATACCGCCGAGCTCATCGCGGCGATTCCGCATTTCGAGCCGCTGGCGGCTTAGGGCGAGCCCTCCCGCTACGCCGCCTCTTCGCTCCCGAAGGCGACAGGCGGCGTCCACCCCTTCCCCGGCACCGCCGCCATCAGCGCGCGCGTGTATTCGTGCTGCGGGTCGGCGAAGATCGCAGCCGCCGGCCCATGCTCGACCACCTCGCCCTGGCGCATCACCGCCAGTTGGTCGCAGAGCTGGGCCGCCACGCGGAGGTCGTGGGTGATGAAGACCATCGACAGGCCGAGCTGCTCGCGCAGCTGCACCAGCAGCTTCAGCACCTGCGCCTGGACGGAGACGTCGAGGGCCGAGACCGGCTCGTCCGCGACCAGCACGTCGGGGCGCAGCGCCAGCGCGCGGGCCAGGCCGATGCGCTGGCGCTGGCCGCCCGAGAACTCATGCGGGAAGCGGTCGAGCGCGGCGGGGTCCAGGCCGACGAGGGAAAAAAGCTCGCGGGCGCGCTCCATGGCCTCGGCGCGGGGGGTGCCATGGATGATCGGGCCCTGCGCCACCAGCTCGCCCACGCGTCGGCGCGGGTTGAGCGAGGCGAAGGGGTCCTGGAACACCATCTGGACGCGCCTGGCCTCGCGGCGCAGCGCCTCTTTCGACAGGGCCAGCCGGTCCTGGCCGTCCAGGCGGATCTCGCCGGTCTCGGGGTCGAGCAGGCGCAGGATGCAGCGGGCCAGGGTCGACTTGCCCGAGCCGCTCTCGCCGACGATCCCCAGCGTGCCGCCACGCGGCAGGCTGAGGGAAACCTCCTTCACCGCATGGGTGACGCGGCGGCTGCGGCGCAGCAGCCCGCCCTTGCGGTAGGTCTTGGAGACGCGGTCGATCTCGAGGAAGGGCGCGCCGGTGACAGACGGGCGCCCGGGCGGCGTCAGCGGCGGCACGGCGGCCACCAGCGCGCGGGTATAGGGGTGCTGCGGGTTGTTCAGCACCTCGGCGGCCGGGCCCTGCTCGACCAGGATGCCGCGGCGCATGACGGCGACGCGGTCGGCGATGTCGGCGACCACGCCGAAGTCGTGGGTGATGAACAGCACCGCGGTGCCGGTGCGCCGCTGCAGGTCGCGGATCAGCGCGAGGATCTGCGCCTGCGTCGTGACGTCGAGCGCGGTGGTCGGCTCGTCGCAGATCAGCAGCTTGGGCTCGAGGGCGAGCGCCATGGCGATCATCGCGCGCTGCCGCTGCCCGCCGGAGAGCTCGTGCGGATAGGCGCGCGCCGCGGCGGCGGGGTCGGGGATGCGCACCTGCTCCAGCAGTGCCAGGACGCGGGCATCGATCTCGCGGCCGGACAGGCGGGTATGGGTGCGGAACATCTCGGCGATCTGGCTGCCGATGCTGCGCAGCGGGTTCAGCGCCGTCATCGGCTCCTGGAAGACCATGCCGATATCGCGGCCGCGCAGCCGGCGCATCTCGGCCGCCGGCAGCGGCAGCAGGTCGCGGCCCAGATAGCGGATGGCGCCTGCGGTCGCCACCACGCCGTCCGGCAGCAGCCCCATCACCGCGCCGGCGGTCAGCGACTTGCCGGAGCCGCTCTCGCCGACGACACAGAGGATCTCCCCGGCCTTCAGGCTGAAGGAGACACTTTCCAGCGCATGCGGCCGGTCGGCGCCCTTCGGCAGGGCGACGGTCAGGCCTTCGATCGCGAGCAGGCTCATCGTCCCTTCAGCCTCGGATTGAGGGCGTCGTTCAGCCCCTGGCCGACCAGGGAGACGCCGAGCACGGTGAGCAGGATGACCAGGCCGGGGATGGCCGAGACGTACCAGTGGACCCGCAGCACGCCCTTGCCGGCGCCGATCAGATTGCCCCAGGAGGGGATGTTCGGGTCGGACAGGTTGAGGAAGGCGAGCGCGCTTTCCAGCAGGATGGCGACGGCCATGATGACGCTGGCATAGACGATGATCGGCGGCAGGGCGTTGGGCAGGATCTCGCGGAAGATGATCTGCCGGTCGCGCATCCCCAAGACCCGGCAGGCCTGGACGAATTCGCGGTTGCGCAGCGTCAGGAACTCGGCCCGGGTCAGCCGCGCCGAGGGCGGCCAGGAGACGATGCCGATGGCCACCGTGACGAAGGTGATGTTGGAGCCGAAGACGGCGACGAGCACCAGCAGCAGCAGAAAGTTGGGCAGGGTCTGGAAGGCCTCGGTGATCCGCATCAGCAGGTCGTCGACCCACCCGCCGTAATAGCCGGCGACGGCGCCGATGACGATGCCGATGCCGATCGCCACCACCGTGGCCACCAGCCCGATCAGCAGCGAGGTGCGCGCGCCATGGAAGATCTGCGCCGCGATGTCGCGGCCGGTGTTGTCGGTGCCCAGCCAGAAGCGCGGGTTGTCCAGCGGCCATTGCAGCGGCCGCCCGGCCAGCGACAGCGGGTCGCGCGGGAAGATCCAGCTGGCGGAGACCGCCATGGCGATCACCGCCAGCACCAGCAGCAGGCCGATGACGGCGGCCGGGTTGCGCGCGTAGCGCTTCAGGAAGCCCATGCGCCTAGGACCCCGTGACGATGCGCGGATCGAGCTTGGCGTACAGCATGTCCACGATGAAGTTGATGGCGATGACCAGCAGCGCCGAGACGAAGACGATGCCGAGCAGGGTGTTCACGTCGCGCTGCACCACCGATTCATAGGCCAGCCGGCCGAGGCCGGGCAGGGCGAAGACGCTCTCCACCACCACCGAGCCGCCCAGCATGGTGCCGGCCTGCAGCCCCATCAGGGTGACGCCGGGCAGCAGGGCGTTGCGCAGCACGTGGCGCAGCACGACGGCGGTCTCGCCCAGCCCCTTGGCGCGGGCGGTGCGGACGAAGTCCAGCGTCATCACCTCCAGCATCGAGGCGCGCATGATGCGGAGATAGGTCGCCAGGTAGGTCAGGGCGAGGGTCGCCACCGGCAGCACCAGGTGCCAGGCGATGTCCAGCACCCGGGTCAGGCCCTCGTTGCCGCTGCCGATCTCCTCGAAGCCGCCGGCGGGCAGCCAGGACAGGCGGACGGCGAAGACCACGATGCCCATCATGCCGAACCAGAAGCTGGGGGTGGCGTAGAAGACCAGCCCCAGCGTCGAGATCAGCGAATCCGGCCAGCGGTTGACCCGCCGCGCCGCCACCACGCCGAGGCCCATGCCGGCGGCGAAGGCGAAGCTGAGCGCGGTGGCCATCAGCAGCAGGGTGACCGGCAGGCGCTCGAGGATGACGTCGGCCACCGGCTTGCCGTAGATGGCGGAGAAGCCGAGGTCGAGCGTCACCAGCCGCAGCAGGTAGCGGCCGAGCTGCACCAGCACCGGCGCATCCAGCCCGTAGAAGCTGCGCAGCTGCTCGATCATGGCCGGGTCGCCGCCGCCCATCTGGGCGACCAGCGCGTCGACGGTGTCGCCCGGCGCCAGCTGCAGCAGCAGGAACAGGCCGACCAGGATCAGCAGCAGCGTCGGCAGGCTGGCGGCCAGCCGGCGCAGCGCCAGGAGCAGGATGCGCATCTTCTTCCCTCAGGCGGGCTGGATCCAGGTGTCGTGCATGTCGCCCGAATCCCAGCGCGGCACGGTGTGGTGGTTCTGCACGCGCTTGCTGGTGGCGGCATAGAAGGGGCGCTCGGTCAGCATCCAGACCGGCAGCTCGTCATTCACCGCCTTGACGAACTCGGCATAGAGCGCGCGGCGCTTGGCGACATCGACCTCGCTGGCGGCGTCGTCGATCAGCTTGTCGACGGCATCCGACTGCCAGCCATACTGGTTGGTCCAGGGCGCGCCCTTGGGCGAGCCCGAGCGGTACCAGACGGTGGTCGAGACCGCCGGATCGCCGCGATACTGGTGCCAGCCGGTGGCCAGGTCGAAGTTCCAGTCGCGATAGACGGCGGAGAGAGCGCCGGCGATGTCGAGCTGGACGATCTCCACCCGGATGCCGACCTGCGAGAGCGACTGCTGGATGAAGGTGGCCAGCAGCGGCACGTCCTCGCCGTTCATGATCGGGACGATCTTCAGGCTGAAGCGGATGCCCCCTGCCCCGCGCTTGTAGCCCGCCTCGTCCAGCAGCTTCTCGGAGCGCGCCTTGTCGTAAGGGTACGGGACGGCGTTGTTCGGGAAGAAGTCAGGCGACAGCGACGGGATCGGGCCGGTGGCCGGCTTGCCGAGGCCGTAGAGGAAATTCTCCAGGAAGAAGGGCACGTCCACCGCATGGGCGATGGCCTGGCGCACCCGCTTGTCGGAGAGCTCCTTGCGGCGCGTGTTGAATTCGAGGGTGTTGTTGAAGACATTGCCCTCGACGCCGCGGGTCGAGACCTCGAAGCGGTTGTCCTTGCGCAGCCGGTCGATATCGGCCAGCGGCAGGCCGTTATAGGCCGAGATCTGCACCTGCCCCGTCTCCAGCGCGGCGGTGGCCGCAGACCGGTCGGTGATGAAGCGCCAGACGATGCGGTCGAGATAGGGGAAACCCTGGCGCCAGTAGTTCGGGTTGCGCTCGGCGATGACATACTGGCCGCGCTGGTATTCGACGAACTTGAAGGGGCCGGTGCCGATCGGCGCGGTGTTGGCCGGGTTTTCCAGCACGTTGGTGCCGTCGAAGACATGCTTGGGCACGACATAGCCCAGGTCGCAGAGCGCGCGCAGCAGCAGGTTCAGCGGCATCGGCCGCGAATAGCGGAAGATGGCGGTCTGCGGGTCCGGCGTCTCGACCGCATCGAGATACAGCTGCAGCGTGGTGCCGTAATTGAGGTGCTTCTTCCACTGCTCCATCGCGCTGTACTGCACGTCGGCCGCGGTGAAGGGCTTGCCGTCATGCCACTGCACGCCGGAACGCAGCTTGAAGGTGACGGTCTTGCCGTCCGGCGTGGCCTCCCAGCTCTCGGCCAGGACCGGCACGATCTTGCCGCCCTCGCCCAGGTCGACCAGCGGCTCGATGATCTTGCTGGTGATGACATAGACGCCGGTCGAGGCACGCAGCGCCGGGTTCAGGATGCGCTGCTCCGAGCCCAGATGGATGGTCAGCACGCCGCCACGGCGCGGCGCCTGGGCGAGCGCGGGCAGCGGCAGGGCGGTGTTCGCGGCGGCGCCCAGGGCGATCCCGGACAGCAGCAGATGGCGGCGCGTGATGGGCATGGTCTCGGCTCTCCGTCGTTCTCAATCAACAAGCGGTGAAAGTGAGATTCTGTCAATCACCTGAGCCATTTGTCCAAATTTGGATCGTGGAATGGCTGGGTTTCGTAAAATGAGCTTGCCGCGGCGCAGCAAGGCTGGCCCGGCCGCCGCGGCGGCGCAAGGGCCTCGGCGCGTTCAGGCCTTGATGCGGGTCAGCACGGGCGCCGCCGGGGCGCTGGACCAGCCGGACAGCGCCTCCATGGCGTCGCGGTCCAGGATCTCCAGCCGCCCCTTCTGCAGGGAGGCGACGCCGTCCTTGCGCAGCACCGCCAGCGCCCGGTTGGCATGCTCGACGGAGAGGCCCAGCGCATCGGCCAGATGCGCCTGCTTCAACGGCAGGGCGGCGCCGGCCCGGTCGGCGCCGCCGCGATGGGTCAGGCGGGTGTGCAGCTCCAGCAGCAGATGCGCGACGCGGCCCAGCGCGTCGCGGCGGCCGAGGCTGGTCAGCCGCTCGCGCAGCCGGGCACGGTCACGCACCAGCCCGTCGGCATAGGAGAGCGCCAGGCCGGGATCGCGGCCCATGAACTCGCAGAGCCGGTCGCGGGCCAGCACGCAGAAGCTGGCATCGGTCAGGGAGGAGACCTCGGCGCCGTCCTCGGCGCGCTCGACCAGGTCGCCGGGCAGGTGGAAATCGAGGATCTGCCGCCGCCCGTCCGGCGTGGTGGTCCAGGAGAAGGCCCAGCCGGCATAGAGGGTGAAGACGGTGTCGCGGATCGCCTCGCCGGCGCGGACCAGGCGGACGGCCGAGCGGACCCGCGCGATCTCCCCCACCCGGGCCTGCGGCACCACGCGGAACAGCGCGAAGGGCCGCACCGCGCAGGCCGCGCAGGAGCCGGGCAAGGGCGTCAGGGAGGCGGGTTTGGCGGCCATGTCATCGGTTATAGGGGGGGTGGCGCGGTGGAACCAAGCCCTTTGCCGCGATGATCCGCCGGGGGCGTAAGTCGCCGTCCCACCGGCTTCGCAACGTCTCTTTTATCAGAGAGACTGCATATAGAAAAGATCACCGCGCCGGGCAGCGCCCGGCGCGGAACCAGAAAAGATTACTTCTGCAGCGCCTGGACGATCTGCTGGGTGATCTTCTTGGCGTCGCCGAACAGCATCATGGTGTTGTCGCGGAAGAACAGCTCGTTCTCGACGCCGGCATAGCCGCTGGCCATGCCGCGCTTGACGAAGAACACGGTCTTGGCGCGCTCCACATCCAGGATGGGCATGCCGTAGATGGCGCTGGACTTGTCGGTCTTCGCCGCCGGGTTGGTCACGTCATTGGCGCCGATGACATAGGCGACGTCGGCCTCGGCGAATTCCGGGTTGATCTCCTCCAGCTCATGCACCTCGTCATAGGGCACGTTGGCCTCGGCCAGCAGAACGTTCATATGCCCGGGCATGCGGCCGGCGACCGGGTGGATGGCGTAGGAAATGTCGACGCCCTCCTTCTTCAGCAGGTCGGCCATCTCGCGCAGCACCTGCTGCGCCTGAGCGACCGCCATGCCGTAGCCGGGGACGATGATGATCTTGCCGGCATTCTTCATCAGGTAGGCGGCATCCTCCGGGCTGCCGGCCTTGACCGGGCGGGCCGGGCCGCCGCTGCCGGAAGCGGCCGTGCTCCCCGCCTCGGCGCCGAAGCCGCCCAGCAGCACGTTGACGATGCTGCGGTTCATTCCCTTGCACATGATGTAGGACAGGATCGCGCCCGAGGCGCCGACCAGCGCGCCGGTGACGATCAGCAGCAGGTTGCCGACGGTGAAGCCGATGCCCGCCGCCGCCCAGCCGGAATAGCTGTTCAGCATCGAGACGACGACCGGCATGTCGGCGCCGCCGATCGGGATGATCAGCAGGAAGCCCAGGACGAGGGCCAGCAGCGCGATCAGCCAGAACAGCAGCCCGTTGCCGGTGGCCACGAAGGCGATGACCAGCACCAGCAGCAGCACGCCGAGGCCCAGATTGAGGAAATGCTGGCCCTTGAAGGTGATCGGCGCGCCCGACATCAGCGCCTGCAGCTTGGCGAAGGCGATCAGCGAGCCACTGAAGGTGATGGCGCCGATGGCCAGGCCCAGCGACATCTCGACCAGGCTGCCGGCATGGATATGGCCCGGCGTGCCGATGCCGAAGCTCTCGGGGTTGTAGAAGGCGGCGGCCGCCACGAAGACCGCGGCCAGGCCCACCAGCGAGTGGAAGGCGGCGACCAGCTGCGGCAGCGCCGTCATCTGGATGCGCTGCGCCAGCACGGTGCCGATGCCGCCGCCGATGACGATGCCGGCCAGGATCAGCCCGAGGCCGCCGCCGCCCATGCCCGGATGGGCGAGGGTCGCGACGATGGCGATGGCCATGCCGATCATGCCGTAGAGATTGCCGCGCCGGCTGGTCTCCGGGTGCGACAGCCCGCGCAGCGCCAGGATGAAGAGGACCGAGGCGACCAGATAGGCGAGCGAGGAGAGCGTGTGCGCCATGTCCCTCAGCCCTTCTTCTTGAACATGGCGAGCATCCGCCGCGTCACCATGAAGCCGCCGAAGATGTTCACCGAGGCCAGCGTCACCGCCAGGAATCCGAAGAACTTGGCGGCCCAGCTGTCACCGAGGCCCGTGGCCAGGATGGCGCCGACGACGATGACCGAGGAAATCGCGTTGGTGACGCCCATCAGCGGCGAATGCAGCGCCGGGGTGACGTTCCAGACGACGTAGTAGCCGACGAAGCAGGCCAGCAGGAAAATGGTCAGCAGCAGCAGGAAAGGCTCGGCGGCTTGGGCTGCGGGGGCGACGGCCTCGGCCATCTGCCGCGCCTGGGCGGCCAGCGCCAGGGCGCGCTCGGCGGTGGCCGTGGCTTGGTTGGCCAGATCGGTGGGATTCATCGGTTTCTCTCCCTCGCCTCAGGCCGCCGTGGCCAGCTGCGCATGCACGACCGCGCCGTCGCGGGTCAGGGTGACGCCGCGAACGATCTCGTCGGCCGGGTCCAGCTTCGGCGCCTTCGCGTCCTTGTCCCAGAAGGTCGAGAGGAAGGTCAGCAGGTTGCGCGCATAGAGGCTGCTGGCGGCGGCCGGGATGCGCCCGGGCCAGTTCTGCCAGCCGAGGATCTTCACGCCGCCATCGGTCACGGTCAGCTCGCCCGGCACGGTCAGCGCGCAATTGCCGCCGGCATCCGCCGCGATGTCGACCACCACGCTGCCCGGCTTCATGCTGGCGACCATGGCCTCGGTCAGCAGGGTCGGCGCCTTCCGCCCTTGGACGAGCGCGGTGCAGACCACGACGTCGGCCTTGGCGACGGCGGCGGCGATGACCTCGGCCTGGCGGCGCTTGTAGTCGTCGCTCATTTCCTTGGCATAGCCGCCGGCGGTCTGCGCCTGCGCCATCTCGGCATCCTCGACGCCGACGAAGGCCGCACCCAGCGACTTGATCTCTTCCTTGGCCGCCGGGCGGACATCGGTCGCCGAGACGCGGCCGCCGAGCCGCCGCGCGGTCGCGATGGCCTGGAGGCCTGCGACGCCCGCGCCCATGATGAAGACATTCGCGGCCGGGATGGTCCCCGCCGCCGTCATCAACATCGGAAAGCCCTTGTCGAAGGCGGTGGCGCCCTCGATCACCGCGCGGTAGCCGGCGAGATTGGCCTGGGACGACAGCACATCCATGCTCTGCGCCCGGGTGATGCGCGGCAGCAGCTCCATGCTGCAGGCCTCGATCCCCGCCTCGGCATAGAGCTTGGCGCGGTTCGGGTTGGACAGCGCCTCCAGCGTGCCGATCAGCAGCGCGCCGCGCGGGATGAGGGCGAGCTCATCGACCTCGCCCTCGCCATGGGCGAGCGGCGCGCGCACCTTCAGCACGATGCGCGCCCCGGCCAGGGCGGCCGCGGCATCGGCCGCAATCTCGGCGCCGGCCTCGCGATAGGCGTCGTCGGGCAGGCCGGAGGCGAGGCCCGCCCCGCTCTCCACCACCACGTCGATGCCGAGGCCGATGAATTTCTTCGCCGTCTCCGGCGTCGCGGCGACACGGGTTTCCCCGGCACGCCTTTCCTTGAGCACTGCGAGACGCATCAGTCCCTCCCGGCACAATCGCAATCCGATAGTGCCGGGAGATTGCCGGGTGGTGTCACGACCGACAAGAAGCTTTGCGGTGTGAGCCGCTTGACGCTGCCCCGCTTGCCGGGCGCAGCGCCGGCGTCAGGAACCGAAGCGGAAGACGATGGCGCCGGGCACGGCCTCGGCCAGGGCGAGGCTGGGCCCGCCCTCGGCCGCCGGGGTGTCGCCCTGCTGGGTGCCGAGCCAGGTGGCGTAGAGGCCGAGCAGCACCGGCGCGATCCAGCCGCCGGCCTCATCGCTGGCGGTGGCGACCAGCGGCGCCAGCCGATGGGTCAGGCGCAGGCTGCGATCGGCCTCGTCGACGGAGAGTGCGACATAGCCCCAGGACAGCGTCGCCAGCGCGTCGTTCATCCGCGCCTCCAGCCCGTCCAGCGTCTCCACCGCGCCGAGCGGCAGGCTGGCGCCCAGCTTCTCGCCCACGGCGCGCAGCAGCCCGTCGCGGCCGGCCTTCTCCAGATTGGCGTCGAGCGTCTCCACCAGGGCGCGCAGGAAGCCGCGCCACTGGGCGCTGACCTCGCGCCGCGCCAGATAGGCGAGCGCGGCGGGCGCCGGGTCGGTCTGGGTCATGCCTGTTCTTCTCCTGCCGCCTTTTGCTGACCGGACCCGAATTTTCCGGGCCGTCGATGGGCGAGCTTACTGATCAAGCTTGTAGCGGGCGTAAAGCAGGCCGCGCGCCTCGCTCCAGTCGGCCGAGCGGTCGTAGCGCAGCGCCGCGCCCAGCCGCAGGTTCGGCGTCACCGCATATTCCACGTCGGCGCGCACGCCGCCGGTGAAGCCGGTCTGCTTCTGGCCCGGATAGAAGGCGCTGACATTGGTGTTGGACGCCGCCTGCGCCTCGAGATTGGCCTGCGCCGCCCCGTCATTCGGGAAGTAGGGCGCGCGGTCCTCGCGGAAGGAGGCGATGCCGGCGCTGGCGCCCAGGCGGTAGCTGAAGTCGCCCGAGCGCGCGCGGTAGTCGACCGGCACGGTGGCGGCAAAGAAGCTCTGCGGGCTGAAATAGCCGCCATGGCCGGCGGTGAAGTAGCGCAGGTTGCGGTCGTAGGTCTGGTAGAGCATGTCGAGGCCGGTGGTGACCTCCCAGCTCTCGCGGCGGTACAGCGCGGTGTTGAAGCCGGCCGCCGCCTCCCAGCGCGAATTGTCGCGCACCCCGTCGCCTTCCATCGTCGAATAGGCGCCGGCGACATAGAAGTTGGTGTCGGCGCTGTAGCCGTATTCGAGCTGGCCGCGGCCGGTGTTGCGCACCACGCCGCCGAAGGAACGGCCGGTCGCCGGGTCGCGCATGCCGCCCCAGGACAGCATGGTGTCGGTCACCGCGCGGCGCTCGGCGGTCATGCGCAGGCGCAGGCTGTCGCTCAGATGCGGCGCCACCTCGATGCCGCCGACCACGTTCTGGCTGCGGAAGCCGAGCGGGGTCGAGCCGATATCGGCCGAGAAGATGCCCTGGGCATAGCCGACGCCGAGCGACACGCCGGTCGCCGAGGTCTGCCGCGCCGCCGCCGCCGAGGCCTGCGCCGCCGTCAGCGAGGAGCCGTTGTTGATGGTCAGCGCGTTGCTGCCGAAGCGGCTGAGCGCATAGACCGACTGGTCCATGCCGCCGGCATCGATGTTGACCACCTGGGCGCGCAGCGAGAGGCGGCCGCCGACCTCCGGCAGCGCGGCCGAGACCTCGGCGGCGCCGCCATATTCGGTCAGCTTGTCGAAGCCGCCATCGCCGGAGCGGGTGCGGAAATTGGCCGTCGGCGAAAACCGGGACGAGTTCTCGTCCTGCACCACCGCCAACTCACGGTTGATCTGGTTCAGCAGCGGGTCGTTGGCGGCCTGCGGCGGCAGGGTCAGCGGCGCCTGGTAGGTGGCGACCGGGCGACCCTGGGCGTAGCTCGGCTGCGGCGTCGACGCGGCGGGGGCGCCATAGGTCGGGCCGGCATAGTTCGGGCTGCTCGGCGGGGGCGCGACCGGCGGATAGGTCAGCGGCGCCTGCGGCACGGCGGGGACGACCGCGGCCGAAGCCTCCGGCGGCGTCTGATAGGTGCCGCCCGGCATGCCGATGATCGGCGCGCCCTGGCTGGCCATGCCCTGGCCGGCCAGCGCAACGCGGCGCGAGCCGCCCTCGGCGCCTGCCTCGGCATAGGTCTCGCCGCCGCCGATCTGGCCGCGGCGCTGCTCGGCGGCCAGCAGCAGAGCGCCGCGGGCGCGGGCCTCGTCGCCGCCGGCGCGCGCCAGCCGGGCCTCGATCATCGACAGGCGAGGGTCGTTCGGCGCCAGCGCCCGGGCCTCGGCCAGCAGCCCCTCGGCGCGGGCCCACTGGTCGAGCAGGATGGCGGCATCGACCGCGCCGGCGCGGGCCTCGAGATTGCGCGGGTCGCGGCGCAGCACGCCCTCGGCCAGGCGCTGCGCCTCGCGCGCGTCGCGGGCGCCCTGATAGAGCTGGAAGGCCAGCCGCGGCGCTTCCTGGCGCGGGGCGGCGGCGGCCTGCTGGGGCGTGGCCTGCTGGGGCGTGGCCGGCTGCGGCGCAGGGCGCGGGGCCGCGGCCACCGCGGTCGGCGCGCTGCCGCCGGCGGCGCGCAGCCCGGCCAGCTGGCGGCGCTCGTCGGTGGAAAGCCGGCTGTCCTGGGCGAGCTCGACGGCGATCTGGCTGGCTGGCTGGTCCAGCCCGACCTCCTGCAGCGCCATGGCGATGGCGAGCCGCCCGGAAGCCGGCGCGGCGCGGTTGGCCGAGAGCGCCGCCTGGGCGGCCTCGGTCGC
>NZ_MLCO01000098.1 GCF_001982615.1 Teichococcus deserti | reverse complement strand
ATGAGGGCGCGGTGGTGCTGCCGCTGACGGTGACGCCGCCCGCCTCGCTGAAGCCCGGCGACGTCTTCACGCTGGAGGCCCGCGCCAGCTGGCTGGTCTGCGAGAAGGTCTGCATCCCCGAGGAAGGCGTCTTCCGCCTCGACTTCCCGGTCGAGGCCGCGCCGCGGATGGATCCTGCCCAGGCGGCCGATTTCGCCGGCGCCGAGGCCGCCCTGCCCCGCCCCGCCCCCTGGGCCGCCGCCATCGGCTTCGACGGCCAGCAGGGCGCCATCCGCATCGACAGCCCCGACCTCACCCCGGCGACGGTGAAGTCGGCCGAATTCTTCCCCGCCGAATGGGGCGTGCTGGACCATGCGGCGCCACAGGTCCTGCAGGTGGCCGATGGCGCGCTGCGGCTCGGCCTGCCGCGCGGCGCGGCGCCGATGCCGCCCGGCCCGATGCAGGGCGTGCTGGTGCTGACCGATGCCGGCGGCCAGCGCAGCGCCTTCACCGTCGCCGCCCAGCCCGGCGCGCTGCCGGCCGCCGTCTCGACCGCCGCCGCCCTGCCGCTGTGGCAGGCGGCGCTCTGGGCGGCGCTGGGCGGGCTGATCCTCAATTTGATGCCCTGCGTCTTCCCGATCCTGGCGATGAAGGCGATCGGCCTGGCGCGGCTGTCGGGCGCGGCGCGCGGCACGGTGCGCGCCCATGCCGCCAGCTACACCGCCGGCGTGGTTCTGTCCTTCCTGGCGCTGGCGGGGCTGATGCTGGGGCTGCGCGCGGCGGGCAGCGTCGCCGGCTGGGGCTTCCAGTTCACGGCACCCTTGTTCGTCACGGCGATGGGCTGGCTGATGCTGGCGGTCGGCCTGAACCTCTCCGGCGTCTTCGAATTCGGCCGGCCGGTGCGGATGGGCTCGACCGTCGCGGCGCGCGGCGGGCATCTCGGCAGCTTCGCCACCGGCGGGCTGGCGGTGCTGGTGGCGACCCCCTGCACCGCTCCCTTCATGGCGGCGGCCATCGGCGCCGCCATGGCCATGCCGCCGGTCTCGGCCCTGGCGGTCTTCGCGGCGATGGGCTTCGGCATGGCGGCGCCCTATGCGCTGCTGGCCCTGGCCCCGGGCCTGGCGGCGCGGCTGCCCAAGCCCGGCGCCTGGATGGCCCGGCTGAAGGAAATCCTGGCGTTTCCGATGTATGGCGCGGCGCTCTGGCTGCTCTGGGTGCTGGCGCAGCAGGTCGGGCCCGAGGGGCTGGCCGCCGCCCTGGCCGGGGGCCTCGCCATCGGCTTCGCCGGCTGGGCGCTGGGCAGCGCCCAGGCGGCGCGGCGGCGCGGCGCGCAATGGCTGGGCCGCGGCACCGCGGTGCTGGCCGTCTGCGCGGCGCTGGCCCTGCTGCCGCAGATGGTCGGCGCGCCGGCGGCCAGCGCCAATACCGCGGCCGAGGCCGGGTCGGAGCCCTGGTCGGAGGCCCGCCTCGCCCAGCTGCGCGCCGAGGGCCGCCCGGTCTTCGTCAACATGACCGCCGCCTGGTGCATCACCTGCAAGGTGAACGAGCGGGTGGCGCTGCAATCCGACGGCGTCCGAAAGGCCTTCGAGGCCGGCAACATCGCCTATCTCAAGGGCGACTGGACCGATGGCGGCCCGGCGATCGCCGCCGTGCTGCGCGCCCATGGCCGGGAGGGCGTGCCGCTCTATCTGGTCTATCCCGCCGGCGGCGGCGCCCCCGTGGTGCTGCCGCAGATCCTGACCGAGCAGATCGTCCTGCAGGCGCTGCCGGCCAGCTGATTTCCCGACACCTCCAAGAGACACAGACAGGAGTGACCGACATGGCTCTGATCTCCCGCCGCGCCACCTTGGCCGTGCCGCTGGGCGCCATCCTGATGCCGCTGGCGCCGCGCCTGGCGATGGCCGCCCCTGCCATCGGCGCCGCCGCCCCCGCTTTCAGCGCCCCCGACCAGGACGGGCAGACCCGCAGCCTCGCCGATTACCGCGGCAAGGTCGTGGTGCTGGAATGGACCAACCACGACTGCCCCTTCGTCAAGAAGCACTACGGCAGCAACAACATGCAGGCGCTGCAGCGCGAGGCCGCGGCCAAGGGCATCGTCTGGCTGTCCATCGCCTCCTCCCCCCAGGGCGAGCAGGGGCATGTGACGCCGGCCCAGGCGAAGGCCCTGACGACCGAGCGCAGCGCGGCGCCCGCCGCCGTGCTGCTGGACCCGCAGAGCCGCATCGCCCGCGCCTATGCCGCCACCACCACGCCGCATATGTACGTGATCGATGCCGAGGGCGTGCTGCGCTACATGGGCGGCATCGACAGCATCGCCTCCAACCGGATCGACGACGTGGCCAAGGCCGAGCCGCTGGCCAAGAACGCCATGCTGGCGGTGGCCGAGGGGCGCCCGGTCGCCCAGGCCGTCACCCGCAACTACGGCTGCGCCATCAAATACGCCCCCGCCGCCTGAGCGGGTCGGCCGGCCGAGGTGGCAAGGGCCTGGGGGAAACTTCCTCCGGGCCCTTTCTTTTTCCGGCGGGTTGGGGGCTAGACTGATCATCCCCAGCCCTGCCTGCCGGAGGAAACAAACCAAGATGGACGCTGTCGCCGACACCCCTTTCATCCGCCTGCATCCCGAGGACAGCGTGCTGATCGCCCGCCGCGCCGCCCCCGAAGGAACCCCGGTCGGGCCCAATGTCCTGGCCCGCGCCCGCATCCCGCCCGGCCACAAGGTCGCGCTGCGCGCCCATGCCCCGGGCGAGGCGGTGAAGCGCTACGGCCAGATCATCGGCTTCGCCACCCAGCCCATCGCCCCGGGCGACTGGGTGCATGTCCAGAACCTTGGCATGGGCGATTTCGACAAGGACTATGCCTGGGGGGTGGATGCTCGGCCGACCCTCTACGTGCCGCAGCCCGCCACCTTCCAGGGCATCCTGCGGCCCGACGGGCGGGTGGCGACGCGCAACTACATCGGCATCGTCACCAGCGTGAACTGCTCGGCGCATGTCGCCTCGCTGATCGCCGACGCCTTCAAGCGCAATCCCTTCACCAGCAGCGACCCGCTGGCCGAATTCCCCAATGTCGACGGCGTCGTGGCCCTCACCCACAAGACCGGCTGCGGCATGGGCGACAATGACGGGTTGCGCATCCTGCGGCGGACGCTGGCGGGCTATGCCCGGCACGTCAATTTCAGCCATGTCATCGCCATCGGCCTGGGCTGCGAGGTCAACCAGATTTCTGGTCTATTGGCCGAGCAGAACCTGGCGGGCCGGCTGCGCAACATGGACATCCAGGAGATGGGCGGCACCCGCAAGACGGTGGAGGCCGGCATCGCCTTCGTCCGCGAGGTGCTGGCCGAATCCAACCAGGTGCACCGCCAGCCGGTCCCCGCCAGCCACCTGACCATCGCCCTGCAATGCGGCGGCTCGGACGGCTATTCGGGGATCACCGCCAATCCGGCACTCGGCGCCGCCTCCGACCTGCTGGTGCGGCACGGCGGCACCGTCATCCTGTCGGAGACGCCGGAAACCTATGGCGCCGAGCACCTGCTGACCCGCCGCGCCACCTCCCGCGCGGTCGGCGAAAAGCTGGTCGGGCTGATGCGCTGGTGGGAGGACTATGCCGAGCGCGGCCAGGCCGAGCTGAACAGCAACCCCTCCCCGGGCAACAAGGCCGGCGGCCTCACCACCATCCTGGAGAAGTCGCTGGGCGCCATGGCCAAGGCCGGCAACAGCAACCTGACCGCCGTCTACGACTATGCCGAGCCGGTGACCGAGAAGGGCTTCGTCTTCATGGACACGCCCGGCTACGACCCGGTGGCGGCGACCGGCCAGGTGGCGGGCGGCGCCAACATGGTCTGCTTCACCACCGGCCGCGGCAGCGTCTTCGGCTGCAAGCCGGCGCCCTCGATCAAGCTGGCCACCAACTCGGCCATGTATGAGCGGATGGAGGAGGACATGGACGTCAATTGCGGCACCATCCTCTCGGGTCGCGAAAGCGTCGAGGAATGCGGCGAGCGCATCTTCCAGCTGATCCTGCGGGTGGCCTCGGGCGAGCGGACCAAGAGCGAAAGCTATGACTTCGGCTCGGCCGAATTCGCGCCCTGGCCGATCGGCGCCACCATGTGACGCAGCCACGATTGTTCAGGCATCCGCAACAGGCCGGGGAGCGTCGCTTCCCCGGCCTGCTTCATGCCAGCTGCACCGCCGTGCCCCGATCATTGCAGGCCGGCAATACTCTTCCAATATTCACCATGAACAGAGACCATGTCGCGGGAAATCGCAGTCAACAAACGATTAACAATTTACATACCTTGTCGTGATCGATGTAAATTTCGGATTGCACAGGATCGTTACTTCATTTTACTGCATGCCGCCGCCAGCATGACCCGCGCAGCACCTCGCTGTTTCGCTGCAGCATCGGGAAGACACAGGTCATGGCGCGCTACGAAGGCACTCTGAAGAACGACAACTTTCTGTTCTCCAGCCACACCGAGGCCGATACCATCCTGGCCGACGGCCTGGCCTCGCCGCGCGACGGGGCCGGCGGCAGCAACCTGATCATGGCCGGCAGCGGCAGTGACAGCCTGTTCGGCGGCTATGGCCGCGACGTCATCTATGGTGGCGACGGCAACGACTATATCACCGGCTATGGCGTGGCCGGGCCGACGCCCAGCGCCGAGAATATCTTCGCCTCCGAGGACCAGGCCGACCGGCTGTTCGGCGGCCGCGGCCGCGACACCATCCTGGGCGGCGGCGGCGACGACCTGATCGACGGCGGCAGCAACCATGACATCCTGTATGGCGGCAGCGGCAACGACACCATCAAGGGCGGCAGCGGCAACGATGTCATCCACAGCGGCGCCGGCGCCGACCAGCTCTGGGGCGGCTCGGGGGCGGACAGCTTCGTCTATGCCTACGACCCCTCCAACAGCGAGCGGGCCTATGACGCCAATGACGGCATCGACACCATCCACGACTTCCAGGTGGGCATCGACACGATCGACCTGCGGCCGCTCTATCTCCGCGCGGAGGACGTGACCCTGGTCGACACCGCCGCCGGCCTCGAGCTGCATTTCTTCGCCGTCTACGAGGACACCGAGATCCATCTGAAGGGCGTGCACGCCCTGCAGGCCGGCGACATCCTCTTCGCGGCCTGAGGCAGCGACGCCGGCGGCCGACGGTCAGACCGTCAGCAGCCGGCGCACCGCCGCCTCGTCCAGAGCGCCGGACTGGCCGGCCAGCGCCACCTCGCCGCGCACCATGATGGCCAGCTGGTCGCCGAGCTCGCGGGCGAATTCGTAATACTGCTCGACCAGCACCACGGCCATGTCGCGGCGCTTCGCCAGCAGCGCGATGACGCGGGCGATGTCCTTGATGACATTGGGCTGGATGCCCTCGGTCGGCTCGTCCAGGATCAGCAGCCGCGGCCGCGCCGTCAACGCCCGCGCGATCGCCAGTTGCTGCTGCTGGCCGCCCGACAGGTCGCCGCCCCGCCGGCGCAGGAACTGCTTCAGGACGGGGAACAGCTCGAAGACGTCGTCCGGCACCTTCGACCCGCGCGGCGCCGCGGCCAGCGCCGTCTCCAGGTTCTCCCGCACCGTCAGGAAGGGAAAGATCTCGCGCCCCTGCGGGACGTAGCCGATGCCGGCCCGCGCCCGGTCGGCGGCGGAATCGCTGGTGACATCGCGCCCCTCCCAGACGATGCGACCGGATTTCACCCGTTCCAGGCCGACGATCGCCCGCATCAGCGAGGATTTGCCGACGCCGTTGCGCCCCAGCACGCAGGTGATGCGCCCCGGATCGGCTTCGAGGGAAACCCCCCGCAAAGCCCGGCTGGCGCCATAGAACAAATCGATGCCGTCGACGCGCAGCATGGCTCAGCGCCCCAGATAGACGTCGACGACCCGCGGGTCGTTCTGGACATGGTCGATGCTGCCTTCCGACAGCACGCTGCCTTCGCAGAGCACGGTGACCTTCTCCCCCAGGGCGCGGACGAATTCCAGGTCGTGCTCCACCACCACGACGCTGCGGCTGCCGGCGATGCGGCGCAGCAGGGCGGCGGTGTGCTCGGTCTCCTGGTCGGTCATGCCGGCGACCGGCTCGTCGACCAGCAGCAGCTTCGGGTCCTGCATCAGCAGCATGCCGATCTCCAGCCATTGCCGCTGGCCATGCGACAGGATGGCGGCACGGTGGTCGGCGCGCTCGGCCAGGCCGATCTCCTCCAGCACCGCCTCGATGCAGCGGCGGGCGGTGCCGGACAGCCGCCAGCGCAGGCAGGACCAGGGGTCGCGTGGCGCCTTCAGCGCGAGCTCCAGGTTCTCGAAGACGGTCAGCGCGTCGAAGACCGTGGGCTTCTGGAATTTCCGGCCGATGCCGAGATTGGCGATGGTCGCCTCGTCCAGCCTGGTCAAGTCGCGGTCGCCGAAGCTGACGGTGCCGGCGGTGGGCCGCGTCTTGCCGGTGATGATGTCCATCATCGTGGTCTTGCCGGCGCCGTTCGGCCCGATGATCGCCCGCAATTCTCCTGGCTCGACGATCAGGGAAAGATTGTTCAGGGCCCGGAAGCCGTCGAAGACCACCGAGACACCGTCGAGATACAGCCTTCCGTCCCTCATCGGCCGGGCCCCTTCTGCAGGAGACCCACGATGCCGCGCGGCAGCAGCAGCGTGACCGCGACGAACAGCCCACCGAGCACGAAGAGCCACAGGTCCGGCGCGAAGGAGGTCAGCCAGGTCTTGATCGCATTGACCGAGAAGGCGCCGAGCAGCGCCCCCACCAGCGTCCCGCGCCCGCCGACCGCGACCCAGACCACGGCCTCGATCGAATTGCCCGGGCTGAACTCGCCCGGGTTGATGATGCCGATCAGCGGCACGTAGAGCGCGCCCGCCAGCCCCGCCAGCATCGCCGACAGCACGAAGACCGACAGCTTCACCGCGGTGGTGTCGTAGCCCAGGAAGCGCACGCGGCTTTCGGCGTCGCGCACCGCCACCAGCACCCGGCCGAGCTTGGATTTCGTGATGTGGCGGCACAGCAGCAGCGACGCCCCCAGCGAGGCCAGCGCCGCGTAGAACAGCGCGGCGCGGGCGCCGGCGGTGTTCAGCGGCATCCCCAGCAGCTCCTTGAAGTCGGTGAAGCCGTTGTTGCCGCCGAAGCCCATGTCGTTGCGGAAGAAGGCCAGCATCAGGGCATAGGTCATCGCCTGGGTGATGATGCTGAGATAGACGCCGGTGATGCGGCTGCGGAAGGCGAGCCAGCCCAGCACCCCCGCCAGCACCCCCGGCACGATCAGCGCCATGGCGAAGGCGAAGGGGAAGAACTGGAAGCCCTGCCAGTACCAGGGCAGCTCGGTATAGCCCAGGAAGACCATGAAATCCGGCAGCACCGGATGGCCATAGACGCCGCGAGGGCCGATGAGGCGCATCAGGTGCATGCCGATGGCATAGCCGCCGAGCGCGAAGAAGGCGCCATGCCCCAGGCTGAGGATGCCCGCATAGCCCCAGGCCAGGTCGATCGCCAGCGCCAGGATGGCGTAGCAGATCCACTTGCCCGAGACCGCCACCACGAAGTCGGAGACATAGAGCGCCGCGTCGGGCGGCAGCCGGTTCAGCACCGGCAGCAGGGCCAGCAGGGCCAGGCCCGCCAGCAGCAGCCCGCGCAGGATGGTGCCGGGTGCGGGGCGCAGCCGCCCGCCCAGGGTGATGGAGGCGCTCATTGTTCCGCCGCCCTTCCCTTCAGCGCGAACAGCCCCTTCGGCCGCCGCTGGATGAACAGCATGATGCCGACCAGCACGGCGATCTTCGCCAGCACCACGCCCGCCCAGGGCTCCAGCATCTTGTTGACGACGCCGAGCGTGAGGGCCCCGATCATGGTGCCGGCCAGGCTGCCGACGCCGCCGAAGACCACCACCATGAAGCTGTCGATGATGTAGCCGGTGCCGAGGTTCGGCGAGACATTGTCGATCTGGCTGAGTGCGACGCCCGCCATCCCGGCGATGCCCGACCCGAAGGCGAAGGTCATCGCGTCGACGCGGCCGGTGCGGATGCCCATGGTCGCCGCGATCCGCCGGTTCTGCACCACGGCGCGCATCTCCAGCCCGAAGCGGCTGAAGCGGATCGCCGCCACCGTCAGGCCCAGCACCACCAAGCTGAAGAGGATGATCCACAGCCGGTTCTGCGTGACCTCGATGCCGCCCGGCAGCAGCAGGGTGCCCTGCATCCAGGAGGGCGACACCACCTCGCGGTTCTGCGCGCCGAAGAGCAGCCGCACCCCCTGCTGCAGGATCATGCCCACGCCGAAGGTCATCAGCAGCGTCTCCAGCGGACGCCCGTAGAGATGCCGGATCAACCCGCGCTCCAGCGCCACGCCCACTGCCGCCGTCACCAGGAAGGCCGCCGGCACCGAGATCGGCAGCGACAACGGCGCCAGCCAGGGCACGCCGCGGCACAGCTCCTGCACCAGCACCGTCGTATAGGCGCCGAGCATCACCATCTCGCCATGCGCCATGTTGATCACGCCCATCACCCCGAAGGTGACGGCCAGCCCCAGCGCCGCCAGCAGCAGGATCGATCCCAGCGACAACCCCTGGAACGCCGTCTCGGCGACGCGCTTCAGCTGCAGCCTCGTGTCGATGGCGGCGACCGCGGCATCGATCTCGGCGGCCAGCGCCGGATTGGCGGCCCGCGCCTCCAGCAGCAGCCCGCGCGCCTCGGCCGAGGCCGTGCCGCCAAGCACCACGATGCCCTGGCGCTTCGCCACATCCTCGGGCGCCGCCAGCCGGGACGCGGCCAGCGCCAGCGTCATCCGGTCGCGGATCGCAGGATCGGTCTCCCGCCCGACAGCGTCTTCAAGCAGAGAGACATTCTCGGGGGATCGGCTGCGGAACAGCCCCTCGGCGGCGGCGATGCGCTCCGCCGGATCCGGCGACAGCAGCTGCAGCCGGCCGAAAGCCCCGCGCAGCGCGCCGCGCACCCGGTTGTTGATGCGCACCACCTCGCCGGCCTCGGCAGCGGCGCCGGTCAGGGCGTCGCGCACCGCGCCACCCTCGACGATCAGCAAGCCCCCATCGGCCCGCTTTTGCATCCGCCCCTCCGCCAGCGCCCGCAGGATCGGCACGGCGCGCGGATCGCCGATCGCGCCCAGCCGCTCCACCGCCTCGGCCTGCTGCGCGAAGCCGCCGGCCAGGCCAGGCAGCGCGGCCTCGAAACCGCCCTGGGCACGCACGGGCAAGGCAAACACCAGGAGCAGCAGCACCACGCGCCACATCGACCCAGCCCTCCAAAGGAAGGTTGGGGGGAAGTATCCCCCCCGCAAACCTATAGGTTTGCGCCCCTTCTATTTTTGAATAATCAGGTCGGCTTCCGGCGAGACGCGTTCTCCGGAATGAATGGCGACCAGTTCTCGGCAGGAATGGCCGAGGACGTCTTCCAGACCACGTTGAACTGGCCGTTCTCCATGATCTCGCCGATCATCACCGGCTTCGACAGGTGATGATTCTCGAACATCTGCTCCTCATAGCCCGACGGCGTCGCGACCTTCTGGCCATACATCGCGGTGCGCACGGCATCGACGCTGGTCGAGCCCGCCTTCGCCACCGCCTGGCTCCACATCTTGAAGCCGGTATAGGTGGCCTCCATCGGGTCGTTGGTGACCCGCTTCGGGTTCTTGATATAGGCGGACCACATCGCCTTGAACTCGGTGTTCACCGGGCTGTCGACACTCATGAAATAGTTCCAGGCGGCCAGGTGCCCGACCAGCGGCTTGGCGTCGATGCCCGCCAGCTCCTCCTCGCCGACCGAGAAGGCGACGGACGGGATATCCTCCGCCTTGATCCCCTGGTTGCCCAGCTCGCGATAGAAGGGGACATTGGCGTCGCCGTTGATCGTCGAGACGATGGCGGTCTTCTTGCCCTCGCCGGCGAAGCGCTTCACCCGGCTGACGATGCCCTGCCAGTCGGAATGGCCGAAGGGGGTGTATTCCTCCATGATGTCGGCGTCGGAAATGCCCTTGCTGTTCAGGAAGGCGCGCAGGATGCGGTTGGTCGTGCGCGGATAGACATAGTCGGTGCCCAGCAGCGCGATCCGCCTGGCGGCGCCGCCATCCTCGCTCATCAGATACTCGACCGCGGGAATGGCCTGCTGGTTGGGCGCGGCGCCGGTGTAGAAGACGTTCTTGGACTGCTCCTCGCCCTCATACTGGACCGGGTAGAACAGCAGGCCGTTCAGCTCCTCGAAGACCGGCAGCACCGACTTGCGCGACACCGAGGTCCAGCAACCGAAGGTCACGTCGACCTTGTGCACCTGCAGCAGCTCCCGCGCCTTCTCGGCGAAGAGCGGCCAGTTGGAGGCGGGGTCGACCACCACCGCCTCGACCTTGCGGCCCAGGATGCCGCCCTTCTTGTTGGCGTCCTCGACCATCATCAGCACGGTGTCGCGCAGCGCGGTCTCGCTAATCGCCATGGTGCCGGACAGCGAATGCAGCACGCCGACCTTGATCGGGCCGGATTGCGCGGAGGCCGGGCGCAGCGCCGGCATGGCCAAGGCGCCGGCGCCCGCCGCCAGCAAAGCGCGGCGGGAGAAGGGGGTCCTGATCGTCATGGGATCGCTCTCCGGGTCGCGGCGCGCAGGCCGCCTGATGCATGGTGCGGAGCAGCATCGCGGGGACCGTTTCCGAAGCGTATACGTCAAATGACGTAGGCCGGCCGGGCGCCGCCGCGCTTGACGGGCTTCCGGGCCACGTCCCACTCTCGGCCCTCGGCTAGCCTCGAGGACCCCGCCCAGCATGGCGACACGCCAGCGCATCCTGCGCATCCGGCGCGACTACAACCGCTGGGTCGCCGACGAGACCATGGAAGACTATGCACTGCGCTTCACCGCCGAGAGTGCGCGCAAATGGTCCGCCTTCCGCGTCGCCAGCACCGCGCTGGGCTCGATCTCCTTCCTGGCGCTGGAGGCGATCGGCGGCGCCCTGACCGTCGCCCACGGCTTCACCAACAGCGTCGCCGCCATCCTCTTCGTCTCGGTGCTGATCTTCGCGGCGTCCTTGCCGATCTGCGTCGCCGCCGCCCGCGCCGGCGTGGATGTCGACCTGCTGACCCGCGGCGCCGGCTTCGGCTATATCGGCTCCACCATCACCTCGCTGATCTATGCCAGCTTCACCTTCATCTTCTTCGGCATCGAGGCGGTGATCCTGGCGGCGATGCTGGACAGCTTCTTCGGCGTCCCGCTCTGGCTGGGCTACATCCTCTGCGCCGTGGTGGTGGTGCCGCTGGTGACGCATGGCATCACCTTCATCAGCCGGGTGCAGACCTGGACCCAGCCGGTCTGGCTGGTGCTGAACGTGCTGCCGCTGATCGGCCTGCTGGTCGCCCATCCCGACTGGATCGCCGGCTGGACCGAATACGAAGGCGAGCGCGGCACCGGCGGCTTCGATCTTCTGGCCTTCGGCGCCGCCGCCTCGGTGCTCTTCGCGCTGATCACCCAGACCGGCGAGCAGGTCGACTACATTCGCTTCCTGCCCGCTGAGAACCGCCAGAAGAAATGGGTCTGGTGGACGGCGCTGCTGGCCGGCGGCCCGGGCTGGATCGTCTTCGACGTGGTCAAGCTGCTGGCCGGCTCCTTCCTGGCCTATGCCGCGCTGCAGGCCGGGCTGACCCTGGCCCAGGCCGTCCAGCCGGCCGAGATGTACCGCCTGGCCTTCGGCACGCTGATCGCCTCGCCGACGCTCGTGCTGGTGGTGACCGCGGTCTTCGTCGCCCTGTCGCAGATCAAGATCAACGTCACCAACGCCTATGCCGGGTCGCTCGCCTGGTCGAATTTCTTTTCCAGATTGACCCATAGCCATCCCGGGCGCGTCGTCTGGCTGGTCTTCAACATCGCCGTGGCGCTGCTGCTGATGGAGCTCGGTGTCTACAACACCATCGAGCAGGTGCTCTTCGTCTATTCCAATGTCGCCGCCGCCTGGATGGGGGCGCTGGTGGCGGACCTGGCGGTGAACAAGCCGCTCGGCCTCAGCCCCAAGGGCATCGAGTTCAAGCGGGCGCATCTCTACGACGTCAACCCGGTCGGCGTCGGCGCCATGTTTCTTTCAGTCGTCGCCTCCTTCCTCGCTTACTACGGGATGCTCGGCACGCTGGCCCAGGCCATGTCGACCTTCATCGCCTTCGGGGTCGCCTTCGCCGCGGCACCGGCGATCGCCTGGGCCACCGGCGGCCGCTACTACCTGGCCCGCAAGCCGCGCGCCGCATGGGCCACGCGATCCCAGCTGCAATGCGTCATCTGCGAGCACGGCTTCGAGCCGCGCGACATGGCCTATTGTCCCGTCTACACCGGCCCGATCTGCTCGCTCTGCTGCTCGCTCGACGCGCGTTGCGGCGATGGCTGCAAGCCGCATGCCCGCCTCTCCGCCCAGATCGTGACCCCGCTGCGCGCCATCCTGCCGGCGCCGGTGATGCAGGCGCTGGGCACCCCCGTCGGCTCCTTCATGCTGGTTTTTCTGGCGTTCGCCGCGACCATCTCCGTCGTCTTCCTCGGCATCCGGGCACAGACGCCAGCGAACGCGCATCTCGACACTGCCTTCTGGAAGGCCTTCTTCGTACTGATGGTGATCGGCGGCATCACCGCCTGGACCCTGGTGCTGGCCCGCCAGTCCCGCCTGGTCGCGCAGGAAGAGACCCGCCGCCAGACCAGCCTGCTGATGAGCGAGATCCGCGCCCACCAGCGCACCGACGCCGCGCTGCAGAAGGCCAAGGAAACCGCCGAGGCCGCCAACATGGCGAAGAGCCGCTATGTCATCGGCATCAGCCATGAGCTGCGCTCGCCGCTGAACGCCATCCTCGGCTATGCCCAGCTGCTGGAGCGCGACCCCGCCATCCCCGAGCGCCGCCGCGACGGGTTGCGCACCATCCGCCGGTCGGGCGAGCACCTGGCGGCGCTGATCGAGGGGCTGCTCGACATCTCCAAGATCGAGGCAGGCCGCATCGAGCTCTATCGCGACGAGGTGCGGCTGCCCGACTTCCTCGAGCAGATCGTGCAGATGCTGCGGCTGCAGGCCGAGGCCAAGTCGATCGGCTTCGCCTTCGACCCGCCCGAGCGCCTGCCCGAGCTGGTCCATACCGACGAGCGCCGGCTGCGGCAGATCCTGATCAACCTGCTGTCCAACGCCATCAAGTTCACCCGGCAAGGCCAGGTGACCTTCCGCCTGCGCTTCCGCTCCGAGGTCGCCGAATTCGAGATCATCGACACCGGCATCGGCATCGCCGAGGACGACCTGCCGCGCATCTTCGAGCCCTTCCAGCGCGGCGGCAATTCCCACGCGCCCTCCACCCCCGGCGTCGGGTTGGGGCTCACCATCACCAAGACGCTCACCGAGATCATGGGCGGCGAGATTTCCGTCAGCAGCCGCCTGGGCGAGGGCAGCCGCTTCAAGGTGCGTCTTCTCCTCTCTGGCAAGGCCGCCCGCGCGCCCGAGGTCGAGCGCCGCATCACCGGCCATGTCCCGCGCGGCCGGGCGCCCGCGGTGCTGGTGGCCGATGACGACGCGGCGCATCGCGCCCTGGTCGCCGACCTGCTGCAGCCCTTGGGCTTCTCCGTGCGCCTGGCCGCCGATGGCGCCGAGGCCCTGGCTATGGCGGCGGAAGCATCGCCCGACATCTTCCTGCTGGATATCGCCATGCCCGGCATGACCGGCTGGGACCTGGCGCGGCGCCTGCGTCTGGCCGGGCAGAGCGCGCCGATCCTGATGGTCTCGGCCAATGCCCTGGAGCTTGGCGCGCCATCGGAAGGCCAGCACCATGACGACGTGCTGCCCAAGCCGCTGTCGCTGTCGTCTCTCCTCGACAAGATCGGCGCGCTGCTCGGGCTCGACTGGACCTTCGCCGACCCGGCGCCGGCGCCGGCCGGGGATGCCGCCCGCCTGACCCCGGCCCAGGCCGCCAATCTGCGCCAGCTGGCCGCCATCGGCTATGTCGGCGGCATCCGCGAGCGGCTGGATGCGCTGGAGGCCGAGGCGCCCGAGGCCGCCCCCGCCATCGCCCTGCTGCGCGGGCTGATCGCCGATTACCGGCTGGACGCCTTCATGGCCGCCCTGCCGGAGGAGGAAGGCTGATGGAACGCCGCGACATCGTGCTGGTGGTCGACGACGCGCCGGGCACGCTGGGCCTCTTGAACGACACGCTGGAGGGCGCCGGCTACATGGTGCTGGTGGCGCAGTCGGCGGCCGCCGCCATGACGGTGATCGAGCGCATCACCCCCGACATCGTGCTGATGGATGCGGTGATGCCCGGCATGGACGGCTTCGAGGCCTGCCGCCGGATGAAGCGCAACGCCCGGCTGGTCTCCGTCCCCGTCATCTTCATGACGGGGCTCACCGAGAGCGAGGACGTGGTGCGCGGCTTCGATGCCGGCGGCGTCGACTATGTCGTCAAGCCGGTGGTGCCGGACGAGGTGGTGGCCCGCATCGCCGCCCATCTGGCCAATGCGCGGCTGACCCGCAGCGCCCATGCCGCCCTCGACGTCGCCGGCCGCTTCCTGCTGGCGGTCGACCGCGACGGCGCCCTGCTCTGGGCGACCCCCCAGGCAGCGACCCTTTTGCGCGACGCCGCCCCGCTCCCCGGCGACGGCCCGGCCGGCCTGGCCCTGCCCGGCTGGGTGCCGCTGGCCGAGGGCGAAACCCCCCGCCTGCCCCCGGTGCCGCTGGCCGATGGCCGCCGCGTCGAGTTCCACCATGTCGGCGCCATCGCGCCCGACGAGCTGCTGCTGCGCGTCACCGCCTTCGATCCCGGCCGCGAGGAAGGCATGCTGCGCGACCGCCTCGGCCTGACGGCGCGGGAGGCGGAGGTGCTGCTCTGGCTCGGCCGCGGCAAGTCGAACCGCGACATCGCCGATATCCTGGTCCTGTCCCCGCGCACGGTGAACAAGCACCTGGAAGGCGTCTTCGCCAAGCTCGGCGTCGAGAACCGCGCCTCGGCCGCGGCGCTGGCCGTGCGCGTTCTCGGCGGTTAGGCACGGGGATTGCTGGGGAACCCGCCGATGCCCCTCGACACCCCCCGCCACCAGCGCGCCCATGGCCGCGCCGAGCTCGGTTTCCGCCAGACGCCGCGCGGCACTGCGCTCGGCCATCTGTTCCATGCCGCGCCCTATCGCATCCTCTTCCCGGTGCCGGAGCCGGACGACCTGCCCTCCGCCGCGCTGGTCAATGTCGGCGGCGGCCTGGCCGGCGGCGATTCCCTGTCCCTGGAGGTCACGCTGGAGGCAGGCGCTGCCGCCCAGGTGACCACGCCGGCGGCCGAGAAGATCTATCGCAGCCTGGGAGATGCCACCCGCATCGACAGCCGGCTGGTGCTGCCCCCCGGCGCCACGCTGGAATGGCTGCCGCAGGAAACCATCCTGTTCGACGGCGCCCGGCTGGAGCGGCGGATGCGCGTCGAGATGGCACCCGACGCCCGGCTGCTGGCCACCGAGATGCTGGTGCTCGGCCGCGCGGCCCGGGGCGAAGCCTTCGACCACGGTTCCCTCTTGGATTCCTGGCGGCTGCAGCGCGGCGGCCGGCTGGACTGGGCCGATGCGCTGGACCTGTCGGGCGACCTGCCGGCCCGCCGCACCGCTCCCTTCGGCTACGCAGGCGCCAATGCCATGGCGCTGCTGCTCTTCGCCGCCCCCGTCGCCGAAGCGCTCGCCGCACGCGACCTGATGCGGGACGAGGGGCTGGACGCGACGCTCGCCCGCCCTGGCCTGCTGCTGGCGCGCTGGCTGGGCGAGGCCTCCTCGGTGCGTGACGGATTGACGAAGATCCTGCCGAAATTCCGGGCATCGCTGCTCGGCCTGCCGCCGCGCCTGCCCCGCCTGTGGACGAGCTGAGCAAAGCCGCGCCACAATGTCCCCACTCGCCGCTACCAGGATGGCCCCATGCAACTGACCCCGCGTGAGAAGGACAAGCTGCTGATCGCCTTGGCGGCCGAGGTCGCCCGCAAGCGGCTGGCCCGCGGCGTGAAGCTGAACCACCCCGAGGCCATCGCACTGATCACCGATTTCGTCGTCGAGGGCGCCCGCGACGGCCGCAGCGTTGCCGAGTTGATGCGCGACGGCGCCACGGTGCTCAGCCGCGACCAGGTGATGGAAGGCATCCCCGAGATGATCCACGACATCCAGGTCGAGGCCACCTTCCCCGACGGCACCAAGCTGGTCACCGTCCACCACCCGATCCGCTGAGGAGCCGCCCATGATTCCCGGAGAGATCATCGCAGCCCCCGGCGAGATCGCGCTGAACGAGGGCCGCGAGGCGATCGAGCTGGAGGTCGCCAACACCGGCGACCGCCCGGTGCAGGTCGGCAGCCACTACCATTTCTTCGAGACCAATGAAGGGCTTTCCTTCGACCGCGCCGCCGCGCGCGGCAAGCGGCTGGACATCGCCGCCGGCACCGCGGTGCGCTTCGAGCCCGGGCAGAGCCGCCGCGTCCGGCTGATCGACATCGCCGGTGGCCGCGTGGCGCATGGCTTCCGCGGCCTGGTCGAAGGGAAGCTCTGAGCCATGGCCACCCGCATCTCCCGCGCCGCCTATGCCGGCATGTATGGACCCACCACCGGCGACCGCATCCGCCTGGCCGACACCGAGCTCTTCGCCGAGGTGGAGCGCGACCACACCATCCACGGCGAGGAGGTGAAGTTCGGCGGCGGCAAGGTGATCCGCGACGGCATGGGCCAGAGCCAGGTCAGCCGTGCCGGCGGCGCCATGGACACGGTGATCACCAATGCCGTGGTGATCGACCATTCCGGCATCGTGAAGGCCGATATCGGGCTGAAGGACGGCCGCATCGCCGCCATCGGCAAGGCCGGCAACCCCGACACCCAGCCGGGCGTCACCATCGTCATCGGCCCGGGCACCGAGATCATCGCCGGCGAGGGAAAAATCCTGACGGCGGGCGGCATCGACCCGCATATCCATTTCATCTGCCCGCAGCAGATCGAGGAAGCGCTGGCCTCCGGCATCACCACCATGTTCGGCGGCGGCACCGGCCCGGCGCATGGCACGCTGGCCACCACGGCAACGCCCGGGCCGTGGCACATGGCGCGGATGCTGCAGGCGGCGGAAAGCTTCCCGATGAACCTCGGCTTCCTCGGCAAGGGCAATGCCGCCCTGCCCGAGGGCCTCGAGGAACAAATCCGCGCCGGGGCCTGCGGGCTGAAGCTGCATGAGGATTGGGGAACGACGCCGAAGGCGATCGACACCTGCCTGTCGGTGGCGGACAAATACGACATCCAGATCGCCATCCACACCGACACGCTGAACGAAAGCGGCTTCGTCGAGGAGACCATCCGCGCCATCGGCGGCCGCGCCATCCAGGCCTTCCACACCGAGGGCGCCGGCGGCGGCCATGCCCCCGACATCCTGCGTGTCATCGGCGAGCCGAATTTTCTTCCCAGTTCCACGAACCCGACCATGCCCTACACGGTGAACACCGTGGACGAGCATCTCGACATGCTGATGGTCTGCCACCACCTGGACCCGCGCATCGCCGAGGACGTGGCCTTCGCCGAATCCCGCATCCGCCGCGAGACCATCGCCGCCGAGGACATTCTGCACGACCTAGGCGCCATCTCGATGATGAGCTCCGACAGCCAGGCCATGGGCCGCGTCGGCGAGGTGATCATCCGCACCTGGCAGACCGCCCATAAGATGAAGGTGCAGCGCGGCCGCCTCTCGGGCGAGCAGGGCGAGAACGACAACCTGCGCATCCGCCGCTTCATCGCCAAATACACGATCAACCCGGCGATCGCCCAGGGCATCAGCGCGCATGTTGGCAGCGTCGAGCCCGGCAAGCTGGCCGATCTGGTGCTGTGGTCGCCGGCCTTCTTCGGCGTGAAGCCGGACATGGTGCTGAAATGCGGCAGCATCGCCATGGCGCCGATGGGCGACCCCAATGCCTCGATCCCGACGCCGCAGCCGGTGCATTACCGGCCGATGTTCGCAGGGTTCGGCCGGGCGATGCAGGCGAGCTCGATCACCTTCGTCTCCGCAGCGTCGCTGGAGTCCGGTGATCTGGCGGGGCAGCTTGGGCTCAATCGCACGCTGCTGCCGGTGGCCAATACCCGAAAAATCGGCAAGCGGGACATGGTGCTGAACGACACCCTGCCGAAGATCGAGATCGACCCGGAGACCTACGAGGTCCGCGCCGATGGTGAGCTGCTGATCTGCGAGCCGGCCACGGTGCTGCCCATGGCCCAGCGCTATTTCCTGTTCTGATCAAGAGCCTTGCGATGACCACTGAAGACAATCTCCCCCGCGCCACCCAGGTTCTGCCGGCCGGCGAATGGCAGGCGGGCACGGCGCGCGACCGCATCACCGTCGACTTCGACGACCGCCACCGCCGCCGCAAGCGCTACACCGGCGAAGGGGGGAAGAGCTTCCTGCTCGACCTGCCCGAGGCAACGGTGCTGCGCCATGGCGACGGGCTGCTGCTGGAAGGCGGCGGCGTCATCCTGGTGCAGGCCGCGCCGGAGCCGCTGGTGGAGATCCGCGCGCGCGACATCCACCACCTGCTGCGCCTGGCCTGGCACCTGGGCAACCGCCACCTGCCGGCCGAGATCGATGCCGAGCGCATCCTGATCCGCGCCGACCATGTGATCGAGAAGATGCTGGTCGGCCTCGGCGCGAGGCTGGCCAAGGTCGACGCCCCCTTCAACCCCGAAGGCGGCGCCTATGGCGAGCACAACCGCCATGCCGGCCACCATCACGGCGACCATGACCACGACCACCATCACGGCCACGACCATGGACACGGCCATCACCACCACTGAAGCCGATCTGCAGCGCCTGCTGACCTGGCTGTCACCGGCCTATCCGGTCGGCGCCTATACCTATAGCCACGGGCTGGAGATGGCGGTGGAGGCCGGCGCGGTGCGCAACCGCGCCGATCTTCGCGCCTACATCGAGACCGTGCTGGAGGCCGGCGCCGGCCGGATCGACGCGGCGCTGCTGGCGTCTGCCTTCCGGGCCGCGCTGGCCGATGACGGGGCCGCGCTGGACGAGGTCGCAGCCCTCGCTGCCGCCTGGCGCGGCACCGCCGAGACGGCGCTGGAAACCATGGCCCAGGGCAGCGCCTTCCTGAAGGTCACCAACGCCGCCTGGCCGAAGCCGCGGCTGGTTGCCTTCGCCGCGCGGCATGCGGGGGTGCTGGCGCATCCCGTGGCCTTCGGTGCGGCGGCCGCCTGGCAGGGCCTGCCGCTGCCCATGGCACTGTTCGGCTTTCTGTCGGCTTTCGCCGCCAATCTGGTCTCGGCGGGGGTGCGGCTGGTGCCGCTGGGCCAGACCGACGGGCAGATCGCGACCGCTGGCCTGCTGCCAGCACTGCAGGCGGCGACGGCCGCGGGCATGGCCGCCGACCTCGACCGCATCGGGACTTCGGCGCCGATGCTCGACCTCTTCTCCCTGCGCCACGAGACGCAATATACGAGGCTCTTCCGATCATGAGCACGCATGATATCGACCGGCCGATTCAGACCTCCGCGCCGGAACGGCGCTCCGGTCATCGGACGGACAACGGCCCCTTCCGCGTCGGCATCGGCGGTCCCGTGGGCTCGGGCAAGACCGCGCTGACCGAGCGGCTGTGCAAGCATCTGCGCGACAGCCACAACATCGCGGTCATCACCAACGACATCTACACGCGCGAGGATGCCGAGTTCCTGACCCGCAACGATGCCCTCGCCCCCGAGCGCATCATCGGCGTCGAGACCGGCGGCTGCCCGCATACCGCGATCCGCGAGGACGCCTCGATCAACCTGGCCGCCGTCGCCGAGATGAGCGAGCGTTTTCCGGGGTTGGAAGTGCTGTTCATCGAGAGCGGCGGCGACAACCTGGCCGCGACCTTCAGCCCGGAGCTGGCGGACCTGACCATCTATGTCATCGACGTCTCCGCCGGCGACAAGATCCCGCGAAAGGGGGGGCCGGGCATCACCCGCTCCGACCTGCTGGTGATCAACAAGATCGACCTGGCGCCGCTGGTGGGGGCGGATCTCGGCGTGATGGATCGCGATTCGAAGAAGATGCGGGGGGCGCGGCCCTTCATCTTCACCAACCTCAAGGCGCAGCAGGGCGTCGCCGAGATCGCCGATTTCGTGCTCAAAGCCGGCGGCATCCGCGCATGATTTCTTCCAGCGACCTGCTGCTGATCGTCGACGTGCAGCCGGACTTCATGCCCGGCGGCGCGCTGCCGGTGCCCGAGGGCGATGCGGTGCTGCCGGTGATCAACCGGCTGCAGCCTTTCTTCCCGATGATCGCCGCGACGCAGGACTGGCACCCTGCCGACCATTCTTCCTTCGCTTCCCAGCATCCGGGGCGATCGCCCTTCGAGACGGTGACGCTGGAGTATGGCGAGCAGGTGCTGTGGCCGGACCATTGCATCCAGGGCACGCCGGGCGCCGCGCTGCATCCGGCGCTGGAGACGGATCGCATCGAGCTTGTGCTGCGCAAGGGTTTTCGCCGGACGATCGACAGCTATTCGGCCTTCCGCGAGAATGACCGCAAGACGCAGACCGGGCTGCACGGCTATCTGCAGGAGCGCGGGGTGAAGCGGGTCTTCATCGCCGGGCTGGCGCGCGGCTATTGCACCGACTTCTCGGCCGAGGATGCGGCGGAACTGGGCTACGACGTCGTGCTGATCGTTGATGCCTGCCGCGGCATCACGCCCGAGGCGACCGCGGCAGGCACCGACCGGCTTCGGGCCCGCGGCGTGCAGTTCGTGCCGAGCGCCGCTTTCTGACAGAAATAGATGGGGGACCGGGGGAATACCTTCCCCCGGCCTTTCTTGCTGTTACCCAGCGACGGTCTTCTGCGTCTGCTCGCCCAGCCCTTCGATGCCGAGGCGCATGCTCTGCCCCGCCTTCAGGAAGACGGGAGGCTTCTGGCCCAGCCCCACGCCCGGCGGGGTACCGGTCGAGATGACGTCGCCCGGATGCAGCGTGAAGAACTGCGAGACATAGGAGACCAGCTTCTGCACGCCGAAGATCATCGTGCGGGTCGAGCCGTCCTGGTAGCGATGACCATCGACCTCGCAGAACATCGTCAGGTTCTGCGGGTCGGCGACCTCGTCCTTGGTCACCAGCCAGGGGCCGAGGGGGCCGAAGGTCTCGTGGCCCTTGCCCTTGTCCCAGGTGCCGCCGCGCTCGGTCTGCCATTCGCGCTCGGAGACATCGTTGCAGACGGCATAGCCGGCGACGTAGCTGAGCGAATCCTCTTCGGAGACGTTCTTGGCGCGGGTGCCGATGATGATGGCGAGTTCCACTTCCCAGTCGGTCTTGACGCTGCCGGGCGGGACCTCGACGTCGTCATTCGGGCCGGACAGGGCGCCGAGCGACTTCAGGAAGATGATCGGCTCCTTGGGGATCGGCGCGCCGGTCTCGGCGGCGTGGTCGGCATAGTTCAGGCCGATGCAGACGAAGTTCTTCATCCCCGTCACCGGCGAGCCCAGGCGCGGATTGCCTTCCACCTTCGGCAGGCTGGCGGCGTCGAGGGCCGCGAGCTTGGCGAGGCCCGCTTCCGACAAGGCCTCGCCCGAAAGGTCGGCGATGACGCCCGACAGGTCGCGGATGGTGCCGTCGGCGGCCAGCAGGCCCGGCTTTTCCTGGCCCGGCGGGCCGTAGCGCAGCAGCTTCATGATTCTGCGTTTCCCTTGAGCGTGATCATCGCGGGCCGGCACGGCCGGAGGCGTGAAGCACGCGAAAAAACAAACACTAGTTGGTCCAGCCGCCGTCGATGACGATGGCCTGCGCCGTGACGAAAGCCGATTCCGGCGTCGAGAGATAGAGCACCAGGGCGGCGATCTCCTCCGCGGTCGAAAGGCGCCCCATGGCCTGGCGGGCGACGAAGGCGGCCCGCGCCGCTTCCACGCTGCCGGCGGCGGCCGCATTGGCCTCGATCCGCTCGCCAAGCGAGGGGGTGTCGACGGTGCCCGGGCAGACGCAGTTGCAGCGGATGCCGCGGGCGACATAGTCGGCGGCGACGCTCTTGGTCATGCCGACCACCGCGGCCTTGGTGGCGCCATAGACGAAGCGGTTGGCGACACCCTTCACCGAGCCGGCGGCGGAGGCCATGTTGACGATGGCCCCGCCGCCATTGCCCAGCATGCCGGGGATCGCCGCCTGCATCACCTTCCACTGCGCCCGCACGTTGAGGGCGAAGGCGAAGTCCCACTCCTCGTCGGTGCAGGTTTCCGCCGTGTTCTGGTGGACGAAGCCGGCGCAGTTGAACAGCACGTCGAAGGGGCCGTGGCCGGTGACCGCGCTGGCCACCGCCACGTCGTCCAGCACGTCGAGCGCGAGCGTGGTGATGCCGCGCTCGCGCAGGCTCTCCAGCTTGGCGGCGTCACGGTCGGTGGCGACCACCGCCGCCCCTTCCGCCGCATAGGCCAGGGCGGTCGCCCGCCCGATCCCCTGCCCCGCCGCCGTGACGAAGCATTTCTTTCCTGCGAGCCGACCGGCCATGCGCGCTGCCCCGTTCTTAGTGGTTGTGGCGGCTCTCGCCGCGGGTCTCGAGGATGTTGAGGTAGAGCGTCGCCGGCTCCAGGCAGCCGCCGGTGCCGAGCTGCCCGACCATGGAGCGGTAGATCTCCTCCCAGGGCGTCTTGTGCTGCAGCTTGGGCGGGGTCCAGGCGGCGCGGCGGGCTTCCATCTCCTCGGCCGGGATCAGCAGGTCGACCTTCCGCGTCTTCAGGTTGATGCGGATCGGGTCGCCGGTCTTCAGCAAGGCCAGGCCGCCGCCCACCGCCGCCTCGGGCGAGACGTTGAGGATGGAGGGCGAGGCGGAGGTGCCGCTCTGCCGCCCGTCGCCCATGGTCGGCAGGGCGTCGAGCCCCGCTTTGATGAGCGCGCCAGGGGGCTGCATGTTCACCACTTCGGCGCTGCCCGGATAGCCGACGGGGCCGCAGTTGCGGATGACCAGGACGCTGCGCTCGTCGACGCCGAGATCGGGGTCCTCGATGCGGTCGTGATAGTCCTCCGGCCCCTCGAAGACGATGACCTTGCCCTCGAAGACGTCCTCGGGGTTGGACAGGAAGCGCTTGCGGAACTCGGCGTCGATGACGCTGACCTTCATCACCGCGCTGTCGAAGATGTTGCCGGAGAGCACGACGAAGCCGGCATGGGTCTTCAGCGGCTCGGCATAGGGACGGATCACCTGGCGGTCGGGCTCGGGCGCCTGGGCCAGGTCCTCGGCGAGGGTCTTGCCGGTGGCGGTGCGCACGCCGGTGTGCAGCTTGCCGGCATCGGCCAGCTCCTTCATCACCGACTGCACGCCGCCGCCGCGATAGAACATCTCTCCCAGGAAGCGGCCGGCCGGCTGGCAGTCCACGAGGAGAGGAATATCGGCGCCGATGGTCTGCCAGTCCTCGGTGGTCAGCTCGACGCCCATGTGGCGGGCAATCGCCACCAGATGCGGCGGGCAGTTCGAGGAGGCGCCGATGGCGCTGGCCAGCACGATGGTGTTCTCGAAGGCCTCGCGCGTCATGATGTCGGAGGGGCGCAGATTCTCCTTCACCATCTCGACGATGCGCATGCCGGTGGCATGCGCCATCTGGCCGCGCTCGCGATAGGCGGCGGGGATCGAGGCGCAGCCGGGCAGCGACATGCCCAGCGCCTCGGCCAGGCTGTTCATCGACAGCGCCGTGCCCATGGTGTTGCAGTGGCCGATCGAGGTGGCGGAGCTTGCCACCATCTGCATGAAGCTGTCGTAGTTGAGCTCGCCGGCGGCCAGGCGCTTACGCGCCTCCCAGACGATGGTGCCCGAGCCCGACAGTTTTCCTTTCCAGTGGCCGTCGAGCATCGGCCCGCCGGAGAGGACGAGCGCTGGGATGTTCACCGTGGCGGCGCCCATCAGGCAGGCCGGCGTGGTCTTGTCGCAGCCGGTGGTCAGCACGACGCCATCCAGCGGATAGCCGTGCAGCACCTCGACGAGGGAGAGATAGGCCAGGTTGCGGTCCAGCGCCGCGGTCGGGCGCTTGCCGGTCTCCTGGATCGGGTGGATCGGGAATTCCAGCGGGATGCCGCCGGCGTCTCGGATGCCGGCCTTGACCCGCTCGGCCAGGGCCAGGTGGTGGCGGTTGCAGGGGGCGATGTCGCTGCCGGTCTGGGCGATGCCGATGATCGGCTTGCCCGACTGCAGCTCGCCACGGGTCATGCC
Organism: Teichococcus deserti; assembly: GCF_001982615.1. GTDB lineage: Bacteria > Pseudomonadota > Alphaproteobacteria > Acetobacterales > Acetobacteraceae > Pseudoroseomonas > Pseudoroseomonas deserti. The sequence goes on along the minus strand of NZ_MLCO01000098.1, from coordinate 16,979 downwards.
GAAATTCAGGAAGCGCTCGATATAGAGCGCCGTCATCCCGGGATCCTCCGGGTCGTCGAACCAGCGCTGGCTGCGCAGCCGGAACTTCTTCTGTGTTTGATCCATGGTCCGCATTCTCCCCTCGTCCTGGAGGGAAGCGTCGACCGGGCCGGTTGGGCTGTCAACGGGCGGAAAAGACCCGGCAAAAACGCGGCCGGCGGCGGGGCTGAGCGCCACCGCCGCCGGCATCGCGCCAGGGCTGGCCCCGGCTGCTACTTCTTCTTGCCGAAGGGCACCTTGACCGGCTTGGCCACCGGGCTGCGGGACAGCTCGGCGATCACCGGCCGCGGCTTGCCCGAAGCCTTGGCGATCTCCTCGTCCTGCCCCTCGATCAGCGTGCGGGCCGGCTCGTCGCCGTCCAGCCCGCCCAGGATGTCGCTCGGCACCTTGCGGTTGGAGCGGCGGGTGCCGTCCTCGTAGACGACGTCGAAGAAGGTGAAGGCACCCGTGTTGCGCGACGCCATGCGGTCACTCCCGCGCCCTGCCGATGGCAGGGCGCCTGCTCAGCCGCGCTCGCCCGGGGTCGGCGCCTCGTCGTCATCGGCCGGCGGCAGGGTGACCGGCTCGCCCATGTCAGGGTCGAGGCCAGCCTCGATCGCGGCCTTGCGGCGGGCGCGCTCCTCCTCGCGGGCGGCGGCCTTGGCGTCGGCCTTGGCCTGCTTGGCGCGGGTGCGATCGGCGCGCTGCTGTCCGTAATTGGGTGTGCGTCCCATACGGGCATGCCTCCGAGGTCAGGGGCCGGGTGAGCGGCCTGTGGTTTAAAGGGGGTCGAGAGACGAAACGGGCGCGCCGTTGCCGGCGCGCCCGTCTCTTGGTCCGGCCTCTTGGTCCAGCCTCTTGGTCCAGCCAGGGCCGAGGGCCGCCCGCCCGGGACAACCGGGCCGGCGGCCGATCCGGGTCAGGCCTGCTTCAGGTTCGACGCCGACAGCTTGCCCTCGCGGCCGCGCTGCAGCTCATACTCCATCCGCTCGCCTTCCTGCAGGCCCTGCAGGCCGGCGCGCTGCACATCGGAGATGTGCACGAAGACGTCCTTGGAGCCGTCTTCCGGCTGGATGAAGCCATAACCCTTGGTTGCGTTGAACCACTTCACGGTACCGATCGGCATCGGGGTGCTCCGTTAGAATGCGTTGCCGCCGCGCAACATGCACGACGGATCAACCTCGAAAAGGAACGGGCACCAGGCACGCTACGCACCCGCCCCGGGCAGGGGCGGGCTGGGGCGAGCTGGAACAGCAAGCCGAACCAAAACAGTCGACGGGCTACATGTAGGACGGGAGGGGGGCCATCGACAAGCAGGGCCGTTGATCAAAGCCCTGTTCAACCGGCAATCGGCTCCTCGAGGAAAACCTGGACGGCCTGGAACAGGGCGCCGCGGTTGCGCTCCAGCAGGATGCCATGGGTGCCCTCGGCGAGCACCACCAGGCGCTTGCCGGGGCTGCGGGTCAACAATGGAAACAAGGCCATGGCCAGCGCCGGAGGGGTGTCGCGGTCCCATTCGGCCAGCACCAGCAGGGTCGGCGCGGTGATCGCCGCCGGGTCGTAGAAGGGTTTTCCCGATTGCCAGTAGGCGCGGGAATCGGCCAGCACGCCATTCGGTGCGCGCAGGGCCGACGGCACCTGGCGCATGCCCTCGGGGTCGGTGGCGAAGGTGGCGTCGGCCCAGTGCTCGTACCAGCCGGCCGGGAAGAGGCTGGCGCGCTTCGCCTCGGGCACGCCGTTGAACCAGCGGGCGCGGGCATCGGCGCGCGTCACGCTGCGATAGGCGCCGAGCGTCTCGCCCGCCCCGGCGGCGGCCGGGCTCGGCCCGTCGCGCAGCCATTGCGGGGCGTAGAGCACCAGGCGCTCGACCAGCGACGGATTGTCGGCGGCGAAGCGGGCCTGCAGGCTGGTGCCCCAGGACCAGCCGAGATGGACGATCTTGGGCACGTTGCGGCGCTGGCGGATGAAGGCGGCGGCGGCGGCGATGTCCTTCTGGGCGATCTCGCCCGAGGTCAGCGGCGCATTGGCCTCGGGCGGCTGGCCCATGGCGGCCTCGCGGGTCGAGCGGCCGTAGTTGCGCAGGTCCAGGCACCAGACGTCGAAGCCGCGCCCCGCCATGTAGTCCATCCAGGAGACGCCGCCGACCGGTAGGTCGAAGCTGGTGCTGGCCGGGTAGGTGGCGCCGTGCAGGCAGAGCACGACGCGGTCGCCGCGCCCGGCCGGCGTCGATTCGCCGCGCTTGTTGCGAAGATAGAGCTGGATGCCCGGATCCCCCCCGGGGACGAGGAATTCCTCGAAGGCGACGCCGGCGGGCTGCGCCCCGGCGGTGGAGGCCAGGAGCGGCGTGGCGAGAAGCGGCGCTGCGAGCATGGTGCGTCGGCGCATGGCGTGTCCCCGTGTGGCGTTGGGGAGGAGTCTAATGAAGGTGGGGGTCCGGGGGAACTCAGTTCCCCCGGTGCTTGCTGTCTGTGGTCAGGAGTTGCCCGGCGTCACGTCCATCGCCCGGGTGCGCTCGTCCATGCGCGGATTGTGGTTCAGGCTGCGCTTCACCGCCCAGGTATTGACCAGCTGGTGCAGCGGGATGATGGCGACGTCGTCGATCGCCATCTTGATCGCCTGGCGCAGCAGCTCCTCGCGCTTCACATCGTCGAGGGTGCCGGCGGCCCGCTCGGTCAGCGCGTCGAGCGCCGGGTTGGAGTAGCGGCCCTGGTTGTTGGCGCCGGTGCGCCTGGCCGGGTCCTGGGTCGCCAGGATGTTCACCAGCGCATAGGAGGCCTCGCCGGTGACGCTGCCCCAGCCGAGCAGCCGCATGCCGAATTCCTGGCGCGAGGAGCGGGCCGAGAAGGCCGCCCAGGGCAGCGCCTCGACCTGGGTCTGCACGCCGATGCGGGTCCACATCTGCGCCACCGCCTGGGCGGTGCGCGAGTCATTCGGGTAGCGGTCGTTCGGCGTGTGCAGGGTCATGCGGAAGCCGTTGGGGAAGCCGGCCTCGGCCAGCAGCTTGCGGGCGCCCTCCAGGTCCTGCTTCGGCGGGGTGATGCTGTCGTTGTAGGAATAGGCGCCCGGCGGCAGCCACTGCCCGGCCGGCTGGGCGGTGCCCAGCATGACGCGCTCGGCCAGGGCGTCGCGGGCGATCGCCATGGTCAGGGCGCGGCGGACGCGCAGATCGTTGAAGGGGTTGGTCGCCAGCGGCTTGCCGTCGTTGTCGGTGACGAAGACGGGGTTCTCGCTGCGCGAGCGGTCGGGCGCCAGGTAGATGACGCGCAGGCCCTGGATGCTGGTCAGCTTCAGCGCCGCCTCGCCACGCAGCCCCTGGATGTCGGAGGAGGGCACCGCATCGATGATGTCGACATCGCCCGCCAGGATCGCCGCGGTGCGCGCCGGTGGCGAGGAGATGACGCGGTAGTCGACCTCGGCCCAGCTCGGCCGGCCGCCCCAGTAGGTGTCGTTGCGCCGCATCAGGGTGCGGTTGCCGGGGGCGTAGGAGACGAAGCGGTAGGGGCCGGTGCCGATCACCGCGCGGCCGCTGTTGTAGTCCTCGGTGGACGCCCCCTCGCCCGCATGGCGCGAGATGATGGCGAGCGAGGCGAAGTCGCCCAGCAGCATCGGATAAGGGCCGGGGGTGTGGATGCGGATGGTCAGCGGGTCGATGATCTCGACCTTCTGCACGGCGCGCACGAAGGCGCCGAAGCCGCCCGGGCTGTTCGGCACGTTGGGGGCGCGCTGAAAGGTGTAGGCGACGTCCTCGGCGGTGAAGTCGCGGCCGTCATGCCACTTCACCCCGGCGCGCAGCTTGAACTCCCACACGGTCTCCGAGACGGTGCGCCAGGATTCGGCCAGCGAGGGCACCAGCTGCGCCTTGGCATCGAACTCGACCAGCTTGTCGAAGAAATGCGCGGTGACGCTGTTGTTCGGCGAGGCGTTGTAGAAATGCGGGTCCATCGAGGTGACCGAGCCGCCGATGGCGATGGTCAGCTTCTGCGCCGCGGCCTGGCCGGGCGCGGCCAGGGCGGCGAGGCCCAGCAGGGCGGCAGCGCCCAGCATCAGGCGGCGCTTGAGCGGGAAATTCCTGGAAGTCACAGTCCGTAGCCCCCGTGGCAGGTTTTGTTGGGGGTTGGCAGCAAAAAGCATGCCTTCCCGGAACGAGCCTGACATGAAAGCGCGAAGCCGCTCCAGCCTCCCGATGGAGGAAAGTTCAGAAATCGTTTCTGCCCAGGAAAAGCGCAGGCACGGGTGGTTCAGGTGGCAGGCCGGGCCCGCGCCGGGCGCTCGGTCGCCCAATAGGCCAGCGCTGTGACCGGCAGCGCCAGGCCGGCCAGGCTGGACCAGAACCAGCCGCCGGCGGCGAAGGCCCAGCCGCCCAGCGCCGAGCCCAGCGCGCCCCCGAGGAAGAAGGTCGCCATGTAGAGGCCGTTCAGCCGGCTGCGCATCTCGGCGCCGAGCGTGAACAGCACGCGCTGCCCGAGCACGACATTCGCCGAGACGCCGAAGTCGAGCAGGATGGCCGAGGCCACCAGCAGCCCGAGCGCCAGCGTCGAGCCCTGCGGCGCGATCCAGGTCATCGGGAAGGAGACGGCGACGGCCAGCATGGCCAGGCCGCTGGCCGGCCGGACGAGGCCGCGATCGGCGACCCGCCCGGCGATGGGGGCGGCGACGGCGCCGGCCACGCCGGCCAGGGCGAACAGCGCAATGCCGGTCTGCGTGAGATAAAAATCCTGGGCCAGATGCAGCGGCACGGTGGTCCAGAACAGGCTGAAGGCGCCGAACTGGCCAGACTGGTACAGCGCCCGCCGCCGCAGCTGCGGCACGCCCACCGCCAGCCGCCCCATCGAGCCCAGCAGCTGGCCGTAGCGCAGCCCTGGCGGCGGCTGCCGCACCGGCAGGGCGACGCGCAGCACCAGCCCGAGCAGCACCATCGCCGCCGCCGAGATCCAGAAGATGGCGTGCCAGCTGCCCAGGGCGGCGGTCGCGAAGCTGGAGACCGGCCGCGCCAGCATGATGCCCAGCATCAGCCCGCTCATGACGTTGCCGACCATGCGGCCGCGCATCGTCTCCGGCGCCAGATGGGCGGCGAGCGGCACCAGGATCTGCACCGCCACCGAGCCCAGCCCGATCACCAGCGCCGCGGCCAGGAAGACCGCCGCCCCCTGCGCCAGCGCCGCGCCCAGCAGTCCGAGAAAGGCCAGCCCCATCACCGCCAGCACCAGCCGGCGGTTCTCCACCAGGTCGCCCAGCGGCACCACCAGCAGCAGCCCGGCGCCATAGCCGATCTGCGTCATCGTCACGATCAGCCCCGCCGCCCCCGGCGACAGGCCCAGCGCCGCGCTGATCGGCCCGATCAGCGGCTGGGCGTAATAAATGTTGGCGACGATCACCCCGCAGGCGGTGGCCAGCAGCAGGGTCAGCCAGGCGGGGATGGCGGCAGGGGTGGCGGTCATCGGCGCGCTCCACGCATCAGGGGTCGCGCATATGGCACCGCGGCAGCCGCCTGTCCCCGACGCCGCGGCGCATGGCAGCCCCCCGCGGCCCGCCCCCGGCGTCGCCGGATCGCCACAAGCCAGCCGCGCCGTTTCGCGCTACAGCCATCGGGCCATGTCACAACACGCCGCGGGGACCAACCCCCAGACCGGCTGGGGGAGGGAGCTCGGCGCCATGCTGGCGCTGGCCTGGCCCCTGGCGCTCACCAACCTGTCGCAGATCGCGCTGGTGCTGACCGACACCTTCTTCCTGGGCCAGCTGGGAGAGCTGCCGCTGGCTGCGGCGACCCTGGGGGGCAACCTGTATTTCATCGCGCTCGCCTTGCCGATGGGGCTGGCCTTCTCGGCCGCCGCCATGCTGGCGCAGGAGCGCGGCCGGGTGCGCCACCACATGCGCGAGATGCGCCGCACCTTCCGCCAGGCCGCCTGGCTCATTGTGCCGCTGTTCGCCGTGCTCGGCACGCTGCTGTGGAACACGGGGACGCTGCTGCGGCTGGCCGGGCAGGACCCGGCGCTGGCCGAGGCGGCGCAGCACTACAACCGCGCGCTGCTCTGGGGCCTGCCCTTCGTCTATGGCTTCCTGCTGCTGCGCGGTTTCCTGGCCGCCCTGCAGCGGCCGGGGCCGGCACTCTGCGTGGCGCTGGCCGCCGTGCTGCTGAACGCGCTGCTGGTCTGGCTGCTGGTCGGCGGCGGCTTCGGCCTGCCCTCGCTCGGCGCCTTCGGGGCCGGGCTGTCCAGCGCCATCGCCAACCTGGCGATGTTTCTCTCCCTCGCGCTGTGGATCCGGCTGGATCGCCGCCTGTCCCGCTTCAAGCTGGCCGGCCGGTTCTGGCGCACCGACTGGCGCCGCATGCAGGAGATCGTGCTGATCGGCCTGCCGATCGCCGGCTCGATGCTGATGGAGATCGGCATCTTCTCGGCCACCGCACTGGTCATGGGCTGGATCAGCCCGCGGGCGGTGGCCGCCCATGCCGTCGCCCTGCAGATCGCCAGCGCCTGCTTCATGATCCCGATGGGCATCGGCCAGGCCGCCACCGCCCGCGTGGGCCTGGCCGCCGGCGCCAGCGACGCCCGCGGCGCCTGGCGCGCCGGCTGGACCGCGATCGGCATGGCCGCTGGCTTCATGGCGGTGACCGCGCTGCTGCTGCTGACCCTGTCGGAGCAGATCGCGGCCCTGTTCCTGGCGCCGGAACTGGCCGAGACCCGGCAGCTCGCCGCCAGCCTGCTGGTCATCGCCGGCATCTTCCAGCTGGCCGACGGCGTGCAGGCGGTCGCCGCCGGCGCGCTGCGCGGGCTGAAGGACACGCGGCTGCCGCTGCTCTTCGCCGCACTCGGCTATTGGGGGCTGGCGCTGCCGGTCGGCCTCGGCCTCGGCTTCCCCGCCGGCTTCGGGCCGCAGGGCGTCTGGGTCGGGCTGGCCTGCGGCCTGGCCATCGTCGCGGTGATGATGACGCTGCGCTGGCAGAACCTGGCCCAGCGCGGCGGCTTCCGCGCCCGCCGCCTGGCGCCGCTGCCCCGCGCGTAAAAAAGCTGCCGCGGGGGCCTGGGGGAATTCCCCGCCCCCGCCCTATCCTGTCATCACCGAGACACAGACAGGAGCAGCCCCGATGTCCCTTCCCCGCGTCGCCTTCATCGGCACTGGCGGCACCATGGCCTCGCTCGGCCGGCACGCGCTGGACATCCAGGATTACTCGACCCTCGGCCAGGTGATGGCGACCGAGACCATCATGGCCCGCGTCCCTGAGCTCGCCATGGTCGCCGAGGTCATCGCCCGTCCCTATGGCGCCGTCATCTCCAGCCGCATCGGCTTCAAGGACTGGCGCGCCCTGGCCGAGGCCTGCCACGCCGCGGTGGACGAGATCCCCGGCCTCGCCGGCATCGTCATCGGCCATGGCACCTCCACCATGGAGGAGACCGCCTTCGCCCTCTCCCTCGGCCTGAAGATCGACGTGCCCGTGGTCATGGTCGGCGCCCAGCGCCCGGCCACCGGCCTGTCCTCGGACATGCCGATGAACCTGCTGAACGCGGTCCGCGTCGCCGCCTGCCCGGATGCCCGCGGCATGGGCGTGCTGCTGATGCTGAACGACGAGATCCACGCCGCGCGCGAGGTGACCAAGACCGCCACCTGGCGGATGCAGACCTTCCGCACCCCCGATTTCGGCGTGCTCGGCCAGGCGGACGCCGACAAGGTCGCCTTCTACCGCCGCCCGCTGCGCAAGACCGCGCCGAACACCGAATTCGACCTGCGGACCATGGAGTCCCTGCCCCGCGTCGACATCACCTACGCCTATGCCGATTCCGACGGGACGGCGGTGCGCGCCTTCGTCGCCGCCGGCGCCCAGGGCATCGTCAGCGCCGGCTTCGCCCCCGGCAACCCGACGCCCTGGGAAGCCGAGGCCCTGGCCGAAGCGGTGAAAGGCGGCGTCACCGTCGTCCAGTCCGCCCGCGTCGGCAGCGGCCGCGTGGTCGCCGGCGCCAAGATGCGCGAACAGGGGATCCTGGCAGGCGACAACCTCAACCCGCAGAAAGCCCGCATCCTTCTGGCCTTCGCGCTGACGGTGACGCGCGACCCGGCCGAGATTGCGCGGATCTTCGAGACTTATTGAAGATCAGGCTTTCTCAGAGAAGGCAGGGCGAAGGCTGGGGGAATGAATTCCCCCAGACCCCCATCTTCTTTCTGTTCACCGGCCGTAGACAGGCCAGCGCCTTGGCCGGCAGCGGCACCAGGGCATCACGGCGGGACGCCGTATACGAAAAAAACAGCGCGACCACAAAGGTCGCGCTGCGCATTAGCCGTTTCACGTACTGTCGTCACGTGGACACGGCAGTCTGAAAGAAAAAAGATGGGGTCCAGGGGAATTCATTCCCCTGGCCTGCCCTCTGCCTTCGCTTCAGACGCTTCTCTTCAGCAAGCCGCCGGCACAGCCTCGAGGCTCTGCATCAGCCCGTCGACCGCGAAGTCGCCGAAGTCCATCTTCATCTCGTCGGCGACGCCGTTGGCGAAGTAGCGCAGGCCCACCTCGTATTCCGGCGCGCTGGCCCCGGCGGCGGCGGCCGATTCCTTGCCGAAGAAGGCGATGCGCATCCGCGCGCTGGCCTGCTGGCTCAGCAGGGGGAAGCGCGGCTGCGCCTGGGCCTCGGTCCAGGGCGACAGCAGGGTCGTGCTGTCCTGCGCGCCGTCCTCGCTGGTGCCGTCGAACAGCGGCGCGTTCAGCATGCGCTGCTGGCCCGCCTTGGCCAGGGCCAGGGCGCGGATGGTGTGCATCATCGGCAGCAGCGTGCCGCGCGGCAGGGTGACCTGCTGCGCCGAGGGCTGCTCATAGCGGACGGTGCCGCCTTCGGCACCCGGCTCGGCGCCGGCCAGTTCGGCCTCGCCGCTGATCCGCTGGGTCACCGCGCCCTGCGCCGTCTGGGTCAGCGAGAAGCGCAGCCGGCGGCCGTCCTTGCTCTCCCAGGTGGAATAGTCGGAGCTGGTCTCGACCTGGTCGCCGGAGCGGTTGACCACGGTCAGCTGCAGCCGCTGGCGGGTGGCCCAGCCGTCGCAGGCGTCGAGCACCTCGAACAGCATGGCGCCGCCGGCCTGGACCACGTCGCTGCCCTGGCGCACGCGGTCGAGGCGCAGGCGATAGGCGGCGCGGTGCGGCGCCATGGCCTCGGTGCCGGGAAGGACGGCATGCGGCGCGCCGGCGGCGGGAGCCGGAGCCGCCGGGGCGGCAGGCGCGGCGGGCTGCTGGGCCGAGGCCGGCCCCGCGGCTGCCAGACCCAGCGCCAGCAGCGCCGCGGCGGGAAGGGCGTGGAATCCGGCCAGGGTATCGCGCAGCCGCATGTCATACTCCTTCTCGAGCGCCCGGGGGGATGTCCCCCCGGGCTGATGGCCTTCCTTAGTTAGGAAGCCTTGGGCCCGGCCGCACCCTTGGCCGGGGGCAGATCGAGCTTGATGGAGAGTTCTTTAAGCCGGGCATGGTCCACGGCCGCGGGGGCGCCCATCATCAGGTCCTGGCCCTGCTGGTTCAGCGGGAACAGGATGACCTCGCGGATGTTCGGCTCGTCGGCCAGCAGCATGACCATGCGGTCGATGCCCGGGGCCGAGCCGCCATGCGGCGGCGCGCCGTAGCGGAAGGCGTTCAGCATGCCGCCGAAGCGCTCCTCGACCGTCTGCTCGGTGTAGCCGGCGATCTCGAAGGCACGGATCATGATGTCCGGGCGGTGGTTGCGGATGGCGCCCGAGGACAGTTCGATGCCGTTGCAGACGATGTCGTACTGGAACGCCTTGATGTCGAGCGGGTTCATCGAGTTCAGCGCCTCCAGCCCGCCCTGCGGCATGCTGAACGGGTTGTGGCTGAAGTCGACCTGGCCGGTCTCCTCGTTCAGCTCGTACATCGGGAAGTCGACGATCCAGCAGAAGCGGAACTCGTCCTGCGTGATCAGGCCGAGCTCCTCGCCCAAGCGCGTGCGCACCTTGCCGGCAAACTTGGGGGTCTCGTCCTTCTTGCCGGCGGCGAAGAAGACGGCGTCGCCGGTCTGCAAGCCGCAGGCGACGCGGATCGCCTCGACGCGCTCGGCCTCCAGGTTCTTGGCGATCGGGCCCTTGGGGCCTTCGGCGGCAAACTGGATGTAGCCCAGGCCGCCGGCGCCCTCGGCGCGGGCCCATTCGTTCAGCTTGTCGAAGAAGCCTCTAGGCTTGTCGGCGGCGCCCGGGGCCGGGATGGCGCGGACGATGCCGCCGCCGGCGACCACCTTGTTGAACAGGCCGAAGCCCGAATCGCGGTAGCTCTCGGTGACGTCGGTGATCTTCAGCGGGTTGCGCAGGTCCGGCTTGTCCGAGCCGTAGTCCAGCATCGCCGTGTCGTAGGGGATGCGCGGGAACGGCGCCGGGGTGACCTTACGGCCGTTGCCGAACTCGACGAAGATGCCCTCCATCACCGGCTCGATGGCGGCGAAGACGTCTTCCTGGGTGACGAAGCTCATCTCGAAGTCGAGCTGGTAGAACTCGCCCGGGCTGCGGTCGGCGCGGCTCGCCTCGTCGCGGAAGCAGGGGGCGATCTGGAAGTAGCGGTCGAAGCCCGCCACCATCGCCAGCTGCTTAAACTGCTGCGGCGCCTGCGGCAGGGCGTAGAAGGTGCCCGGGTGGTTGCGCGACGGCACCAGGAAGTCGCGCGCGCCCTCCGGCGAGGAGGCCGTCAGGATCGGCGTCTGGTATTCGACGAAGCCCTGCTCGATCATGCGGCGGCGGATCGAGGCGATGACGCCGGCGCGCAGCAGCATGTTGCGGTGCTGCTTCTCGCGGCGGAGATCGAGGAAGCGGTAGCGCAGGCGCAGGTCTTCCGGGAACTCCTGGTCGCCGGCGACCTGGATCGGCAGCACCTCGGCATGGGACTGCACCGACAGCTCGGCGACGCGCAGCTCGATGGCGCCGGTCGGCAGCTTGTCGTTGACCGTCGCGCCCTCGCGCGCGACGACCTGGCCGGTCACCGTGATCACGCTCTCGGGGCGGATCGCCTCGGCCTGGTCGAAGACGGCGGTGCCGGCCGGCAGCACGCACTGCGTCAGGCCGTAATGGTCGCGCAGGTCGATGAACAGCAGGCCGCCATGGTCGCGCTTGCGGTGCACCCAGCCGGAGAGGCGGGCGGTCTGACCCGCATCGCTGGCGCGCAGCGCGCCGCAGGTATGGGTGCGGTAGGCGTGCATCGATCGAAAACCCCGAGGCTCGGACGGAAAGGGGGGCAGAAGGGGCGGCGGGCGGCCCCCTGTCAAGGGATTGCATGCCCGGCAGGCGCCGCGGCCCCCGCGAGACGCCCAGGAAACCCTCCTGCCCCGCCCTTCGCAAGCCCCGATCGGCCGCTTTCGCGACGCTTCACCGCTTTGCTTCCGCCCCCTGGACTTTGCGGGATGGCGGAGCTTCGCTAGAAGCATGAGTGCCATGAGCCGACGCAACCAGGCCCAGGACCCCGACCCCGTCCTGATCACCACCACCGAGGCGCTTTCAGAGCTCTGTGCGCGGCTGCGCACGGAAGCCTTCGTCACGGTCGACACTGAATTCATGCGGGAGAGGACCTACTGGCCCGAGCTCTGCGTCGTGCAGCTCGCCGGCGAGCACGAGGTGGCCGTCATCGACGCCCTGGCCGAAGGGCTGGACCTGGCGCCGCTGGGCGAGCTGCTGGCCGACACGGCGGTCACGAAAGTGTTCCACGCCGCCCGCCAGGACGTGGAAATCTGCATCCTGCGCTTCGGCGCGCCCCCCAAGCCGCTGTTCGACACGCAGATCGCCGCCATGGTGGCCGGCTTCGGCGACCAGGCCAGCTATGACAGCCTGGTGCGCGGCCTGGCCAATGCCTCGATCGACAAGGCGCACCGCTTCTCCGACTGGGCGGCGCGGCCGCTCTCGGCAGCCCAGATCAACTACGCCGCCGCCGACGTCACCCACCTGCGCCGCGTCTACGCGGCGCTCGTCGACCGCCTGACCGAGGACGGCCGGCTGTCCTGGGTGGCCGAGGAGATGGCCGAGCTGACCGACCCGGCGACCTACCGCCAGGACCCGGAGACGGCCTGGGAACGCCTGAAGCCGCGCTCCAGCAACCGCCGCTTCCTGGCCGCGGTCCGCGCCATCGCCGCCTGGCGCGAGCGCGAGGCGCAGCGCGTCAACATCCCCCGCCAGCGCCTGGTCCGCGACGAGACGCTGATGGAGATCGCCGCGACCGGCCCGACGACCGCCAACGACCTGTCCCGCGCCCGCGGCATCAGCAAGGGCTTCGCCGACGGCAAGACCGGCGCCGGGCTGCTCGCCGCCCTGGCCTCGGCCAAGGAGCTGCCCGAGGCTGCCCTGCCCGAGGCGCCGAAGGAAAGCCGCCAGGGCCCGCCCGCCTCGCCGGCGCTGATCGCGCTGCTGAAGGTGCTGCTGGCCGCCAAGGCCGAGGAACACCACGTCGCCCCGCGGCTGATTGCCAGCAGCGACGAGCTGGAACGCCTGGCCACCGAGAACGAACCCCAGGTCCCGGCCCTGCACGGCTGGCGGCGGCAGGTGTTCGGTCAGGCCGCCTTGTCTCTGAAGGGGGGGAAGCTCGCCCTCGGAGTCGAAGGGCGGAAAGTGAAGCTGATCGAAAGCTGAGAGTCGGACAGAGAAGACAGAGGCAGGCCGGGGGAATGAATTCCCCTGCACCCCTTCTTTTTTCTGTCAGATTGCCATGTCCACGTGGCGACCACGGGCGAAACGGCCCGGCAGCAGCGCGACCTTCGAGGTCGCGCTGTTTTTGTATGAAATCGGCGTCCCGCCGTGATGCCCTGGTGCGGGTGCAGGCGAGGCGCTGGTCTCGCATAGGCCGGTGATCAGAAAAAAGATGGGCGCAAACCTGTAGGTTTGCGGGGAGAATTCATTCCCCCAGCCTGCCAAACCCTTCGCTTCAGCCCGCTTCGATTTCCACCACGGCGAGAAGACCCAGCGTCGCGGCCAGCGCTTCGACGCGGCGTTGCACGCTGTCGCCGGCGAAGGTGCCGCCGCCTTCGACCAGGCGCAGCACCAGGCGGTCCTGCTGCATGACCAGGGTGGTGCTGCGCAGCAGCTCGGGCGTGCCGCCGGACAGGGTATAGGCCAGGCGGAGCGCGGCGCCGACCACTTCGGCGCGGCGCAGCGCCGGCGCGTCCAGCAGCACGCGGGCCGCGGCCAGCCAGGGCGCGTCGAGCTCGGGCTCGTAGCGCAGCGCCACGGCAAGCGCCAGGAAGGCGCGCTCGTGGTGGTCCAGGCCGATGCCGGGTTGGCGCAGCACGCGCAGGAAGGACTGCTCGGCCCGGTAGTCGGGGTGGTCATGGCTGCCGATGTCGGACAGCCAGCAGGCGGCCTGGCGCAGCGCCTGGGCAGCCGGGGCCTCGTTCGGGAAGAGCGGCGCGGTCCAGGCCGACAGCGCCTCGGGCAGCGCGTTGTCGCGGCCGTAGCGGCCGGCCATCTCGCGGCCGGCGGCCAGCAGTGGGTCCTCGCGGCGGACCTCGGGGGTCAGCAGGCGGGCATACCAGCCCTCGCGGAGGCCATTGGCGCTGAAGACCACGCGGCGGGCGCCGGTGGCGCGCAGCAGGCGGCGCAGCACGGCCGCGGCGAAGGGCAGGTCCTGCAGCCGCTTCGACGGCGCGCCGGGCAGGCGCTCCAGCGTGCGGCGGGTCGCGGCCATCACCACGCCGCAGAGGTCGCGGGCCTCTTCCCGGCGCAGGACATAGTGGTGGACGATCGACAGCGGATAGGCGGTCTGGGCGATGTGGATCTTGGCCAGCGCGCGCCAGGCGCCGCCGACCAGATACAGATCGCGGTCCTTGCCATGCGCCAGCCAGGGCAGCTTGCCCAGCTCCTGCTCGGCGATGCCGCGGGCGCGGCCGATGTCGTTGTTGGCGCGGTCGGCCAGGCGGATGGCGCCGATCTGCAGCGAGGCGCTGGCGCCGGCGCGGCCCTGGGTCAGCTCGACCAGCTCCAGCGAGCCGCCGCCCAGGTCGCCCAGGATGCCGTCGGCCTGGGGGAAGCCCAGCAGCACGCCGTCGGCGGAGAAGGCGGCTTCCTCGTCGCCGTCGAGGATGCGGATCGGCACGCCCGGCATGCGCTCGGCCAGCGCCGCGGCGAAGGCCGGGCCGTTCTCGGCGTCGCGCACGGCGGCGGTGGCCAGGACTTCCAGGGGGGCGGCGTCCATGGCGCGGGCGACGGCGTGGTAGCGCTCGAGCACGGTCAGCGCCTGCGGCACCGCCTCCTCGTTCAGCCGGCCGGTGGTCTGCAGGCCGCGGCCGAGGCCGAGCACCGCCTTCTCGTTGAAGATGGCCAGCGGATTGCGGCCGCGCCCCTCGTAGACGACCAGTCGGACCGAGTTGGAACCGAGATCGACGATCCCCGCCCGCCGGGGCATGGCGCCCCGTTCGGCAGGGGCATCGGCGACGGCGGGGCTGTCAGGACGGTCCAAGCAGGGAGTTCCTCGGCGGGCATGGGCAGGTCGAGCGCCCCCTTAGCACCGCTCGCGCCGAGTTCCGACCCCAGCGCGGCGGCGCGGCGATGCGGGCGCGGCAGGTCAGCTGACGGCCGCTTCACGATGAAATCAGGGAGAAAGATCTACGGCCATGGGGAGAACCGATCGGAAATCCCATGGCCGCAGCGGCTTCAATCCTGGGTGACCCGGTCCTGGCGGCGCCGCGCGGTGCGGGCGGTGACGTGCTGCAGCGCGCTGCCGCGGCCCGACAGGGAGGGATTTGTCATGAAATATTCATGGGCCGAGACCGGATGCGCGCCGGGCGGCAGGCGGCGCCAGGTGCCGTCGGACTGCAGCTGCCAGGACTGCGCGGTGTCCTTCAGGTTCACCGCCATGATCTGGTCGAGGATCTGCGCATGCACCGTCGGGTTCTCGACCGGCACCATGGTCTCGACGCGCCAGTCCATGTTGCGCGCCATCCAGTCGGCGCTGCTGATATAGACCCGGGCGCGGCGCGACGGCAGGCGGTGGCCGTTGCCGAAGACCAGCACGCGGGAGTGTTCCAGGAAGCGGCCGACGATCGACTTCACCCGGATGTTGCTCGACAGGCCGGGCACGCCCGGGCGCAGCCGGCAGATGCCGCGGATGACGCAGTTGACCTTCACCCCCGCCTCGCTGGCGCGGTAGAGCGCGTCGATCAGCTGCTCGTCGACCAGGGAGTTCATCTTCAGCCAGATGCCGGCCGACTTGCCCTCGGCGGCGAAGGCGATCTCCTGCTCGATCAGGCCGAGGATGGCAGGCCGGATGGTCAGCGGCGAGAAGGCCAGCCGCTCCATGGTCTCCGGCCGGGCATAGCCGGTCATGTAGTTGAACAGCTTCTGCGCGTCGCGGGTCAGCGCCGGATCGGCGGTGAAGAAGCTGAGGTCGGTGTAGATGCGCGCGGTGATCGGGTGGTAGTTGCCGGTGCCGAAATGCGCGTAGGAGCGCAGCGAGCCGCTCTCGCGCCGCACCACCAGCGACATCTTGGCGTGGGTCTTCAGGTCGACGAAGCCGTAGACCACCTGCACGCCGGCGGCTTCCAGCTCGCGGGCCAGCGCGATGTTGCGCTCCTCGTCGAAGCGGGCCTTCAGCTCGACCATGGCGGTGACCGACTTGCCGAGCTCGGCGGCCTCGATCAGGGCGCGGGCGATCGGGCTGTCGCGCGAGGTGCGGTACAGCGTCTGCTTGATCGCCACCACGCTGGGATCGCGCGCCGCCTGGCGCAGGAACTGCACCACCACGTCGAAGGACTCGTAGGGGTGGTGGACCAGGATGTCCTTGGCGCGGATGGCGGCGAAGCAGTCGCCGCCGAAATCCAGGATCCGCTCCGGGAAGCGGGGCGTGTAGGGCGTGAACAGCAGGTCGGGACGGTCGTCGACGATCAGCTGCTTCAGGTCGGCCATGCCGAGCAGCCCGTCCGCCACGAAGATCTCCGCCCGCGGCGCGTCGAGCTCTTCCACCACGAAATCGACCAGGTCGGGCGCCATGCGCGCGTCGACGGTCAGCTGGATGGCGCGGCCGCGGCGGCGGCGCTTCAGCGCGCTCTCATAGGCGCGCACCAGGTCCTCGGCCTCTTCCTCGAACTCGACGTCGGTGTCGCGGATGAGGCGGAACAGGCCCTGCTCGACATTGATGTAGCCGGGGAACAGCCGCGGCAGGCAGAGGGTGATCAGGTCCTCCAGCAGCACGAAGCGGATCGGGCCGGTGCCGGGGGTGATCTGCGGCGCGTCCTCGGCCGGCGGCAGGCGGATGAAGCGGTCGATCTGGCTGGGCAGCGGCAGCAGGGCGCGCATGGTGCCGCCATCCTCCTCGCGCACCAGCTTCAGCACCATGCAGAGCGCCAGGTTGCTGATGAAGGGGAAGGGATGCGCGGGGTCCACCGCCAGCGGCGTCAGCACCGGGAAGACGCGGTCGAGGAACCAGGTCTCCAGCCAGGCGCGCTCGGCCGCGGTCAGCTCCTCGACCGGGCAGACGCTGATGCCGGCCTCGCCCAGCAGCCGGCGCAGGTCGCGCCAGCTCGACTGCTGCTCCTCGGTCAGCGCCGCGGCGCGGGCATGGATGGCCGACAGCTGCTGGCCCGGGGTCAGCCCGTCCGGCGAGGAGGGGGTGATGCCCGCCCGCTCCTGCCCGACCAGCCCGGCGACGCGCACCGAGTAGAACTCGTCCAGGTTGGAGGAGGAGATGGCGACGAAGCGCAGCCGCTCCAGCAGCGGGTGGTGGGCGTTGGCCGCCTCCTCCAGCACCCGCGCGTTGAAGTCCAGCCAGGACAGCTCCCGGTTGATGAAGCGCTCAGGGGCGTTCGGCGCCATCGCCCCCGCCGCAGGGGCGGCGGGCTGAGTCGCGGAAGCCTGCGGCGCGGCGCTCTCGGTCGAGGCGGCGGCGGGCTGGGGGGCGGCGGCAGGGGCGTGCTGCTTGGCGTCGGCGGCGTCCATGCCGCCAGACTACAGCAAGGGCAGCGCCGACAGCGAGGGACTCGTGGCAGTTTCCATGGAAACGTCATCAACCGGCTCGAAGC
>NZ_MLCO01000097.1 GCF_001982615.1 Teichococcus deserti | reverse complement strand
GCGGCAGGGTGACCATGGCCGGCAGGATCGGTCCCGGCGCCACGGGGCGCGGCGCGGGGGCCGGCTCTGCGGCGACCGGGGCCGGTTGCGGCGGCGGGGCGGCCGGGATCGGCGCGGGTGCTGCGACGGGCGCCGCCGGCGTGGGGGCCGGGGCGGCGGCGGCGCTGGCCGCGACGGGAGTGGTCGGGACGGCGGGCTCCGCCTCGCGGCGGATCGGGCTCGGACGCGGCGGCAGGTTCAGGCGATGCGCCTTGCCCACCACGGCGTTCTTGGAGATGCCCATGCGTCGGCCGATCTCGGCCGTCGAATGTCCTTCGGCCCAGAGCGCGCGGAGCGCGTCGATAGCTTCAGCCGTCCAATCCATAGGCCTAAACTCCTGCCTCCACCACCATATACGGTAGTGAAACGGGGGGTGGTGGCACAAGATGCGGCAGGGAGCAGGACTCCAAAAAGGTGTGGAAAACCTCTGCCGCAAGTTAATTCGAGGTGATGGCGAAGTCGTAACAAAATGCGCTGGCGGGTGGCTCGGTTGCCTCGCCTGCCCAGGACCGGTTCCGATTTAGAACAGCAGGCCCTTGCGCAGCATGCCGTGCACGCCTTTCTCACCATTCACCGTCTGCGTCACGCGGAAATCGACCGCGAGGGAGCAGAACTGATACGCCTCTGCCGCAGAGATATTGGCCCGCGCCACGATGAAGGCGATCATCTCGCGCAGCGCCTGCTTCATCGCCAGGTCCAGGTCCTCGTGGATGCCCATGCTGATGTAGTGGGTGGGCGTCTCGGCGCGCGGGAAGGCCAGCGCCGGCTGGCGGGCGCCGCCGCCCTTCTCCACCGTCAGGCGGAAGCGGCCGGTCAGGCACATTTCGAGGGCGGTGATGCAGACCTCGCCGTCGCCCTGCACGCCATGGCCGTCGCCGGCGCTGAACATCGCCCCCGCGGTGTGGACCGGCAGCCAGAGCGTGGTGCCGGCGACCAGCTCCTTGTTGTCCAGGTTGCCGCCATGGGCACGCGGCTCCTTGGTGGAGATCTGGCCCCAGGCCTCGGGCGGCGCCACGCCCATCACCCCGAAGAAGGGCGACAGCGGCAGGGTCAGCCCGCCATGGTCCGGGCCGAAGGGCAGCCGGCAGGTGCGGGCCGCCTGGTCGACCGGGATGTGGATCAGGCGACGGTAGGGGAAGTCCTCGGGCAGGGTGCCGACCAGCGGGCGGAACAGGTTGTAGCCCCAGTCGGCGCCGGGCTCGATCGCCTCGATCTCGACGCGCAGCGCATCGCCCGGCTCGGCGCCGGCGACGGCGACCGGGCCGGTCAGGATATGCGGCCCGAGGCGCGGCACGCGGCCATCCTCGACCGCCGCATGGATCGCGGCCAGCGCCGGCGGCACGGTCAGGCCGCTGCCGGCGGGGGGCAGCACCTCGGCCGGGCCGGAGACGCATTGCATCACCACGCGGTCGCCCGAGGCGATGGTCAGCGCCGGGCCGAAGCCGGCGTCGAAGGCGCCCCAGCGCACCGTCTCCGGCGTGGCGTCGAGTTGATGCGTGGCGGACATGCGGCGCGGCTCCTTCTGGGGATGCCGAAGCTTCCCGGCGGGAGCGCCCGCGGTCAACCGGGCTTCAGCTCTCGATGAAGCCGCCCGACTGCCGGTGCCACAGCCGGGCATAGGCGCCGTCGGCCGCCAGCAGCTCGGCATGGGTGCCCTGCTCGACGATGCGGCCCTGCTCCAGCACCACCAGCCGGTCCATCCGCGCGAGCGTGGACAGGCGATGCGCGATGGCGATCACCGTCTTGCCGGCCATCAGCCCGTCCAGCTGCTGCTGGATGGCGGCCTCGACCTCGGAATCCAGCGCGCTGGTGGCCTCGTCCAGCACCAGGATGGGGGCGTCCTTCAGCAGCACCCGGGCGATGGCGACGCGCTGGCGCTGGCCGCCGGACAGCTTGACGCCGCGCTCGCCGACATGGGCGTCGTAGCCGGTGCGTCCGCGCCAGTCCTGCACCTCGCGGATGAAGCCGTCGGCCTCGGCCTGGGCCGCGGCGCGCTCGATCTCGGCGCGGGAGGCCTCGGGGCGGCCGAAGCGGATGTTGTCGGCGATCGAGCGGTGCAGCAGCGCGGTGTCCTGGGTCACCACGCCGATGGCGGCGCGCAGGCTTTCCTGGGTGACGGCCGCGATCTCCTGGCCGTCGATGGTGATGCGGCCGGACTGGGGCGCGAAGAAGCGCAGCAGCAGGTTGGTCGCCGTGGTCTTGCCGGCCCCCGAATGGCCGACCAGCCCGACCCGCTCGCCCGGCGCGATATCGAGGGTGAAGTCCTGCAGGATCCCCCGCTCCGCCCCCGCATAGGCGAAGCCGACCCGATCGAAGCGGATATGGCCCTGGCTCACCCGCAGCGGCCGCGCGCCGGCGGCGTCGGGCGCGGTGGGCGGCACCGCGATGCTGCCGCTGGCCTCCTGCACCACGCCGAGATTCTCGAAGATGCCGGCGACGTTGAAGGCCACCCAGCCGGAGATATTGGCGATCTGCCAGGCCATCGGCAGGGCCGCCGCGACGATGCCCGGCCCGATCCGTCCGGCATCCCACAGGCTCAGCGCGATGGCGGCCATGGCGACCAGCATGGTGGCGTTCAGCGCCGAGAGCAGCAGCGCGTTCAGGGTCACCAGCCGCATCTGCCGCTGGAAGGCGGCGGTCAGGCCGAGGACGCCCTCGCGCACGAAGCTGTCCTCCTCCTCGGCGCGGGCAAAGAGCTTCAGGGTCAGGATGTTGGTGTAGCTGTCGACGATGCGCCCGGTCAGCAGGCTGCGCTGCTCGGAGGCGGCGCGGGCGCGCTGCCGCAGCCGCGGCACGATGAAGCGCAGCAGCAGGCAATAGGCGGCGAACCAGACCAGGATGGGCAGCGCCAGCCAGGCGTTGGCCGAGGCCAGGTAGAGCACCGCGCCGGTGCCATAGACCAGGATGTACCAGACGGCATTGACCGACTGCACCACGCTCTCGCGCAGCGCGGGACCGGCCTGCATGACGCGGTTGGCGATGCGGCCGGCGAAATCCTCCTGGAAGAAGGACCAGCCCTGGCGCACCACGTGCCAATGGCTCTGCCAGCGGATCATGCTGGTGACGCTGGCATTGATCGCCTGCTGGCCGATCAGGTTCTGCGCCAGGATGGCGGCCGGCCGCGCCAGCAGCAGCACCAGCGCCATGCCCAGCAGCTCGGGCCAGCGGCCCGCCAGCAGGGTGCCCGGCGCATGCTCCGCCAGCAGGGCGACGACGCGGCCGATGAAGACCGGGATCAGCGCATCGAGCAGCGCAACGCAGAGCCCGGCCAGGAAGAGCAGGCCGAACAGCGCCCGCGCCTGGCGGATGAAATAGCCGTAGAAGCCGAGCAGCCCGGGCGGCGGCGGCGCCGCTGGTACGGCGCTGCCGAGCAGACGGCTGGCCGGCTCGCCCGGGGCCGCCACGGGGTCGATGATTCGCTCGAAGATGCCATCTGCCATGTGGCGGCAGGCAGAACCGGAAGGCGCGGCCTGTCAAGCGCCGGGCGATGACAGGCCGCACCCTGGCGCCTCAGCCGAGGCCGAGGTCGCGATGCTCGGCGATGCCGAAATGCAGGTAGTGCTCCAGCGGATTGACGCCGGCCGCGGCGACATCCGGATTGGCCGCCAGATAGGCGTCGCCCGAGAAGGCGGCGCTGGGGTCGCGATGCTCGGCCCAGCCGAATTGCAGGTAGTGCTGCACCGGGTCGACCCCCGCCGCCGCCACGTCCGCGTTGCGGGCCAGGTAGAAGTCGACGTCGAACCAGGCATTCGGATCGCGTCCCTCCTGCCAGCCGTAGCGGTCGAAATGCGCCTGCGGGTCGAGGCCCGCCGCCGCCACGTCCGGGTTGCTGGCGAAGTAGAAGGCGGCATCCATCAGCGGGCCCTGCGGCGCCGTGGCATGCGGCGTGGCGGCGGCGACGGCGTTGTCCTGCGCCTGGCCGGTGGTCAGGTGGTGCAGCAGCGGATCGCCGTCGCCGGATGCCGGGTTCTCCGCCCGGTAGAGGCTGGTGGAGAAGGCCAGCGAGGGGTCACGCCCTTCCTGCCAGCCGTGCTGCAGGTAGTGCTGCAGCGGATCGATGCCGGCCGCCGCCACGTCGGGATTCTGGTTCAGGTAGTAGGTGACGTCGAAGAAGGCGTCGGGGTCGCGCCCCTCATGCCAGCCGAACTGCTGGTAATGCGCCAGCGCATCCATGCCGGAAGCGGCGACATCCGGATTCTGCGCCAGGTAGAAGGCGCGGTCGAAGCCTGGGCTCGGGAAATCGGCTGCGGCGCGCGGCAGGTTAATCACCAGCGACAGCGTGGCGGAAGGGTCGGAGGACAGCGCGCCCAGGCTGGCCACCGCCACCAGATCATGCGCACCACCGGCCAGCTCGGCCGTGGTGATGCGCCAATGGCCGTCCGCCGCCGTGGCGCTGCCCAGCACGGTGACGCCGTCGCTGTCATAGAGGGTGACCAGGCTGCCGCTCGCGGCTGTGCCCGACAGGCTGGGCGTGGTGTCGGCGGTGACGCCGTTGCCGGCCACGCCGGTGTCGCTGGCCGCTTCCAGCAGCAGGGTCGGCGCCGCAAGAGGCTGCGGATCCACAGGGGGATCCAGGGGGGGATCCAGGGGG
>NZ_MLCO01000096.1 GCF_001982615.1 Teichococcus deserti | reverse complement strand
ACGCTGCGCAGCGCCGGGCGCCGGGCCGGTGACCGCCAGGCTGACGCGCACGCCTTCCGCTGCCAGGCCGCGCGCCAGATCGAGCGCATAGGTCCAGACGCCGCCGACAGCGTCCGCGGTCATGAAGAGCTGGCGCGGCGCCGTCACGGCAGCGCGGGCGCCCTGCGCCGCGGCGCCTCCGCCTGCTGCAGCCAGGCGGCGAGCCGCGCCAGGCCTTCGCGCCAGGAGAGCGGCGCGGCGAGGCCCAGCTGCTGCCGCGCGGCGCGCGTGTCGGACACGTAGTAGCGCTGGTCGCCGGCCCGCCATTCGGCGCGCTCGACGGTGACGGCGCGGCCGGTCAGCGCCTCGATCGCGTCGATCACCTGGCGCAGGCTGACCGCATTGGCCGGGCCGCCGCCGAGGTTCAGCGCGCGGCCGCCGAGGCGCGGCGCCTGCCGCCAGGCGGCGAGATAGGCGTCGACGGCGTCATCGACATGCAGCAGGTCGCGCACCTGGAAGCCGTCGCCGAACAGGGTGATCGGCTCGCCGGCCAGGGCGCGCAGCAGGAAATGCGCGACCCAGCCCTGGTCCTCGGTGCCCATCTGCCGCTGGCCGTAGATGCAGCTCATGCGCAGCACGGCGACCGGCAGGCCGAAGCTGCGGCCGTAATCCAGCACATACTGGTCGGCCGCGCCCTTGGAGCAGCCATAGGGCGTGTGGAAGTCGAGCGGCTGCTGCTCGCCGATGCCATGCGCATGCAGCTGCGGGTCGACCGGGTGATAGCCCTCGGCGCCGCGCTGCAGCGCGATCTCGCCGAGGCCGCCATAGACCTTGTTGGTGCTGGCGAAGACCAGCGGCACCGCCTCGCCGCGCTGGCGCAGCGCCTCGAGCAGCAGGAAGGTGCCGCGCAGGTTGACGTCGAAATCCTCGACCGGCGCGGTCAGGCTGGTGGTGACCGCAACCTGCGCCGCCAGGTGGAAGACGGCCGAGGCCTCCTGCGCGGCGCGGCGCAGCGTCGCCTCGTCGCGCAGATCGGCGACGACGGCGGTGACGCGCTGCGGATGGCGCTGCTGCAGCCAGCGCAGGTTGCGCTCGACGCCGGGCCGGGCCAGCGAATCATAGACCAGCACGTCATGGCCGAGCCCGGCCAGGCGGTCGGCCAGGTTGCTGCCGATGAAGCCGGCGCCGCCGGTGACCAGGATCGGCGCGGTCATGCCACCAGCCCCCGGGCCTCGAGCTCGTGCCGTGCCTGCTGCACGCGGTCCTCGGCCTGCTGCGCCGCGACCCATTCGGCGAGCTCCGCCAGGTCGGCGGTGAAGTCACCGCTGGCGGCATAGCCGAGCTCGGCCTCGGCCTTGCCGATGTCGGGGATGTTGTGGCGGATGTCGCCGCTGCGCGCCTTGCCGGTGATCTCGGGGGCGATCTCCGGCCGGCCCATGGCGGCGGCGAGCGACAGCGCGACCTCGGCCACGCTGCGGTTCAGCCCGCTGCCGATGTTGTAGACCTGGCCGGCCGCCTGCGGCGTCTCGAGCGCGAGCACGAAGGCGCGGGCGACGTCGCGCACATGGACGAAGTCGCGGCGCTGCTCGCCATCCTCGAAGATCATCGGGCTCTGGCCGTGCAGCAGGCGCGCGGCGAAGATCGCCAGCACGCCGGTATAGGGGTTGGACAGCGCCTGACCCGGGCCGTAGGCGTTCCACAGCCGCAGCGCGACGCCCTCCATGCCATAGGCCGGCGCCAGGGTCAGCGTCATGCGCTCCTGCGCGAACTTGCCGATGGCATAGACCGAGGCGAGGGCAGGGCGCTTGCTTTCCGGCGTCGGCACCGGTCGCAGCGGCCGTCCCTGCGAATCGACGGGATCCCAGCCCTGGCCGGGCCGGCGCGGCCCGCGCGTGACATCCTCGTGCAGCAGGTTGTCGGCGTCGCGATAGAGCCCTTCGCCATAGATGCTCATCGAGGAGGCGACGACGACGCGCTGCACCGGCTGCGCGATCAGCTGCTGGAACAGCACCGCGGTGCCGAGCTCGTTGACCGAGGTGTAGCGCTCCACGGCATACATGCTCTGGCCGACGCCGACCTCCGCGGCCAGGTGGACCACCTTGTCGACGCTGCGCAGCGCGCGGGCGACGGCGGCCTCGTCGCGCACGTCGCCGCGGATCAGCTCGACGTCGGCCGGCAGCAGCGGGCGTGGCGTGTCGCCATGCACCTGCTCGATCAGGGCGTCGAGCACGCGGATCCGGTGGCCACGCTCCAGCAACGCCTTCGCCAGATGGCAGCCGATGAAGCCGGCGCCGCCGGTGATCAGGATGGTATCCGCCACACATTCATTCCTTGCGAAGGGCGGCATGCTGATGCCGGGGGAAGAAGATGATCAAGCGCAAAGCCGGAACAGCGAATCGACGAAAATAAATCTGTGAGGAACTTTCCTTTGGAATCAACGAGGGTCCGCGAGCAGGCCGAGCCGTCACTTTTATTTATTCACATGCGTTAGTTTCGCGCCCGGATCCCTGCCCTAGGGTACAAAGAAGGTCGTGACGATGCCGGTCCAAGGCGCGGCGCTGCCGCATGCCGCTGAAAGGAATTCGCGTGTCCGCATCGCGATCGATCCGCCTGGGTGTCGTCGGGCTTGGCAATTGCGCCTCGGCGCTGCTGCAGGGGCTGCAGCATTATCGCGACGTCGGCGCCAACGAGACGCCGCCCGGTCTGATGCATGCCGATCTCGGTGGCTACCGTCCGCGCGACATCGTCCTCGCCTCGGCCTTCGACGTCCATGCGGGGAAGGTCGGGCGGGACGCCGCGCAGGCCCTGCTGGCGCCGCCGAACAACACGGCGATTTTCGCCGAGGTGCCGATGACCGGCGTCACCGTCGAGCGTGGCCCGACGCTGGACGGCATCGGCCGCTATCTCGAGGACGAGATCGAGGAGTCCGCGGAACCGGTCGCTGATGTCGCCGAGTCCCTGCGCCGCAGCGGCACCGAGGTGCTGGTCTCCTACCTTCCCGTCGGCGCGCAGCGCGCGACCGAGTTCTACGCCGAGCAGGCGCTGGCCGCCGGCTGCGCCTTCGTCAATTGCGTCCCCGTCTTCATCGCCTCCGACCCGGCCTGGCGCCGCCGCTTCGCCGAGCGCGGCCTGCCGCTGGTCGGCGACGACATCAAGAGCCAGGTCGGCGCCACCATCCTGCACCGCGTGCTGACCCGGCTGCTGGCGGAGCGCGGGCTGCGGCTCGACCGCACCTATCAGCTGAATTTCGGCGGCAACAGCGACTTCCGCAACATGCTGGAGCGCGACCGGCTGGAATCGAAGAAGATCTCGAAGACCCGCGCGGTGACCAGCCAGCTCGGCATGCCGCTGCCGGCGGATGCCGTGCATATCGGGCCCAGCGACCATGTGCCCTGGCTGACCGACCGCAAATGGGCGCATATCCGCATGGAGGCGACCGGCTTCGGCGACCAGCCGCTGAACATCGAGCTCAAGCTCGAGGTCTGGGATTCGCCGAATTCCGCCGGGATCGTGGTCGATGCGGTGCGCTGCGCCCGGCTGGCGCTGGACCGCGGCATCGGCGGCGTGCTGGCCGGGCCTTCCAGCTACTATATGAAATCGCCGCCCGAGCAGCTGACCGACGAGGAGGCGCGGCTGGCCGTCGAGCGCTTCATCGCCGGCCAGGGCTGACGCGCCGCCTTGGCCACCACGCTGTTCCTGCTGCGGCACGCGGCGCATGGCGAGCTGCACCGGCTCTGCGGCCGGCTGCCCGGCATCGCGCTGGGCGAGGCGGGTCTCGCCCAGGCCGGCCGCCTCGGCGCGCGGCTGCGGCGCGAGGCGCTGGAGGCGCTCTACAGCAGCCCGCTGCAGCGCTGCCGGCAGACCGCGGCGGCGATCGGCGACCGGCTGGCGCTGACGCCGGAGATCGAGCCCGACGCGACCGAAATCGATGTCGGCGCCTGGAGCGGGCAGCGCTTCGATGCGCTCGCCGGCGAGCCTGGCTGGGAGGCCTGGAACGCCGAGCGCGACCGCGCCCGGCCGCCCGGCGGCGAGAGCATGGCCGAGGTGACGGCGCGCATCATCGGGCTGATCGAGCGGCTGCGGCAGCGCCATCCCGACGGGCGCATCGCGCTGGTCAGCCATGCCGACGTCATCAAGGCGGCGGTCTGCGCGCTGCTCGGCCTCGGCATCGCGGCGCATGCGCGCTTCGAGGTGGCGCCGGCCTCGCTGACCGCCTGCGCGCTCTGGCCGGGCGGCGGCAAGCTGCTGCGGCTGAACGAGACAGGGGAGGATGCATGAGCGGCGGACTGGACGCACGGCGGGCCCGCATCGCGGCGCTGGGACCCTGGTTCCACAACATCGAGCTGCATGGCGTGATGACCGCGCCCGAGCATCCGCTCGGCGATTTCCCGCGCAAGGTCTGGCAGCACTTCTCGCAGCTGGTGCCGCAGGATCTGACCGGCCGCAGCGTGCTCGACATCGGCTGCAACGGCGGCTTCTACGCGCTGGAGATGAAGCGGCGCGGCGCCGCCCGGGTGCTCGGCATCGATGCCGATGCGCATTACCTCGCTCAGGCCCGCTTCGCCGCCGCCGAGCTCGGCCTCGATGTCGAATACCGGCAGATGTCGGTCTTCGATGTGGGGCGCTTGGGCGAGCGCTTCGACCTGGTGATCTTCATGGGCGTGCTCTACCACCTGCGGCATCCGCTGCTGGCGCTCGACCTTCTGCGCGAGCATGTCGTGGGCGACCTTCTGCTGTTCCAGACCATGCAGCGCGGCGCGCGCGAGGTGGAGCCCGTCGAGTCCGATTACGACTTCGAGGCCGAGGCGCATCTGGCCCGGCCCGGCTATCCGAAGCTGCATTTCATCGAGCACCGCTATGCCGGCGATCCCACCAACTGGTGGCTGCCGAACCGCGCCTGCGCCGAGGCCATGCTGCGCAATGCCGGCTTCGAGATCCTGCAGAACCCCGACCGCGAGACCTATCTCTGCCGCGCGGCCGACCTTCCCTACGGCGCCGGCGCCGTCTACCCCGCGAGGACCCCTGGCTGATGCTCGAAGCGGCGATGATCTGGAACGAGCCCAACAACAAGTCGCATTGGGATCCTGGGCTCGACCCCGACTGGATGATCTTCGCCGAGACGGCGCGGCTGGCCGGCCAGGCGATCCGCGCCGAGAGCAGCAGGCTGCCGCGGGTGCTGGGCGGCATCTCGCCGATCGATCCGGTCTTCATCATGAAGATGGGCGAGCGCGGCGTGCTGGCCGAGATGGAGGCCGTCGCCGTGCACGGCTTCCCGCTCGACTGGAACCTCTGGCAGATCCATGAATGGCCGGCCAAGCTCGCCGAGATCCGCGCGGTGACCGAGCTGCCGGTCTGGGTCTCCGAGGTCGGCGTCTCCACCTTCGGCGCCGAGGAGGTGCAGCTCTGGGGGCTGCAGCGCACGGCGCAGCTGCTGGCCGGCCAGGCGCCGCGCATCCACTGGTACAGCCTCTACGACCTGCCGCGCGCCTGGGAGGCGACGACCCGCCACCGCGAGGCCGAGGGCTCCTCCTACTACCGGCATTTCCACATGGGGCTGCTGCGCGAGGACGGCACGCCGAAGCTGGCGCTGGAGGAATTCGGCCGCCACACGCCGGCGCTCGGCCTCTGCCAGTGGTTCAACTTCGAGGACCACCGGCTGGAGGATGCGGTGACCTGGATGAAGCGGCTCGGCATCCGCCACCTGCGCACCGGCCTGTCCTGGGCCGACAGCTTCCGCCCCGACGCGCTGGCCTGGTTCGACCGGCAGATGCGCGCGCTGGAGGAATTCGAGGTCACCGTCACCTTCTGCTTCACGCCGGAGCATCGCGGGCCTGGCCAGCACCACACCAGCCCGCCCTACGAGCCGCTGGAATTCGCCCAGTTCTGCGCGGACATGGTGCGCCGCTATGCATGACGGGTCGATGCGCGCGGCCGTGCTGACCGGGCCCGGCCGCGTCGAGATCCGCGAGGCGCCGCGGCCGATGCCGGGCCCCGGCCAGCTGCGGCTGAAGCTGCAGGGCTGCGGCGTCTGCGCCTCCAACCTGACGCCCTGGGCCGGGCCGGACTGGATGCGCTTCCCGACCGAGCCGGGCGGGCTCGGCCATGAGGGCTGGGGGGTCGTGGATGCCGTCGGCCCCGGCGTCGCGGAAAGCTGGCTGGGCCAGCGGGTCGGCGCGCTCTCCTACCATGCCTATGCCGAATACGACCTGGCCGAGGCAGAGGCGGTGCTGCCTCTGCCGCCCGAACTCGACGGACAGCCCTTCCCGGCCGAGCCGCTCGGCTGCGCCATGAACATCTTTGCCCGGTCGGAGATCCGCGCCGGGCAGGATGTCGCGATCATCGGCATCGGCTTCCTCGGCGCGCTGCTGACGCGGCTGGCCAGCCGGGCCGGGGCGCGGGTCATCGCCATCTCGCGCCGGCCGACCTCGCTCGCGCTCGCCCGCCGCATGGGGGCTGCCGAAACCATCCCGATGCAGGACCACCAGGCGATCATCGCCCGCGTCCAGGCGCTGACCGAAGGCCGGCTCTGCCCGCGCGTCATCGAGGCGGTGGGCAAGCAATGGCCGCTCGACCTGGCCGCCGAGCTGACCGCCGAGCGCGGCCGGCTGATCATCGCCGGCTACCACCAGGACGGCGCGCGCCAGGTGTCGATGGGGCTGTGGAACTGGCGCGGCCTCGACGTGATCAACGCGCATGAGCGCGACCCGGCGGTCTATCGCCAGGGCATGCAGGCGGCGCTGCAGGCGGTGGCGGAGGGCCGGCTGCCGCTGGACGGGCTGTGCAGCCACGAATATCCGCTGGACCGGCTGGGCGAGGCGCTGGACGCCACCCGCGACCGCCCGGAGGGCTTCGTCAAGGCCTGGATCCGGCTGGCATGAGCGCGGCGCTCCCCCGTCTCGGTTTTCTCGGCACCGGCTGGATCGGCCGGCACCGGCTGGCGGCGATCCGCGACGCGGGCCTGGCCGAGATCGTCGCCATCGCCGATGCCGTGCCAGAGGCGCTCGACGCCGCCGCCGCGCTGGTGCCGGGGGCGCGCCGGCTGCCGGACCTGGACGCGCTGCTGGGCGAGCGGCTGGACGGCGTCGTCATCGCCACGCCTTCTGCGCAGCATGCGGCGCAGGCGCTGCAGGCGCTGCGCCAGGGGGTCGCCGTCTTCTGCCAGAAGCCGCTGGGCCGCGACGCGGCCGAGGTGGCGGCGGTGCTGCAGGCGGCGCGGCAGGCCGACCGGCTGCTGGCCGTCGACCTGTCCTATCGCGGCACCGCGGCAATGCAGCGCATCCGCGCCCTGGCCCAGGGCGGCGCGCTGGGCCGCATCCATGCCGTCGACCTGGTTTTCCACAATGCCTACGGCCCGGACAAGCCCTGGTTCTACGACAAGGCGCAGTCGGGCGGCGGCTGCCTGATCGACCTGGGCGTGCATCTGCTGGATCTGGCGATGTGGGTGCTGGGCTTCCCGGCGGTGCCCCAGGCCGCCGGCCTGCTGCAGGCGCAGGGCCTTCCGCTGCCGCCCGATGCCGGCGAGGTCGAGGACTATGCCACCGCCCAGCTGCAGACCGCCGAGGGCACCGTGCTGCGCCTGGCCTGTTCCTGGCGGCTGCATGCCGGGCGCGAGGCGGTGATCGGCGCCACCTTCCACGGCACCGAGGGGGGTGCTGCGCTGCGCAACATCGGCGGCTCCTTCTACGACTTCGAGGCGGTGCAGCTGCGCGGCACCCGGGAAGAGGTCCTCGTCAGCCCGCCCGACGACTGGGGCGGCCGCGCCGCCGTCGACTGGGCGCGGCGGCTGGGGCAGGGGGGGCGTTTCGATCCGGCGGCGGCCGAGCTGCTCGAGGTGGCGCGGCTGCTCGACCGGCTCTATGGCCGCCCCTCCCTGCCGGCGCTCGCCGCCGTCGGCGCCGGGTAGCGCGCCATGCTGGTCTATGGCGATGCCTGGCAGGAGGTGGCGCCGGACCAGGCCCTGGACCGGCTGGCCGGCCGGCTGCGCCGCCTGGGCGCCATGCCGGCCGGCCTGCCGCGCCATGCCGTGCTGGCCGAGGCCTTCTGCCAGGCTGCAGGGCTGGCCCAGGGCCTGGCCGATGCCGAGTTCGAGGCCGCCGGCCAGGACGACCCCAGCCCCACCCAGGCGGCCAGCCTGGCCCTGGTGATGCGGCTGGCCACGGCGCTGGGCCAGTCCTGGCGCTCCGGCTTCCGGACCCTGGCCAACCTGCCGCCAGTGCCCCAACGCGCCGCCGGCTGGCCGGCGCGGCTGCGGCTGCGCCAGCCGGAGGGTTTTTCCTTCTACGCCCTCTATCCGGAGGGGCACTGGCAGGCGGCGCTGGCCTCGGGGCTGGGCCCGTCGACGCGGGTGATCGGGCTGCGCAGCATCGGCCTGGCGCTGGCCGCCATGGTGGCCGCCGCCCTGGGTGCTGCGCCGCCGCTGACCTTGCGTCCGACCGGCCCGCCCTTCCGCCGCCGCCTGGCGCTGGCCCCGGCGCTGCAGGCGCGGCTGGCCGAACCCGCCCCCGCCTTCGCCATCGTCGACGAGGGGCCGGGCCTGTCCGGCAGCTCGATGGCCGCGGTGGCTGAGGCGCTGCTCGAGGCCGGCCATCCGGCCGGGCGGCTGCATCTGTTTCCCGGCCATGCCGGCCTGCCGGGCGCCCAGGCCAGCGCCGCGCATCGCGCGCTGTGGCAGCGCCTGCCGCGGCATGTCGCGCCGCTGCAGCCGGATCTGGGCGCCTGGCTGGCGCCGCTGGCCGGCCCGCCCGAGGCGCCGCCGCAGGATCTGTCGGGCGGCGCCTGGCGCGGGCTGCGCTATGGCAGCGAGGCCGCCTGGCCGCCGGTGGATTCGCTGCAGGAGCGGCGCAAGGTCCTGCTGCAGGCCGGCGGGCAGCGCTGGCTGGCGCGCTTCTGCGGGCTGGGCGAGGCCGGCCGGCGCAAGGCGCCGCTGGCCCGGGCCCTGTCGCGCGCCGGCTTCATCCCTGCCTGGCGCGGGTTGCGCCACGGCTTCTCGCTGGAGGCCTGGGAAACGGCCGAGGGGCTGGACCAGCGCCGGGCCGAGCCAGGGCTGCTGTTCGACACCGTGCTGCGCTACCTGGCCTTCCGCGCCCGGCATTTCCCGGTGCCGGCCGGGCAGGGGGCGGCGCCGGCGGCGCTGTGGGAGATGGCCTGCGTCAACACCGGCCTGGCGCTGGGCGACGCCGCCGGCCAGGCGCTGCGCGATCAGGCGCCGCCGCTCGACCGGCTGGCGGCGCTGGCCCGGCCCTGCCGCACCGACGGCCGCATGCAGCCCTGGGAATGGCTGCATCGGGCCGATGGCCGGCTGCTGAAGGCCGATGCGCTGGACCACCATGCGGCGCATGACCTGGTCGGCTGCCAGGACATCGCCTGGGACGTTGCCGGCGCCGAGCTCGAGCTCGGACTCGACGGCGACCGGCTGCTGGCGGCGCTGGAAGAACGGCTGGGGTGGCCGCAGCACGGCGCGCTGCTCGACTTCCACCGCCGCTGCTACCCGGCCTTCCAGCTCGGCGCCCGCGCCATGGCGGCGGCCAGCCACGCCCATTGGCCGGCCGAGGCCGTCCGCCTCGGCCGCACCGACGCCTATGCCGCGGCGCTGGCGCGGCGGCTGTGACACATCATCAACCCGGCTTCCTGTGAGGAAACGCGCCATGCAAGGCGAAGCCAGCATCCTGGTCACCGGCGGCGGGGGCTTTCTCGGCTCGCATCTCTGCGAACGCCTGCTCGCCGAGGGCCATCACGTCATCTGCGTCGACAACTTCTTCACCGGCTCGCGCGGCAATCTGACCGCGCTGCTGCGGCATCCGCGCTTCGAGGTGATGCGCCACGACGTCTGCCTGCCGCTCTATGTCGAGTGCGACGCCATCTACAACCTGGCCTGCCCGGCCTCGCCGGTGCATTACCAGCGTGACCCGGTGCAGACGGTGAAGACCAATGTCGCGGGCGCCATCAACATGCTGGGCCTGGCCAAGCGGGTGAAGGCGCGGATCTTCCAGGCCTCGACCTCGGAGGTCTATGGCGATCCCGAGCAGCATCCGCAGACCGAGGCCTATTGGGGCCATGTCAATCCGATCGGCGCGCGCTCCTGCTACGACGAGGGCAAGCGCTGCGCCGAGACGCTGTTCTTCGACTATCACCGCCAGCACGGCGTCGAGGTCAAGGTGGCGCGGATCTTCAACACCTATGGCCCGCGCATGCATCCCAATGATGGCCGCGTGGTCTCCAGCTTCATCGTCCAGGCGCTGACCGGGCAGGACATCACCCTGTTCGGTGACGGCAGCCAGACCCGGTCCTTCTGCTATGTCGACGACCTGATCGAAGGCTTCCTGCGGCTGATGAACAGCGATGCCGGGCTGAGCGGACCGGTCAATCTGGGCAATCCGGAGGAATTCACCATCGCCGAGCTGGCGCGGATGGTCGTCGAGATGACCGGCTCCCGCTCGCGCCTGGTGTTCCGGCCGCTGCCGCAGGACGATCCGCGCCAGCGTCGCCCGGATATCAGCCTGGCGCGGAAGGCGCTGGGCTGGCAGCCGACGGTGCCGCTGCGCGAAGGCCTGGCCCGCACCATCGCGCATTTCGACGCGCTGCTCAGCCGTGGTGAAGGCGGCATCGATCCGGGCTTCCGCCAGGCCGCGGCGCCGCCGGTGCATTAGCGGCGGCACCGCCAGGCGGGGCTGCGCAGCTTGTGCTGCACTGCCGGTACCCTTCTGAAACTTGCTGATATTTACTTATGTTATTCTGATTTTCTTTGTCGGTCATACAACTCCACCCTGGGGCATGCCGTTTCCCTGTCATTCCGGCCGGGCCGCGCTGCCGGCCTGGCCGAACGGGAAAAGGATTCGCCGCATGCCTCAGCAACGCACTGCCTGCCCGCAAGCTCCCCGCCACCGGCAGGGGCGCGCGGCATGAAGGCGCTGACCTGGCACGGCAAGTCCGACATCCGCTGCGAGGCGGTGAAGGATCCCGAGATCCAGCACGGCCAGGACGCCATCATCCGCGTCACCGCCTGCGCCATCTGCGGTTCCGACCTGCATATCTATGACGGGGTGATCCCCGGCATGGAGCATGGCGACATCATGGGCCACGAGACCATGGGCGAGGTGGTCGAGGTCGGCCGCGACAACAAGACGCTCAAGGTCGGCGACCGCGTGGTGGTGCCCTTCACCATCTCCTGCGGCGCGTGCTTCTTCTGCAGCCGCGGCTACTACTCGGCCTGCGAGCGCAGCAATCCGAACCGCGAGGCGGCGACCAAGCTCTGGGGCAATTCGCCGGCGGGGCTGTTCGGCTACTCGCATCTGCTGGGCGGCTATGCCGGCGGCCAGGCGGAATATCTGCGCGTGCCCTATGCCGATGTCGGGCCGATCAAGATCCCCGACGGCATGCCGGACGAGCAGGCGCTGTTCCTCTCCGACATCTTCCCCACCGGCTACATGGCGGCCGATCTCTGCGGCCTGACCGGCGGCGAGACGGTGGCGATCTGGGGCTGCGGCCCGGTCGGGCAATTCGCCATCCGCTCGGCCTTCCTGCTGGGCGCCGAGCGCGTCATCGCCATCGACACCGTGCCCGAGCGGCTGGCCATGGCGCGGCAGGCCGGCGCGCTGACGCTCGACTTCAAGGAAGAGGACATCTACGACCGAATCATGCAGCTGACCCAGGGCCGCGGCGCCGATGCCTGCATCGACGCGGTGGGGTCGGAGGCGGATGCGACCGCCAGCCTCGACAGCCTGATCGACCGGGTGAAGGTCGCGACCTTCATGGGCACCGACCGGCCGCATGTGCTGCGCCAGGCGATCCATTGCTGCCGCAACTTCGGCACCGTCTCGATCGTCGGCGTCTATGGCGGCTTCCTCGACAAGATCCCGATGGGCTCGGCGATCAACCGCGGCCTGACCTTCCGCATGGCGCAGACGCCGGTGCAGCGCTACCTGCCCGAGCTGCTGCAGCGCATCGAGAAGGGCGAGATCGACCCCTCCTTCGTCGTCACCCACACGGCGCGGCTGGAGGACGGCCCCGACCTCTACAAGACCTTCCGCGACAAGAAGGATGGCTGCATCAAGGTGGTGCTGAAGCCGTGATGCGCGCCCCCGCTACAAGGAGTGCCCCCGCATGACCATCGAGCCCCGCCCCCTGGCGCTGGTGACCGGCGCCTCCAGCGGCATCGGTCTCGCCCTCGCGCGCTGCTGCGCCGAGGACGGCCATGACCTGATCATCGCCGCCGACGAGCCGGAGATCGAGCAGGTCGCCTTTGCGCTGCGCAGCCTGGGCGGCGCGGTGACCGCGGTGCAGGCGGATCTGGCGACGGAGGCGGGGGTGGAGGCCCTGCTCGCCGCGCTGGCCGGCCGCCCGGTCGACGCGCTGCTGGCCAATGCCGGCCGCGGCCTCGGCCATGCCTTCCTCGACCAGGACTTCTCCGCCATCCGACATGTGGTCGACACCAATGTCACCGGCACGCTGCGGCTGCTGCATGCGGTGGGCCAGCAGATGCGGGCGCGCGGATCGGGGCGCATCCTGCTCACCGGCTCGATCGCCGGCTTCATGCCCGGCAGCTACCAGGCGGTCTACAACGGCAGCAAGGCCTTCATCGATTCCTTCAGCCACGCGCTGCGCGACGAGCTGAAGGACAGCGGCGTCACGGTGACCTGCCTGATGCCGGGCCCCACCGAGACCCGCTTCTTCGAGCGCGCCGGCATGCTCGACACCTCGGTCGGGCAGGCTGCGAAGGACGATCCGGCCGATGTCGCCCGCACCGGCTATGCCGCGATGAAGGCCGGCGACGGCGATGTGGTCAGCGGCGTCAAGAACAAGCTGCAGGCGGCGATGGCGCATGTCACGCCGGCGCCGGTCCTGGCCGCCATGCACCGCCGCATGGCCGAGCCGAAGGAGGAAGGCTGAGCGGCAGCCGCCGGGTGAGGGGAGGCGCGCCTGGTCGCCCCGCGCCCGCTTGGCCCGGGCGTCGCCCTGGCGGTCGCCGCCCTGCTGCTGTCCGGCTGCAAGCGCGAGCAGCGCCAGCCGCGGCTTGACCCGCCGGCCGCCGCGGCGCTGGATGCCGTGGCGGTGTCGCCCGGCGGCATCGGCGGCCGGCCGCCGCCGGTCGAGGCGGCGCTGGGCCATCCCTTCCAGAACAACGCCTGGCAGGTGGCGCAGGGCAAGCGGCTCTATGCCGGCTTCGGCTGCCCGACCTGCCATGGCGATGGCCGTGGCGGCGGCAGCGGCGGCCAGGCCGCCAGCCTGCCCGGGCCCTCGCTGATGGATGGCTGGTGGAATTACGGCCAGGACCCGGTGACGCTCTACCTGACGCTGCGCGACGGCCGCCCCGGCGGCATGCCCGCCTTCCGCGACCGCCTGCCGCCGGAGCAGCTGTGGCAGCTGGTCGGCTATCTGCAGCATCTGGGCGCCTATCGCGCCTCCCTGGCCGCCCCCGGCCGAGACGACGCGCCGCAGACCCGGCCGGCCGAGAACCGCGCCCCCGCCGCGCAGGAGCCGCGCTAGATGCGCGCGGGCGTCGCCCTGCTGCTGCTTCCGCTCGCCGGCTGCACCGGGGCGCAGTCGGCGCTCGACCCCCAGGGGAGCGTCGCGCAGCGGCTGGGCGCGCTGTTCTGGCTGTTCGTCGCCGTGCTCGGGCTGATCTGGCTGGCGGTGCTGCTGGTGCTGGCGGTCGCGCTGCGCCGCCGCGCTGTCTCGGCCGCGCCATCCGGCGAACGCCGCGCCGGCCGCGTCGTGACGGCGGCGACGCTCGCCACCGCGCTGGTGGTGGCCGGGCTGACCCTGGCCAGCTATCGCGCCACCCATGGCCTGTCCGACGATGCCGCCGCGCCGCTGGTGGTGCAGCTGCGCGGCTACCAGTGGTGGTGGCAGGTGACCTATCCGGGGCCGGGGGGCGGGCTGGTCACCGCCAACGAGATCCGCCTGCCGGCCGGCCGTGCCGCGCGCATCGAGCTCTCGGCGGCAGATGTCATCCATTCCTTCTGGGTGCCCAATCTGGCGGGCAAGCAGGACATGATCCCCGGCCGCGACAATGCGCTGACCCTGACGCCGCTGACCCCGGGCCGCTACCGCGCGCAATGCGCCGAGTTCTGCGGGCTGCAGCATGCGCATATGGCGCTGATGGTGGTGGTCGAGCCGCCGGAGGATTTCGCCGCCTGGATGGCGGCGCAGCGCGCGACGCCGGCGGCGCCCGCCGATCCCGAGCTCGCCTGGGGCCGCCGGCTGCTCGAGGAGAAAGCCTGCGGCGCCTGCCATGCGCTGCGCGGCAGCCGGGCGGCGGGGCAGCTCGGGCCGGACCTGACGCATCTGGCCTCGCGCGACACCCTGGCAGCCGGAATGCTGCCGATGACGCCGGGCAGCATCGCCGCCTGGATCGCCGATCCGCAGCAGATCAAGCCGGGCAACGCCATGCCGCGGGTCGAGCTGGCGCCGGACGAGCTGCGCGCCCTCACCGCCTATCTGGCGAGCCTGCGGTGAGCGCGCAGCCCGCCCTGCCGACCGCGGCCGAGGAAGCCGCCCTGGCCCGCGCCTGGTCGCGCCGCCCCGGCTTCTGGGGCGCGCTGGCCGCCGTCGACCACAAGGTGATCGGCCGCCGCTACATCGCCACCGCCTTCGTCTTCCTGCTGCTGGGCGGGCTGGCGGCGCTGGCGATGCGCTGGCAGCTGGCGACGCCCGAGGCGCGGTGGCTGACCCCCGATCTCTACAACCAGCTCTTCACCACCCACGGCACCAGCATGATGTTCCTCTTCGCCGTGCCGGTGATGGAGGCGATGGGCGTCTATCTGCTGCCGCTGATGCTGGGCACCCGCAACATCGCCTTCCCGCGGCTGAACGCCTTCTCCTACTGGATCTACCTGGCGGGCGGGCTGCTGCTCTGGGGCAGCCTGCTGATCGACATGGCGCCGGATGTCGGCTGGTTCGCCTATGTGCCGCTGGCCGGGCCGCAATACGGCGCCGGCAAGCGCGCCGACATCTGGGCGCAGATGGTGACCTTCACCGAGCTCGCCGCGCTGGCCGTCGCCATCTCGATCGTTGCCACGGTCTTCAAGCAGCGCGCGCCGGGCATGGCGCTGGACCGCATGCCGCTCTTCGCCTGGGCCATGCTGGTCACCGCCTTCGCCATCATCCTGGCGATGCCGGCGGTGATGATCGGCAGCACGGCGATGATCCTCGACCGGCTGGTGGGCACGCATTTCTACAACCCGGCCGAGGGCGGGGACGTGCTGCTGTGGCAGCATCTCTTCTGGTTCTTCGGCCATCCGGAGGTCTACATCATCTTCCTGCCGGCGGTCGGCATGATCTCGACCATGCTGCCGACCTTCTGTCGCCGCCCGGTCTTCGGCTACCTGCCCCTGGTGCTGGCGCTGGTCGGCACCGGCATTTTGGCCTTCGGCCTCTGGGTGCACCACATGTTCACCACCGGCCTGCCGCGCCTGGGCGAGAGCTTCTTCACCGCCTCCTCCATGGCGATCGCGGTGCCCAGCGGGCTGCAGATCTTCTGCTGGCTGGCGACGCTGTGGCGGGCCGAGCCGCGGCCGGGCGACCTGACGCGTACGCCGATGCTGTTCATCATCGGCTTCTTCGCCACCTTCATCCTGGGCGGCATGACCGGCGTCATGGTGGCCGCGGTGCCGCTGGATACCCAGCTGCATGACAGCTATTTCGTCGTGGCGCATTTCCACTACGTGCTGGTCGGCGGCGCGGTGTTTCCGCTGATCGGCGCGCTCTACTACTGGTTCCCCAAATTCACCGGCCGCCGGCTGAGCGAGGCGCGCGGCCGCTGGGTCGCCGGGCTGCTGATCCTCGGCTTCAACCTGACCTTCTTCCCGATGCACTGGCTGGGCCTCGCCGGCATGCCGCGCCGGGTCTACACCTATCCGCCGGAGATGGGCTGGGCGGGCGTCAACCTCTTCGTCAGCGCCAGCGCCCTGCTGCTGGCGGCGGGCTTCCTGCTGCTGCTGGTCGATGTCGCGCTCAGCCTGCGGCGCGGCGCGCCGGCCGGCGACAACCCGTGGGATGCCGGCACGCTGGAATGGGCCACCAGCTCGCCGCCGCCGCCCTACAACTTCGCGGCCCTCCCCGTGGTGCGGACGGCGGCGCCGCTCTGGGACGGCAACGGGCCGCTGCCGGTGGCGACCGGACTGGCCACCGACCGGCGCGAGGTGCTGCTGACCACCGTGCTGGCCGCCAGTCCGGAAACGCGCGAGCCCTCGCCCGAGGACAGCATCTGGCCCTTCTGGGCGGCGCTCGCGACCACGGCGCTGCTGATCGGCTCGATCTTCAC
Organism: Teichococcus deserti; assembly: GCF_001982615.1. Classification (GTDB taxonomy): domain Bacteria; phylum Pseudomonadota; class Alphaproteobacteria; order Acetobacterales; family Acetobacteraceae; genus Pseudoroseomonas; species Pseudoroseomonas deserti. The sequence continues at coordinate 6,725 of NZ_MLCO01000096.1, read as the reverse complement.
CCCCTGGGCGGTGGTCTGGGGCGCCATTCCCACCACGGCCGCGCTGGTCGCCTGGTTCTGGCCGAAGACCGCGGAGGAGGACCGCTGATGCAGCGCCGCGCCGTCCTCGACCTGTCCCGCCTGCCGGAGGATGCGCCCTCCAGCGGCAGCCTGACCTGGTGGGGCACGCTGGCCTTCATGCTGATCGAGGGCACCGGCTTCGCGCTGGCGGTCGCGGTCTATCTCTATCTCGGCAGCCTGGACCCCGGCTGGCGCCAGGGTGCGCCGCCGCCGGCCTGGGGCCCCGGCCTCGGCGTGACCCTGCTGCTGCTGGCCAGCCTGGTGCCGAACCTCCTGCTGATGCGCTGGGCACGGGCCGGCGACCTGAAGCGGACGCGGCTCGGCCTGCTGCTGATGGCCGGCTTCGGCACCGCGCCGCTGCTGCTGCGCATCTTCGAATTCGCGGCCTTCGGCGTGTCCTGGGACGACAGCGCCTATGGCTCGGCGGTCTGGCTGCTGCTCGGCCTGCACACCACCCATATCCTGACCGACCTGGTCGAGACCTATGTGCTGTGCTTCCTCTTCTTCACCCGGCATGGCGACCATCCGCGCCGCTATGGCGACGTGCAGGACGGCGCGCTCTACTGGTATTTCGTCGTGCTGACCTGGCTGCCGATCTTCGGCTGCCTCTACGGGCTGCCGCGGCTGTGACCCGGCACCTGTCGCTGCTCGGCACGCTGGCGGGGCTGCTGGCCGGGCCGCTGCTCTGGGCGGCGCTGATGCAGGCAGGGCAGCTGCTGCCCCATGCCGAATGCGGCGCCCCGCCGCCGGCCGCCAGCGCCTGGCTGACCGGGGGCGGCATCGCGCTGTCGCTGGCCTCGGCGCTCGCCGCCGCCGCCGCGCGCCGCGGCCAGGCGGCGCCGCGTCGCTTCCTGGCCGGGCTCGGCCTGCTGATCGGGCTGCTCTTCGCCTTCGCCATGCTGCTGCAGCTGCTGGCGACGCTGCTGGTCGATCCATGCGCGCGCTGATCGCCCTCGCCCTGCTGCTCGCGGGCGGCCCGGCCCTGGCGCATGGCGGCGACCCGCATGGCGAGATCCCGCGCTGGAGCTTCGACCCCTGGGTGGCCGCGCCGCTGCTGCTGGCGCTGGCGCTCTATGCCTTGGGGCTGGCGCGGCTGTGGCGGCATGCCGGGATCGGGCGCGGCATCGGCGCGGCACCGGCGCTGGCCTGGCTATCCGGCTGGCTGGTGCTGGCCCTCGCCCTCTGCTCGCCGCTGCACTGGTGGGGCGAGCATCTGTTCACCGCGCACATGATCGAGCATGAGCTGGTCATGCTGCTGGCCGCGCCGCTGCTGGTGCTGGGCCGCCCGGTCGGTGCCGCCTGCTGGGCACTGCCGGCACGCTGGCGGCCAGGGCTGGGCCGGCTGGGGCGCGGCCCGTTCTGGCAGCCGCTGTGGCGGCTGCTGACCTGGCCGGCGATGGCGACCCTGCTGCACAGCGCGGCGATCTGGCTGTGGCACGTGCCGCCCGTCTTCGACGCCACGCTGGACAGCGCCGCGCTGCACCGCGCGCAGCATCTGAGCTTCCTGCTGTCGGCGCTGCTGTTCTGGTGGGCGCTGCGGCACCGCGCCGATCCCGGCCTGGCGCTGCTGCATCTTTTCGTCACGCTGATGTCGACCGGGGTGCTGGGCGCGCTGCTGACCTTCGCGCCGCGGGTGCTCTATGCGCGGCAGACGGCGCAGGCGGCGCTCTGGGGGCTCGACCCGCTGCAGGACCAGCAGCTGGCCGGGCTGGTGATGTGGGTGCCGGGCGGCATCGCCTATGCGGCGGCCATGCTGCTCTGCCTGGCCGCCTGGCTGCGCCGCGCGGGGAGGCTGGCCGATGCCGCGCGGCTGGGCTAGCGCAGGCCTGCTGGCGCTGCTCGCCCTCGCCGGCTGGGGCGGCTGGCGGGCGTGGAGCGACGCGGCCGAGCGCCGGGAGGTCGCGGTGGCGCTGACCGGCGGCGTGCCGGAGCGCGCTGCCGAACTGATGCGCCGCCATGGCTGCGGCGGCTGCCACGCCATCCCAGGGCTGGCCGGCGCCGATGGCCGCGTCGGCCCGGCGCTGATCGCGCTGCGGCAGCGCGTGCTGATCGGCGGCAACCAGCGCAACACCGGCGAGACCCTGGTGCGCTGGCTGGTCGATCCACGCGCGCTGCGCCCCGATGCCGGCATGCCGCCCACCGGACTGACCGAGGCCGGGGCGCGCGACGTCGCCGCCTGGCTCTACAGCCGCTAGGGCTGCGGCGTCGGGCGCGGCGGCAGCGACAGGATGTAGCGCGCCATGGCCCGGCGGTCCGCCTCCGGCAGTTGCGCGGTGTTGAACACCACATCCGCCATGCCGGCGCCGACGCGGCGGCCATCCGGCCTTTCGCCGGTGGCAAGCAGGCGCGTCAGATCGGTCTCGCCCCAGCCCTGCAGCCCGGTCGGCGTGATGTTGGGCGCGAAGCCCATGCCTTCCGGATCCGGCCCGCCGGCATGCCGGGTTGCGCCGCGGATGGCGCCGGCCGCATTGCGCGACGAATGGCATTCGGCGCAATGCGCCACCGCCTCCACCAGATAGCGGCCGCGATGCCATTCGGCGTCGCGCCCGGCGACCGGCTCGAAGGGCGTGGTGTCGAGGAACAGGAACTTCCACAGCCCCAGGCTGCGGCGGATGGTCAGCGGGAAGGGCAGCTCATGCGGCGGCGGCCGGCCCTCGACCGGCGGCAGGCTGCGCAGATAGGCGAAGAGGTCGGCAACGTCTTCGGGTGTCATCCGCGCATAGGCGACATAGGGGAAGGCCGGGTAGTAATGCGCGCCCTGCGGCGAGACGCCGGAGAGCAGCGCATTGGCCAGGTCCACCCCGCGCCAGGCACCGATGCCGTCGCGCGGATGCGGCGAGATGTTCGGCACGTGGAAGCGGCCGAAGGGCGCTGCCAGCACCCTGCCGCCGCCGAGTCGAAGCCGGTCCGCCTGGCCGGGCCCCGCGTGGCAGGAGCCGCAGTCGCCGGCGGCGAAGACCCGCGCGCCGCGCGTGGCGTCGCCGCCCTCGAAGCGGGTGACGGCATCCTCGCCAAAGCCCGGACGCGGCGCGCTTGTCTGCCAGGCCAGGCCCGCCATCGTCAGCCCGGCGGCGCCAAGCAGGCCGAGCAGCCGGCGCCTCGTCATCGCCGGCCGGCGACCCCGGCGAGCCTGCTCCCGCCCAGGGCTGCCGTGCCGCGACCGGCGATCCAGCAAAGCTGGCGTCCAGGCAGCCCGGTCAAGGTCTGCTTCAACCCTGGGCCGATCGTCACGGCATTCCCTTTCCGGCATCGTGGCGCCGTCGCGAAGGGGCCTCTGGTGGAGCGGCATCCTCGATCAGCGGTCATGCTGAAGTCCGCATTGGGGTCGCGGCCCAGATGCCATGCCGGCGCTGCCGGATGGGTCCGACCGGTTGCAGAGCGGCACCGGGCCTGGACCGCCTCGGCGGCAACTGCAGGAGACGCGGAGCAATCCCGGGAAGGGGTTGCTGCCGGAGGTTGCCGCCAGCCTGATGGAGAAGGCTGCCTGCAGGTTGCGCCACTGATCACCATGATGGACATCATCGACGGACCCCCGCTCGATCAGAAAGCGCTCGCTCCCGGGATTGCCTCTGACCAATCCATGGAGATGAGATCGTTTCAGAAATAAATCCTTGCAACTGAATCTTTGTGAGATATTTTCCGAATAATCTAATTGATTGCCGTGCCCATAAAGCAAAAAGAGGCCGGACATCATGTCATATGTTAATAATAGACTTTTTGGTAAGAGAATCTTGGTTGTGGAGCCGAGCTACCTCATCGCCAGGCATCTTTGCGATGTGCTGCGAAAGCGCGGCGTTTTTCAACTTGGGCCGGCTGCCACTGAAGCGCAGGCGCATGACATTGTCAGCGACAATGCCGTTCAGGCGGTGATTTTCAATGCCGAGCTGCGCGAAGGCACTCTCGCCGCCGTACTAGCCTTCAGGCTGGCGGCCTGGAACATTCCATCCCTGCTGCTGACCCATCTCCATCTGCCGCAGACACATCCGCTGCGGCGCGGTCGTCCGCAGCTGATCTATCCCTTCCTCGATCATCAGCTCGAGCAGGCGGTCGAAGCGCTGTTCGCGCCGCCGGCGACGGCGTCCTTCTGGACCACGGCATCCGCTGACGTGCCGTGATGCACCGAAGCCGGGCTGGCGATGTCCTTGGATCAGGAGGAATTGGCCGACTCATCGCGTTCCAGGCGCCTGAGATGATCGCGTGCTTGACCCTGGATGCGGCGAAAGAGACGAAGCATCTCTTCCGCGACCTCTTCCAAGGCGGGCGCTCGACAGAGCTTCAGGCGTGCGAGAACGGCTTCCTGGTCGGCGATGCGAAGCTCGTTTTCCAGGACGTGGCGCCTGGCCATCTGCAAGGACGTTTCCAGCCTGTGCATAGCTCGCTCCATGGTCCGAGACCGGCGGGACCGCCAGGCGGAGCATAGCCTGACAGCCCGGAGCCAAGCGCATCCCGTTTATCTCGGCACGGTAACATGTTTACCGGATCCCGCCGTCAGGGGGGCCTGCCGTCAGGCCGTCGCGGCGGCCGCCATCTCTTCGCTCAGCCCCGCCCCTTCGGCGCGCAGGGCTGACAGATCCGCCGGAGCCAGCGCCGCGCTGACCTCGGCCAGCAGCCGGTCGTGCACCGCCTGGCTGCTCGGGCTGCGCTGGTGGCCGGCCTGGTCCTGCCGGGCCTCGGCGAAGCCCATCAGCCGGGCGCCGAGCCGTGGCTTTCCTTCCCGCGCGGCGAGCAGGCCGGCGCGTTCCAGATTGGCCGCCACTTCCCGCGGCATGCCCATGATGCGGGTCGCATAGAGCCGGTCGGCGCTGAGCCGGCGCGCGCCGTCGACATCGCCGCGCATCAGGCTGTAGCTGGCCAGCGCGCCATGCAGGTGCTGCACCCAGGCGCTGCGCGACCGGGCCGGGCCGAGCACCGACAGGGCCTGCTCCACCAGGGCCGCGGCCTGGTCGATGTCGCCCGCGAGAAACTCCAGCTCGGCAAGATCGCCCAGCAGCAGCGCCTGGTCGCGCGCCGCGCCGAGCCTGGCCGCCGCCTGTATCGCCGCGGCAAGGAGCGGCCGCGCCTCCTCCGACGCGCCCTGGCGCAGCATCGCCAGCGCCTCCACGCGGCGCAGTCCGAGCGGGGCCTTGGTATCGGCCCAGCCCAGGAAGCAGGCGGCGGCCTGCTGCAGCAGGGCGCCGATGCCGGCGGCCTCGCCCGCCATGATCCGGTGCAGCGCCTGCTGCGCCAGCGCGCGGCCCAGCAGCGGGGAAGGCGCATCCTGCAGCAAGGCGACAGCGCGCCCGGCGGCGTCTGCGGCCCCGGCCTCGCCGATCGCCAGCCAGCCGCTGCGGCCGAGCAGCAGGCGCGCCTCGACTTCCGGCGACAAGGCGCCCGGGGGCAGGATCGCCAGCGCGCGGTCGAACCAGCGCGTCAGCTCGCCGGTCGAGGCGAATTCGCTCCAGAAGGTCTCGCTGAGGCTGGCCAGCAGTGCGCCCTGCGCCGGGTCGCCCGCTTCCTCCAGCGCCCAGGCCAGGCTGCCGCGCAGCATGTCCAGCTCGGGGCGGTAGCGGGCATGCCAGGCGGCATCGGGCATCGTCTCCCAGTCGGCGGCGGCGCGGCGGCACAGGCCAGCCAGCCACTCGGCCAGGCGCGCCTGGGCGCCCTCGGCCTCGCCGGCCGGCAGGCGGTCGAGCAGGGCGGAGCGCGTCGCCTGCAGCAGCCGGTAGCGCGGCGGGTCGCGCGCCAGGTCGGCCTGCACCAGCGACGTGTCGACCAGCCTGGCCACCGCGGCCTGCACCGCATCCGGTGCCATCGCCGCGCCGGCGAGGCAGAGCGCCGCCTCCAGGCTCCAGCTGCCGCGCGGCGCGGCCAGCGGGCGCAGCAGGGCCAGCTCCGCCGGGGCCAGCAGGGCCAGGCTCCAGTCCAGCGTCGCCGCCAGGGTCTGCTGCCGGGCCGGGGCGGTGCGGCGGCCGGCGGCCAGCGGCGGCAGGCGCTGCTCCAGCCGGGCGCGCAGCTGCGCCGGGTGCTGCGTCTGCAGCAGCGGCGCGGCGAGCTCCAGCGCCAGCGGCAGGCCGTCCAGGCTTCGGCAGATCGCCAGGATGTCGCGCGCCTGCGCCGGATCGGGGGTGAAGGGGCCGATCACCGCCCGCGCGCGCTCCAGGAACAAAGCGCTGGCCGGGAAATCCTCGGGCGCGGGGTCGGCGCCTTCTTCCGGCTCGGCCAAGGCGAGGGGCGCCAGGCGGTGGTGCAGCTCGCCCTCGGCGCGCAGCGGCTCGCGGCTGGTGGCCAGGATCGCCATCTGCGGGCAGGCGCGCAGGATCGCCTCGGCCATCGCCGCGGCGGCCTCCGGCATGTGCTCGCAATTGTCCAGCAGCAGCAGGCCGCGCCGCGGCGCCAGCCACAGCAGGATCGCCGCGCGATAGGCGAAGTTGCGCACGTCGATGCCCAGCGCCCGGGCGACGGCGAGCGGCAGGGCGGCCGGATCGGCCAGCGGGCCGAGCTCCGCCAGCCAGACGCCGTCGGGGAAGCCGGCCGCGGCCTGGTCTGCCACCTCCAGCGCCAGCCGCGTCTTGCCGATGCCGCCGGGGCCGAGCAGCGTCACCAGCCGGCCCGAGGAGCGGCTGGGCGCCAGCAGGGCCAGCACCGCCTGCAGGTCGGCCTCGCGCCCGATCAGCCGGGTCAGCGGG
>NZ_MLCO01000095.1 GCF_001982615.1 Teichococcus deserti | reverse complement strand
GCGCGGGGCGGCTGGGGGGGCGGCCGCGCGGCCGGGGCAGGGCGGCGGCGGCGCCGGGCAGGCGGGCCAGGCGGGGGCGGGTGGGAGGGGCGGCAGGCGGGGGCTGGTCGGTCACGGGGCGCGGCGGGCCTTGCGGAGGGGTCGCCCTGCGAGGTGGTGCGCCCTGCCGCGGCCGCCAAGCCGCTGTTACCCTGCGTGACCTAGGCTTCGCTGCCCGAGGTCGCGGCGAAATGCCGTCGCACCAGCGCCGCGGCCGCCTGCCAGAGCCGCGGGCTGCCGCCACGGATCGCCGGGCCATAGCGCTCGGCCACCTGCGCCTCGGTGACGCCGTTCTCGGTCCAGGTACCGCCGCCGGCCAGGGTGTTCAGCAGCAGCGGCTGCAGCCGGTCCAGCGCCCGGGCGAAGCGGGCCTCGGGCGTCGCCGCCGCCTCGAATTCCTGCCACAGCGCCAGGAAGCGTGCGCCCTGGTCCGCCGGCAGCAGGCCGAACAGGCGCTCGGCCGCCGCCTGCTCGGCGCGGGCCAGGCTTGCGCGGGCCAGGCTTGCACGGTCGGGGGCTGTGCCGTCGTTGGCCGTGGCATGGATCGGGGCGTCGCCGGCATCGATCTCGACGATGTCGTGCAGCAGCAGCAGCGCCACGACCCGGCCGGGATCGATCGGTTCGGCGGCATGCTCGGCCAGGACGAGCGCGAACATCGCCAGGTGCCAGGAATGCTCGGCCGAATTCTCCCGCCGGCTGCGGTTCGCCAGCGGCGACTGCCGCAGGACGGATTTCAGCGCGTCGAGCTCGGCCAGGAATTCCAGCTGCCGGCGCAGCGTCTCGGCGGGGGCATCGGTCATGGTTCGCGCGCTCCCGGCGTCAGGGGCGCCGCGTGCGGGGTGGCATGGCGCCACCCCGGCGGTTCGGCGGAGGACGCCTCAGTAGTGGACCGAGGCGGCATCCAGCGGCGTCGCCTTGGGCGGCGCGAACTTGGTCAGGTCGATGCCCTCGACCGCCGCCTTGTATTCCTCGGCGCTGGGCGTGCGGCCGAGGATGGCGGCCAGCACCACCACGGGGGTCGAGGCGAGCAGCGACTCGCCCTTCTTCTCCTTGGTGTCCTCGACCACGCGGCCCTGGAACAGGCGGGTGGAGGTGGCGAGCACGGTGTCGCCCTTTTCCGCCTTCTCCTGGTTGCCCATGCAGAGGTTGCAGCCCGGGCGCTCCAGATAGAGGATGTTCTCGTATTCGGTGCGCGCCGCGGTCTTCGGCGTCACGTCGTCGAATTCGAAGCCGGAGTAGCGCTGCAGGATCTCCCAGTCGCCCTCGGCCTTGAGCTCGTCGACGATGTTGTAGGTGGGTGCCGCGACGACCAGCGGCGCCTTGAACTCGACCTTGCCCTGGCTCTTTTCGATGTTCTTCAGCATCTGGGCGACGATCTTGATGTCGCCCTTGTGCACCATGCAGGAGCCGACGAAGCCCAGATCCACCTTCTTCGTCGCGCCGTAATAGGAGACCGGGCGGATGGTGTCGTGGGTGTAGCGCTTGGACACGTCGGCATTGTTGACGTCGGGGTCGGCGATCATCGGCTCGTCGATGATGTCGAGGTCGACCACCACCTCGGCGAAGTACTTGGCGTTGGCGTCGGGGGCCAGCGCCGGCTTCGTGCCTGAGCGGATCTCGGCGATGCGGGCATCGGCCTTGTCGATCAGCCCCTGCAGCGTGCCGGCGGCATTCTCCATGCCCTTGTCGATCATGATCTGGATGCGCGACTTGGCGATCTCCAGCGACTCGATCAGCGTGGCGTCCTGGCTGATGCAGATCGACGCCTTGGCCTTCATCTCCGCCGTCCAGTCGGTGAAGGTGAAAGCCTGGTCGGCCAGCAGCGTGCCGATATGGACCTCGATGATGCGGCCCTGGAAGACGTTGTCGCCGCACTGCTTCAGCATCTGCTGCTGGGTCGCATGGACGACGTCGCGGAAGTCCATATGCGGCTGCATGGCGCCCTTGAAGGTCACCTTCACCGATTGCGGGATCGGCATGGTGGCCTCGCCGGTCGCCAGCGCCAGCGCCACGGTGCCCGAATCTGCGCCGAAGGCGACGCCCTTGGACATGCGGGTGTGGCTGTCGCCGCCGATGATGATCGCCCAGTCATCCACGGTGATGTCGTTCAGCACCTTGTGGATGACGTCGGTCATCGCCGGATAGGCGCCCTTGGGGTCGCGGGCGGTGATCAGGCCGAAGCTGTTCATGAAGGACATGAGCTTCGGGATGTTCGCCTGAGCCTTCTTGTCCCAGACCGAGGCGGTGTGGCAGCCGGACTGGTAGGCGCCGTCGACCAGCGGCGAGATGACGGAGGCGGCCATCGCCTCCAGCTCCTGCGCCGTCATCGGGCCGGTGGTGTCCTGCGAGCCGACGATGTTGACCTTGACGCGGACATCCGAGCCGGCATGCAGGATCTTGCCCGGCGTGACGCCGACCGCGTTGCGGTTGAAGATCTTCTCGACCGCGGTCAGGCCCTGGCCTTCGACCGAGATCTCCTTGTTCGGCGCGAAGACCGGCGTTGCCGCGACGCCGAGCGTCTGCGCCGCGAAGGTCTGCAGCTTCTTGCCGAAGACGATGGCGTAGGAGCTGCCCGCCTTCATGAATTCGAGCTTCTGCGGCGTGAAGGCGCCGGCGATGTCGACCAGCTCCCGGCCGGCCTCGTCGCGCAGCTTCTTGCCCTTGACGTCGATCTTCAGGACGGTGCCGGTCTCGACCGAGTATTTCTGCTCGAGGATCGGATTGCCGTCATTGTTCATGATCGGCTTGCCGTCGTCACCGGTCTTCTTGACCCAGTTCTTCAGGTTGATGCCGATGCCGCCGGTGACGTCGACGGTGGTCGCAAAGATCGGCGAGATGCCGTTGGTGCCGGCGACGATCGGCGCGAAGTTGACGAAGGGGACGTAGGGGCTGGCCTGCTTGCCGGTCCACAGCGCCACGTTGTTGACGCCCGACATGCGCGACGAGCCGACGCCCATCGTGCCCTTCTCGGCGATCATCATCACCGGCTTGCCGGGATGCTGCTGCTGCAGGGCCACGATCTGCTGCTGCGCCTCGGGCGTGCACATGCACTTGCCGTGCAGCTCGCGGTCGGCGCGGGAATGCGCCTGGTTGCCCGGCGACAGCAGGTCGGTCGAGATGTCGCCCTCGGCGGCGATGAAGGTGACGACCTGGATCTCGTCCGCGACATCCGGCAGCTTGGTGAAGAACTCGGCGCGGGCGTAGCTCTCCAGCACCGCCTTGGCGACGGCATTGCCGGCCTGATAGGCGTCGCGCAGGCGGAACATGTCGGCGTCGTAGAGGAAGACCTGGGTCTTCAGCACCTCGCCCGCCTGGACGGCCAGCGCCGCATCCGCGCCGAGGGCGATGTCGAGCAGCACGGCGATCGAGGGACCGCCCTTCATGTGCGACAGCAGCTCGAGGGCGAAGGCCGGGGTGATCTCCGGGACGGCGACCTCGCCCAGGATGACCCGCTTCAGGAAGGCGGCCTTGACGCCGGCGGCGCTCGTGGTCCCGGGCAGGGTGTTGTAGATGAAGAAATTCAGGGCCGCGGCCCGGTGCTCGCTGCCGGCGTCCTGGATCAGGGCGATCAGGTCGGCCACGAGCACGCCGTCGTCGATCGGCTTGGGTGCGAGCCCTTGAGTTTCTCTGCCTTTGATCTCGGTCAGGTAATCCAAGTAGGCCTTCATCGCTATCCCGCCGTCCTGAGGCCATGGCGCCGAACCGCAACGCCGATGACCGTTATTGTTGATCCGCCTGGGGTCCCAACGGTTCCGACTACGCCAAGCCAGGCCAACTGACAAGGTGCCGCAACGCAGCGAAGAACAGTAGAGGGGATTCAATGCCGACCGGTTAAGGCGGCGCAGCCCTGCCATGCCGGAATGCTGCCGGAGAGGTCGCGGGCAGCCGGCTCAGTAAAGACGCCATCCGCCGAGGCTTTTTCAGGGCCGGCACTGCGGGCCGGCGCTTCCCGCTTCAGGGAGGACTGTCCTGGTCATGGCCGGCGGAAGTAAACCGGTGCGCGGGGCAGCTCTTCGCGCAGCGCGGCTCAGCGGCGGCGCAGGCTGGCCCAGGCCTCGGCCAGGCGGTCGATGCGCTGCTCGGCCGGGCTGCGCGGCGGCGGGCCGCGCCGCGCCGCGACGACCGGGCCGTCGCCATCGGTCCAGCGCCGCACCGCGCCGGAATCGAGATGGATGAAGCCCTGCGCCGGATAGAGGCCGACGCCGCCGCGCCCCAGGCTGATCGCCGCCTCGGCGAAGCTGTCGAAGCGGGCGCGGGCGATCTGCAGGTCGAGCGCCGCGGCGCGCAGATGCTGGCTGTTGGCGGCGCCGTTCACCTCGCGGTTGGTCGCCTCGGTGCGATAGCCCGACAGCACGGTGAATTCCGCCAGCCCCTGGCGGCGGCCCATCTCCCAGAGGATGTCGATGGCCTGGACGTCGAAGGCGCGGACCTGGCCGGTGCGGGTGTCGGCCAGCACCTGCGACAGCTCGGCCATGGCCGCCGGATCGGCCGCCCGGCCATTGTGGTAGAGGCCCGAGAAGCTGGCGCCGGAGGCGGCGTGGCGCAGCCGCAGCCGGCGTGCCTGCGGCGGGTCCGGCAGCAGCCGGGGCGCCGCCAGTGCGGGCGGTGCCGTGACGGCGGCGACCAGGGGCAGGGTGCAGAAGAACCGGCGGCGCATGCCGGCATCTTTGTCCGTTCTATACTATACGGCAACCCAGTTATTTCCGATTTTACTTTGTTTCTCTTAAGAGTAAGATGGGATCAATTGAAAGGAAATTTCCGGGGCTTACAGCACGCAAAAATGCAGCGCGGCGAAAGTCTTCCGGCCGGGCCGCCGGGTCCTTGCCGGCCGGGCCGGGAAACCGCGGCCCGAAACGCCGCGTTGCGCTGCTGCCAGGAGGATCCCAGGAGGATTGCCGGATGACGCGCCTGACCCGTGCCGCGCTGCTGCTCGCGCCCCTGCTGCTCGCCGCCTGCGCCAGCGAGGCCCCGGCAGCCTTCGACCGGAGCATCGCCACCTATGTTGGCCAGCCGGAGATCCGCCTGGTCGAGGCGCTCGGCGTGCCGCAGCGCATCTACGACAATGGCAGCCAGCGCTTCCTGGAATACGACTTCACCAGCGCGGCGGCGCCGGCCTCCTCCGGCCTGAGCTTCGGCATCGGCGCCGGAAGCTTCGGCTATGGCGGCGGCTATGGGCGCGGCCGCGGCGTCGGCACCGGGATCGGGCTGGGCTTCCCGCTGGGCGGCTCCGGCTATGACGCGGCGCCCTGCACCGTCACCTTCGAGGTGCGCGATGGCCGGGTGCTGAACTTCCGGCGCGAGGGCGACAACTGCCGCTGAGGCGGCGGGGGCCGGTTCAGCCGGAGGCCAGCGCCGCCGCGATGCCCGGCGCCGCCAGCCGGGCGGTGGCCAGCAGCCGGTCCCGCCCGTGGCCCTGCCGCGCCATGGCCGACAGCCCCGCCATCTGGGTCACGACGTAATCCGCCAGCCGCCCGGCCGCCTCGGGATGGCGGGCGGCGACGTAATCGCGGATGCGCGCCGCCCCCGCCGCGACCAGCAGCCCCGCCGCCTGCCGCGCCGCCGGATCGGTGCAGCGCGCCCCCTCGATCGCCAGGCAGCCGGCGATGGCGGGGCCTGGGCCCGCGGGATCGGCGCCGGCCGGATCGGCGCCGGCAGGATCCGCGGCATAGCGGCGCGCCGCCTCCTCCAGCAGCGCGGCCAGGGCTTCGCCGACCGGGCGGCCGGGCAGCAGGATCTCGCCCATCGGCACGCCGGCCAGGCCGGTGTAGCGGTCCAGCGCCTGGGCATAGAGCGCCGCCTTGCTGCCGAAGGCGGCGTAGAAGCTGGGCGGGTTGATGCCGAGCGCGGCGGTGAGATCGGCGATGCCGACCGCGTCATAGCCGCGCGCATGGAACAGCCGCTGCGCCGTGGCCAGGGCCCGGTCCGGGTCGAAGCCGCGCGGGCGGCCGCGCGGCCGGGAGGTCTGGGGCGGGGATGTTTTTGTAGTCATTTTTACAAAATGCCTTGACGGGGCTCTGCGCGCATTTATGTAGTCGCCACTACATTAACTCGCAAGGAGGGCCGCATGGCCGGAATCCAGGGGAAGTCGGTGCTGGTGCTGGGCGGCAGCCGCGGCATCGGCGCCGCCATCGTGCGCCGCTTCGCCGCCGAGGGCGCGGCGGTGACCTTCACCTATGCCGGCGCGCAGGAGGCCGCCGGGCGGCTGGCCGCCGAGACCGGCGCCACCGCCGTGCTGACCGACAGCGCCGACCGCGACGCGCTGATCGCGCGCGTCCGCGACAGCGGGCCGCTCGACGTGCTGGTGGTCAATGCCGGCGTCGGCGCCTTCGGCGACCCGCTGGAGCAGGATCCCGACATGGTCGACCGGCTGATCCGCATCAATGTCGCCGCCCCCTGGCACGCGGCGGTCGAGGCGGCGCGGCGGATGCCGGAGGGCGGGCGGATCATCGTCATCGGCTCGGTCAACGGCGACCGCATCCCCTTCCCCGGCCTCTCCGCCTACGCCATGAGCAAGTCGGCGCTGCAGGGCCTGGCGCGCGGGCTGGCGCGCGACTTCGGGCCGCGCGGCATCACGGTGAACGTGGTGCAGCCCGGGCCGATCGACACCGACCTGAACCCGGCCGACGGGCCGATGAAGGACATCCAGCATGCGGTGATGGCGCTGAAGCGGCACGGCCGGCCGGAGGACGTGGCCGGCCTGGTCGCCTGGCTGGCCGGGCCGGAGGCCGGCTTCGTCACCGGCGCGATGCACACCATCGATGGCGGCTTCGGCGCCTGACGGGGCAGGCCGGGCGGCGGCGGCGCGACGGCGCCGTCCCCGGCCGCGCTCAGCGGACCAGAAGCCGCCCGCCGGATTCGACGAAGATCTTCGTCGTGCTGGCGCCGGTGACGATCGTCGCGCCGCGCCCGGTGTCCTGCAGCGTGCGGCCGCTGCAATCCGTCCGCTCCTTCATCTCGCCCCGGACATAGACGGCGCTGCCGGTCTCCGTCCTGGCGGCATGGGACGCATGGGTCGCCAGGCACCGGCTCATGACCGCCCGGCCGAAGCCGTCATACAGCGTGAGCCAGACCGCCTTCGAAGCGGTGTTCTGCACCAGGATATCGGCCTTCGCCGCGCCGCCGCCGGCAAGGATCGCCACCGCCGCCGCGGCGGCCACCGTCATTCTGCGCAAGTCATCGCTCCCTGGCGGCCATCCGCGCCGCGCAGGCCGGTAAAGCCGGGAAGGCGCGCGGGGTCCAATACACCGCGTCTATCGGCGGCATCGGGCAGCTGGCGGTGGGCAGCCGGCGGCGGGCAGCCGGCGGTGGGCAGGAGCGCCGGGCCGCTGACGGGAATGTGCCGCCGCCGCCCGTCCTGCGCCGCGCGCCGGCATGCTAAGCCCGGCCGCGGCGGCACGGCCCGCGGGAGGCATGGCATGGCGGCGCGGCATCGGGTTTCGGCATTCTGCCTGCTGGCGCTGATGGCGGCGCCGGCCGCCGCGCAGGAGCTCGCCTGGTCGCGCGACCCGGCGACGCAGTGCCGCTTCGTCGCGCCTCGGTCGCTGGCCGGCGGCCCGGTCTTCTGGACCGGCGCCTGCCCGGCGGGCCAGGCCGAAGGGCCTGGCATGCTGCGCCGGCGCGACGGCGCCCGGCCGGGCGACGCCTTCTATGGCGAGATGCGCGGCGGCGTGCCGCGGATCGGCGTGGTGGACACCGGCGGCGGCTATCGCGTCGGCGCCTTCCGCGACGGCGAGATCGGCGAGGGCGACCTGGACTGGCAGCAGCGCCTCGACGCCTTCGACGCCGCGGTGCGGGCGGCGAAGGCGGTCAGCGCCGCCTATCGCGCCCAGGGCAACCTGGCCTCGGCCCGGCATTACGAGGGCGTTGCCCGGCAGCTGGCGATGCAGAACGACGGCTGACCGGAGGGCCGGGTCAGGTCGCCGGACGCCAGCCGAAAGGATTGGATGCCGGCCCCGCCACGCCGCCGGACACCTGATCCAGCCGGGCCTCGGGCAGCTCAGCCTGGGGAAGCTCAGCCTGGGGAAGCTCAGCCTGGGGAAGCTCAGCCTGGGGAAGCTCAGCCTGGGGCAGCCCGGCTTCCGCGGGGGCCGGCGTCGCGCTGGACGTCGGGATGGACGTCGGGATGGACGTCGGGGCGGGCTGCGGCTTCGGGTCTTCGGATATGGAACGCTCCTGGGTGGATGCCGCCCTCCTACCCGCCGGCCGGGCTGCGCGCCCCCTACGCGGCGTCGATCGCCAGGATCGCCGCCGCCTCACCCCACCCCGGTCGGCCCGTCCAGGATCAGCCGCACCTTCTTCGCCAGGTTCTGCAGGCCATAGGGCTTGTTGATGATCTCGAATTCCGAGCCGCCCGCCTCGATGCGCTCGACCGAGGCCTCGGCATAGCCGGTGGTCAGCAGGATCTTCAGCCCGGGCCGGCGCCGCCGCGCCTCGCGCGCCAGCACGACGCCGTTCATCCCCCCCGGCATGATCAGGTCGGAGAACAGCAGGTCCACCTCCGGATGCGCCTCGATCGCCTGCAGCGCCTCGCACCCGCTGGCGGCGCGCAGGATGCGGTAGCCGAAATCCTCCAGGAAGGCCTCGGCGACGTCGCCGATCTCGGGGCGGTCCTCGACCACCAGGATCAGCTCGCTGCCGCCGCGGTCCATCGAACGCGCGGCGGGGGCGGCGCGGCTGTCGCCGGCTTCCTCGGCGGCGGGGAAGTAGAGCCGCACCGTGGTGCCGACGCCCTCCTCCGAATAGAGCCGCACCGTGCCGCCGGACTGCTTGGCGAAGCCGTAGACGGTGGACAGGCCGAGGCCGGTGCCGCGGCCTTCCTCCTTGGTGGTGAAGAAGGGATCGAGCACGCGGGCCAGGATCTGCGGCGACATGCCACAGCCATTGTCGGAGACGCTGATGCAGGCATAGCGCCCGGGCGGCAGGCCGGCGAGATTGGCCGCGTCCTCGGCCGCCACCGCGTGGTTGCGCGTCTCCAGCGTGACCGAGGGCGAGGGCCGCCCCTGCAGCGCGTCGCGCGCATTGATCAGCAGGTTCAGGATCGAGACCTCGAGCTGGCTGGGATCGACGCGGCAGTTCCACAGCGTCTCGTCCAGATGGGCATAGACCTCGGCCTCGCCCCCCAGGGTCCGCCGCGCCAGGTCCAGCATCGCCCGCGCCGTGTCGTTCAGGTTCAGCGCGCGGCCCTCCAGCCGCTGCTTGCGGGCGAAGGCCAGCAGCTGCTGGGTGAGCGTGCCGGCGCGCATCGCCGCCTGGTGCGCCGCCTCGATATGGCCGAGCGCCCGCGCCTCGGCGCCGCCGCCGCGGCGGATCGCGGCCAGCGCCAGCTCGTGATAGCCCGACATCACCTGCAGCAGGTTGTTGAAGTCATGCGCGATGCCGCCGGTCAGCTGGCCCAGCGCCTCCATCTTCTGCGCCTGGCGCAGCGCGTCCTCGGCATCGCGCCGGCGCGAGACGTCGAGCTGCGAGCCGAAGAAGTAGATGAGGTTGCCCTCGCTGTCATGCACCGGCGAGATGTAGAGGGCGTTCCAGAAGCTCGAGCCGTTCTTGCGGTAGTTGAGGATCTCGGTGGCGATCTCCTGCTCGTCGCGGATCGCCTGCCTGACCTGGTCGACGGTGCCGCGATCGGTCTCCGGCCCCTGCAGGAAGCGGCAGTTGCGGCCGATCAGCTCCTCCGCGCTGTAGCCGGTCAGCGCCAGGAAGGCCTGGTTGGCGAAGATGATCGGATTGTCCTTCTGCCGCGGATCGGTGACGGTCATCGGCATGCGCGTGGTCTCGACCGCGGCGAAGAAGATGTCGCGGCTGTCGCGGGCCCGGGCGAAATCCGGGCTCTGGCGCGCATCGTCCGACAAGGCAGGCGTGTTGCGTGACCGCTCGACGGGCATGACCCCAGTCTCCATTGTGCCCTGGGGGCAACTTCTGTCCCGGCTTCCAAGCATGCAGGGTGGCATTTCATGCACCCTGCGCCCGGCTCCCTCCCATAAGTCTTTTGCCGGAAGATCGTTGTTGCTAAGCGCGGCTTTTTTCGACCGGATTTGCATGGGAGATGGCCTGGAAACTTCCGGGGGGGATGCTGGTTACTGCCCGCTGCCGGCGGAGCCCGCGCATGACCACCGATCCGCCCCGGCCGCTGACCGGGCGGGGGGGCCCCGCCGCCTGGCGGCAGATCGAGCTGGCGCTGACCGGCGGGATCGAGCGCGGCCTGCGGCCGCCCGGGCAGACGCTGCCGCGCGGGGCGGCGCTGGCCACGCGCTTCGGCGTCAACAAGGCGACGCTGCGCCGGGCGCTGGCCGAGATGGCGGGCAAGCGGCTGCTGCGGGCGCGACGGCCTCGGCACCTTCGTCGAGCCCGGCGTCATCCGCCATGCCCTGGCCGGCGGCACCCGCTTCCGCGACAACCTGCTGAGGGCCGGCCACACGCCGGAGGTCGATCTCCTGGCCGAGCATGCGCCGCCGGCCGATGCCGGCCTGGCCCAGGCGCTGGATTGCGCCGGGCCACGAGGTCTCGCCGCGCACCGTCATGGCGCGCTGGCGCTAGCCCCCCGATCCTCGCGCCGCGGCACGGCATGGCATTGCCGCACCGGGACGCCCGCGATGCCGCCGCGCGCAGCGTCATCGATCCTTCATCGACCCGCTATTTGGTTGTCATCATGCGCGGGCTAAGCGTCCGCCCATGCTGATCATCAAGGATCTGACGCGGCGCTTCGGCGACCGGATCGCGCTCGACAGCCTCTCGCTCGAGGTGCCGCGCGGCGCATTCATCGGCGTCATCGGCCGCTCCGGCGCCGGGAAGTCCACCTTCCTGCGCATGGTCAACCGCCTGGCCGAGCCGAGCTCCGGGCAGATCCTGTTCGACGGCACCGACGTCACGGCGCTGCGCGGCCGCGCGCTGCGCGACTGGCGGGCGCGCTGCGCCATGGTGTTCCAGGGCTTCAACCTGTCCGGCCGGCTCGACGTGCTGACCAATGTCATGATGGGCCGGCTGAACCAGGTGCCGGCCTATCGCTCGCTGCTGCAGATGTGGCCCGAAGAGGACCGCGCCATCGCCCTCTCGGCGCTGGAGAGCCTCGACATCGCCGAGCTCGCGGCGCAGCGCGCCGAGAACCTCTCGGGCGGCCAGCAGCAGCGCGTCGCCATCGCCCGCGCCCTGGTGCAGTCGCCCGAGATCATCCTGGCCGACGAGCCGATCGCCTCGCTCGACCCGCGCAACACCAAGGTCGTGATGGACGCGCTGGCGCGGATCAACCGCGACTATGGCATCACCGTGCTCTGCAACCTGCATTCGCTCGACATCGCGCGCAGCTACTGCACGCGGCTGGTCGGGCTCTCGGCCGGGCGGCTGGTCTTCGACGGCGCGCCGGACCGGCTCGACGAGGCGGCGGCGCGCGCGCTCTACGGCCTCGAGGCCGCCGAGGTGATGGAATCCGCCGCGGCCGCGGCGCCGACGCGCCGCCAGCCGCAGCCGCTGCACGCCTGACGCCGGGCGGCTGCCGCCGGCGTCGACGACCCCTTCTGCCGATCACAGGGAACCGACCCATGCTCATCCAGCGCCGCGCCCTCCTGGGCGCCTCCGCCGCCATGCTCGCGGCGCCGACCGTCGTCCGCGCCCAGGGCGCCGCTCCCTGGGCCGCCCGCTATCCGGAGCTGGTCTTCGCCATCATCCCGTCGGAGAACGCGTCGGGCGTCACCGAGCGCTACGCGCCCTTCATCGCCTACATGTCGAAGCGCCTGGGCACCAAGGTGACGCTGCGCATCGCCAGCGACTATGCAGCGGTGATCGAGGGCCAGCGGGCGGGCAACATCCACCTCGCCTCCTACGGCCCCTCCTCCTTCGCCCGCGCGCTGATGACCGGCTCGAAGATCACCGCCTTCGCCATCGAGAGCAACCTCGACGGCAGCAAGGGCTACTACTCGGTCTTCTACGTGAAGGCCGACAGCCCCTACCAGAAGATCGAGGACCTGAAGGGCAAGAACCTCGGCCTGGTCGACCCGAACTCCACCTCGGGCAACAACGTGCCGCGCTTCGCGCTGAACAAGCTGGGCATCACCCCGGAGCAGTTCTTCGGCCGCGTCGTCTACACCGGCAGCCATGAGAATGCGGTGATCGCGCTGAGCCAGGGCACGGTCGACATGTGCGCCAACTGGTGGAACGACGAGCAGGAGAGCAACCTGCTGCGCATGGCGCGCAAGGGCATGGTGAAGGCGGAGGATTTCCGCATCATCTTCAAGTCCGAGCAGATCGTGAATTCGCCGATGGCCTATCTGGACGCGCTGCCGGACGACCTGAAGGCCGCGATCCGCAGCGCCGTGCTGGAGCTGGCCACCGCCGACAAGGCCGCCTTCGACAAGATGACCGACGGCAAGGCCGGCCCGCTGGTCGCCGCCGACAACAGCGTCTACCAGCCGATCATCGAGCTGAACCGCTTCGTCGACAACCTGCGCCGCCGCGGCTGAGGCGGCGCGCCCGCCGTCCTGGCCAGCCGGCCAGGGCGGCGGCGAGCTCCGGGACCCACTCCCCTGGCCATTTCCATCACCCGCCCCTCCGACCAGCGCCTCGCCGAGCTGCTGGACGGGTATCGTGAGGCCGCCCGGGCGCCGCGCCGCCGCGCGCTGCTGCTGGCGCTGGCCGTCGCCGCGCTGTCGCTGGTCGCCGGCCATGTCGCCGAGGTCGACCTCGCCCGGCTGTGGCGGCATTTCGGCGGCTTCTTCGACTATTTCGACCGCATCACCGCCTTCGAGAGCGGCACCGGCCGGGTCTGGACCGATCCGGCGGAATGGCTCTGGGGCTGGAAGAAGTGGGGCATCCTGCTCTTCGACACGCTGCTGATCGCCTATCTGGGCACCGTGCTCGGCGGCATCGGCGGCTTCCTGCTCAGCTTCCTGGCCTCCTCCAACCTGGTGGCCAACCGCTGGCTGCGCGGGGCCGCGCGGCGGGTGCTGGAATTCTGCCGCACCGTGCCGGACATCGTCTTCGCGCTGATCTTCGTCATGGCCTTCGGCCTGGGCCCGGTGCCCGGCGTGCTGGCCATCGCGCTGCACAGCATGGGGGCGCTGGGCAAGCTGTTCTACGAGGTGGTGGAGAACATCGACCGCAAGCCGGTCGAGGGGGCGACCGCCGCCGGCGCCTCCTGGGTCGCCATGGTGCGCTTCGCCGTGGTGCCGCAGGTGCTGCCCAACTTCGTCAGCTACCTGCTGCTGCGCTTCGAGATCAATGTCCGCCAGGCCTCCGTGCTGGGCTTCGTCGGCGCCGGCGGCATCGGCCTCGACCTGCTCGAGGCGATCCGCAAGTTCTACTACAACGACGTCTCCGCCATCCTGCTGCTGATCATCCTGACCGTCATGCTGATCGACCTCGGCACGGAATGGCTGCGGCACCGGCTGATCGGCGCGATGGAGCGGCATTGATGAGCAGCACCACCCGGCCTGCCACCCTGCGCGAGATCGCGCTGGCCGACCTGGCCGGCATCCGGGCGCGCCACCCGGCCGCC
Organism: Teichococcus deserti; assembly: GCF_001982615.1. Lineage (GTDB taxonomy): Bacteria > Pseudomonadota > Alphaproteobacteria > Acetobacterales > Acetobacteraceae > Pseudoroseomonas > Pseudoroseomonas deserti. Next base: position 5,761 of record NZ_MLCO01000095.1, on the reverse strand, counting down.
TTCCGCCGCGCCACGCCGCGCCGGCTGCTGGGCCTGGCGCTGTCCGCCGGCGCCGTCGCGCTCTTCGTCTTCGCGCTGGTGCGGCTGGAATTCTCGCCCGGCCGCATCGTCGGCGGCATGGCGCAGCTGGCGAATTTCCTCGGCCTGATGATCCCGCCGACGCCGGGCACCGCCAGCCGCGCGGCGCTGATCTTCCAGGGCCTGGCCGAGACCCTGGCGATCGCCTTCCTGGGCACGCTGCTGGCGGCCGTCCTCGCCTTCCCGCTGGGCCTGCTGGCGGCGCGCAACACCACCGCCAACCGGATCGTGCACTTCCTGTCGCGCCGGCTGCTGGACAGCATCCGCGGCATCGATTCGCTGATCTGGGCGCTGATCTGGGTCAGCGTCGTCGGCCTCGGCCCCTTCGCCGGCGTGCTGGCGATCATGACCGGCGACATCGGCACCTTCGGCAAGCTGTTCTCGGAGGCGATCGAGGCGGCCGACCGCCGCGCGGTGGAGGGCGTGCGCTCGACCGGCGGCGGCAGGCTGGCCGGCATCCGCTTCGGCGTGCTGCCGGCGGTGCTGCCGGTGATGATCGGCCATGTGCTCTACATGATCGAGAGCAACACCCGCTCGTCGACCATCGTCGGCATCGTCGGCGCCGGCGGCATCGGGCTGATGCTGTCGGAGATGATCCGCACGCTGGAATGGGACGTGGTGTCCTTCATCGTGCTGCTGATCCTGGTCACCGTGATCGTGGTCGACCGCCTGTCCGGGCGGCTGCGCCGGATGATCACCGGCTGACCTTTCGCGACAGGGCCGGCCGGGCCTGGCCGGCCCTGCATCCTCCCCAACCGGCTCAGCCGGCCCGCTGCACGCCCCAGAAATAGCAGACCGATCCCGGCGCCACGCCCTGCACCGCCGAGGAGAAGGCGGTCCGCTGGAAGAACTGGCCGAGCGGCAGCGCCGGCGCCTGGTCGATGCAGCGCTGCTGCACCTGGTCGAACAGCGCCTGGGCCTGGGCCGCATCGGCCTCCCCCACCCAGCGCTCGACCAGCCGCTCCATCTCCGGGTCGACATACCAGCCGGCGGCGATGCCATCGCCGCGGATATTGGTGTTCAGCGCCGGATTGGCGATCGACACGCTGGGCCAGTTGGTGTGGTAGATGCTCCAGCCGCCCTTCTCCACCGGCTGCCGCGCCAGGCGGCGCGCCATCAGGCTGCCCCAGTCCATCGCCTGCAGGTCGACCTTGAAGCCCAGCGCCTGCAGCAGGGCGGCGGTGACCTGGCCATGCGGCGCGATGGTCGGCTGGTCGGTGGGCTGCAGGATGGCCACCGTCTCGCCCTTGTAGCCGGCCTGGCGCACCGCCTCGCGGGCGCGGGCCAGGTCGTGCGGCGGCGTCATCACCGCCGATCCGACGTCACGCACCCCGGGCATGCCCAGCGGGAAGGCGGAATGGCAGGCGCGCCAGGTCGCGCGGTCGTCGCCCATGATCGAGACCATGTAGTCTTCCTGGTTCAGCGCCCCCAGCACGATGCGCCGCAGCGCCGGATTGTCGAAAGGCGGAATGCTGTGGTTGAAGCGGGCGAAGGCCAGGAAGCCGTAGGGGTCCTGCACCTGCAGGCGGATGTTGCGTGCCTTCTGCAGCATCGGCTGCAGGTCGATCGCCGGCTGCTCGACCCAGTCGACCTCGCCGCGCTGCAGCGCCGCCGTCGCCGTCGCGGCATCGGGCATCACATGCCATTCCAGCCGGTCGATCAGCACGCGCTTGCCGCCCGAGGTCCAGTCCGCCGCCTCCTCGCGCGGGCGGTAGCCGTCGAAGCGCTCATAGACCGCGCGGGCGCCGGAGAGGTATTCGTCGGCCTTGAAGCGGAACGGGCCGGAGCCGACCATCTCGCTGACGATCTTCGTCCGCTCGGTCCTCGCCAGCCGCTCCGGCATGATGAAGGCGGGCGAGGAATGCGGCTTGCCGATCGCCTCCAGCAGCCGCGGGAAGGGCCGGGTCAGGCGGATGCGGATCGTGCGGTCGTCGGCCGCCTCAAAGGCCTCGACGGCGCGGCGCAGCGTGGTGCCGAAGGTGTCGATCTGGCTCCAGCGGTCCAGGCTGGCGGCGCAGTCCTGGGCGCGCACCGGCTCGCCGTCATGGAAGCGCAGGCCCTCGCGCAGCCGGATCAGCCAGGTGCGGCCGTCGTCGGAGACGGTCGCGCCCTCGGCCATCTGCGGCTTCGGCGCCTGCTTGCCGTCGACGCCGTAGAGCGTGTCGAAGACGCAGAAGCCATGGGTGATGGTGACCGCGGCGGTGGTGAAGACCGGATCCAGCGTGCTGAGATTGGCCTGCGGGACGAATTTCAGCAGCTTCGCCCCGGCGGTCTGGGCGATGGCGGGCAGCGGCAGCAGCGCTGCGCCGGCCGCCTGCAGCAAGCTTCGTCTTTGCATCTTTTCCTGGCCTTCCCTCGGAGTTTTTCCAGGGGCGCGAAACCTGCAGTGCCGAGCGGGCCGTCCGGCTTCGATGGCTGCCCCGGGCGCGGGGACGAAGCTTGGCGCGAAAGCGCGGCGAGGGGAAGCCCGGCGGGACAGAAGCCCGCCCGCCGGGTGGCGAGAAAGCCGCTAGGCGCGGATCAGCGGGCAGGCGCTCTGCGACAGCGGCTTGACCGTCTCCTGCGGGTCCATGGTCGAGACCAGCTTGCAGAAATCCCAGTCCTGACGGCTTTCGGCCGGCGCCTTCACCTGCAGCAGATAGGCGGCCAGCACGGCGCGGCCATCGGCGCGGATGCTGCCGGCGCCGAAGGCGTCGTCCTGGGTCGGCATGGATTTCATCTGCGCCACCACCGCGGCGCCGCTTTCCTTCGCCCGCGCCACCCCCATGGCGGCGACCGCCTTCAGGTAGTGCAGCGTCACCGCATAGCAGCCGGCATGCACCATGCCCGGATAGGCGCCGCCCATCGCCGGCAGCACGCGGCGGGTGAAGGCGCGGGTCTGCTCGTTGGTGTCCCAGTAGAAGCTGTTGGTGAAGAGCAGCTGCTGCATGACCTGCAGCCCGGCCGATTTGATGTCGCTCAGGAACATCACCAGCGCGGCCATCTTCATCCGCCGGGTGATGCCGAATTCCTGCGCCTGCTTGATGCAGTTGGGCAGGTCGTTGCCGCCGAGCGCGAGCCCGATCACCTCCGCCCCGCTGGCCCGCGCCGCCTGCAGCGTCGCCGAGAAATCCGCCGTGCCCAGCGGCACCCGCGCGCCGCCCACCACGCTGCCGCCGGCCTCCTGCACGAAGGCGGTGGTCTCGGCCTGCAGCGAATGGCCGAAGGCATTGTCGGTGGCGATGAAGTACCATTTCTTCCCGCCGCCCCGCACCGTCTCGGCGGCCACCGCCTTGGACAGCATGTAGCCGTCATAGGTCCAGTTGATGGTGTTGGGCGTGCAGAGCGCGTTGGTGAACTCGGTCGCCGTCACCGCGACGCCGAGGCAGACCTTGTCCTTGTCGCGGGTGACGGTCGAGGCGGCCAGCCCCACCGCCGAATTCGGCCCCGCGATCAGCATGTCGACGCCCTGCTGGTCGAACCAGGAGCGCGCCAGCGTGGCGCCGACATCGGCCTTGTTCTGGTGGTCGCCGAAGATCACCTCGACATTGAGGCCGGGCGTCGCCGCCATGAACTCGCTGGCCGCCTGGCGGGCGCAGGCGACGCCCGCCGGGCCGAGCAGATCGGTGTAGATGCCGGAGAAATCCGCCAGCACGCCGATGCGGATTCTGGCCGGCTGGGCGATGGCGGGCATGGCGAGGCTGGCGGCGGCCAGGACGGCGCCGCCCTGCAGCAGCGCGCGACGAGAGCTGGACATGAGCGTTTCCCTTGATGGCGTTGCGGCCCGCCCTCTGCGGGGCGGTGCGTCTGTCGGGTCAGGCGGGACGGCAGGTCAGCGCCGGCGGATCAACGCAGTCGGGGCTTCTCGATGCTGGCCAGGTCGCAGAGCGCGTCGACCATCGCCGAGAAATCCTTGTCCCCGAAGCCGCGCGAGCGGGCGGTGCTGAAGGCCTCGCGCGCCGCGGCGGCCATCGGCATCGGCACGCGGGCCGCATTGGCTGCCTCGACGATCAGCGTCAGGTCCTTGTGCGCCAGGTCGATGGTGAAGCCGGGCTCGATGTCGCCCTTCAGCACCTTGCTCGGCCAGGCGATCTTCAGCTGGCCGTTCACCGCGGTGGTGCCGTAGAGCACCTCCAGCGTCGTCTCCAGCGCGAGCCCGAAGCGCTGCGACAGCGCCAGCGCTTCCGCGTTCATCTGGCAGGAGGCAACAGCGAGAAAGTTGTTCACCAGCTTGGTGCGGGTGCCGCTGCCGACCGGGCCGCAATGATGGATGGTGCTGCCCATCGCCTCCAGCAGCGGGCGGACCCGCGCGAAATGCTCGTCCGTGGCGCCGACCATGAAGAGGGATTCGCCGCGATCGGCATGGCTGGCCAGCCGGCCGACCGGCGCGTCGACGAAGCCGATGCCCCGCTCGGCGGCTTGGGCGGCCAGCCGGTCGGTGGTCTCGGGATCGATGGTGCTCATGTCCAGCACCACCGAGCCGGGCTTCGCATGGGCCAGCACGCCCTCGGCGCCGGCCACCACCTGGTCGACGACCGCCGAGTTGGGCAGCATGGTGACGATCACCTGGCCGGCCGCCGCGGCCTCGGCGACGGTCGCGGCGGGGCGGGCCTGCAGCAGCGCGAGCTCGGCCACCGCATCCGGGTTGATGTCGTTGACGGTCAGGCGGAAGCCCTTGCGGCAGAGGTTGGACGCCATCGGGCGCCCCATCCGGCCAAGGCCGATGAATCCGACATCCATGCTGCTTGTCTCTCCCCTTGCGGCCGTGGCGTCCGTCTGGCGCGGCGCTCGGCTGAAGGGGGATTAAGCAATGGCCGGGGCCGCGCCCCGCCATACAAAAGCGGCATAGCAGAAAGAGCGGATTCCGAATTCGCGAGGGGCGGCCGCCGACGCCGCGAAGGCTGTGCCGAAGCTTGCGCCTTCGATATCATCCGGCGGCCATGCCTTCAGCCGCCCCGCAGGACCCCGCGTCGTGACCCTTCCCGAGCGCGGGTCGCCGCGATACCACCTCCTCCGCGCCTTCGCCTGCGCCGCGGTGGTCGGCCTGATCATCCTGTTCGGCTGGCTGACGCGCATCCCGCATGACAGGCCGCCGGCCGACCGGCTGCTGATCCTGATGACCGTCTGCGCGGGCTTCGTCACCTGGGACCTGGCCGCCTTCCTGCGCAAGCGGACCCGCTGAGCCGCGGCCGGGCCGCGGCCCGCTTCGGCCGCGGCCGAAGCATCGTCCCCCCCGGCCGGGCAGGTTGCGTCCGGCATGGGATGAGGCGCGCGGATGGGACGCTGGTTCGAGGCTTGGAGCGCGGCGCTGCTGGCGGCGACCCTGCTCGGCGCCGGCGCGGCGCGCGGGCAGGCGCCGCTGCTGCCGCCGGGCATCCCGCCGGAGGCGCGGCTGCCGGTGGTGGCCATCCTGCCCGACGCGCTCGGCCAGGACGGGCGGGAGACGCCCTATATCGACCGGCTGCTCGGCCTCGGCTTCGCCGTGCTGCTGCTCGAGGAGGACCGGCTGCCGGCGCTGCCGCCGCCGCTCGATCCGGCGCGGCTCGGCCTGCTGGGCTTCGGCGCCGGCGGCCGGGCGGCGCTGGCCATGGCCGGGGCCGCGCCGCGGGTCGCCCTCTACCCGGCCTGCGCCGGCTGGTCGCAGGCGCGGCCGGCGGCCGGCAGCCTGATCCTGCATCCCGACACGCCGGCCGAGGCGGCGGCC
>NZ_MLCO01000094.1 GCF_001982615.1 Teichococcus deserti | reverse complement strand
GCCCCGCCCAACCAGGACCATTTCGACATTGGCCGCGCCCGATGGCAGTTCGAGCGCATCTGGTCGCGGGAACGCTATGCGCTGCTGACCGCCTTCCTGGCGACGCAGCCGATCGACTGGCGCCACTATCTGAAGCGCTGCTTCTTCGAGGCCGTCGCCGCCGGCGAGGCCGCCGAGCACGGGCTGGAAGGCCAGATGGCGGCGATCGGCGCGCGGCTGCAGGCCAACGGGCTGCTGCCGGGGCGCGCATAGACGGCGCGCACATAGACGGCGTCAGCTCCGGCGGCGAAGATGGCGGCATGACCGTCTTCTTCACCGCCGACACGCATTTCGGCCATGGCGGCGCGCGCGGCCTCTACCGCCGCCCCTTCGCCGACCTGGCGGCGATGGACGCGGCCCTGGTGGCGCGCTGGAACGCCGTGGTGCAGCCGGGCGACGCCGTCTGGCATCTGGGCGACTTCGCCCTGGGCCGCGCGGCCAAGCCCGAGGCGGCGGCCACCCTGCTGGACCGGCTGGCCGGCCAGAAGCACCTGGTCACCGGCAACAACGACCCGGACGCCGTGCAGCGCCTGCCCGGCTGGGCCAGCGTGCAGCCCTATGCCGAGCTCCGCCTCGACGGACTGCTGCTGGTTCTCTGCCACTATGCCTTCCGCAGCTGGCGCGACATGGGCCGCGGCGCCTGGAACCTGCATGGCCACAGCCATGGCCGGCTGAAGCCGCTGCCGCGCCAGGCCGATGTCGGGGTGGATGCCTGGGATTTCCGCCCGGTGATGCTGCCGGAAATCCTGGCATCGCGGCCCCGACGAACGGTTGGCGAAGCCGCCGCACCCGGCTAGGCTGCCGGCCGAGGTCGCGCCAGTCACCCTGCGCGGCGCCGACGGCCAGCCGGTCCCGCTTCAGAAGGACCCGGCGCCGAACGGGGCCCGCGGCGACACTCACGCCCAAGGACCTCGCCATGCAAATCGGCGTCTTCATTCCCATCGGCAACAATGGCTGGCTGATCTCGTCCAACGCGCCGCAATACGCGCCCAGCTTCGATCTCAACAAGACCGTCGCGCAGCAGGCGGAGCGCTATGGCTTCGACTTCCTGCTGTCGATGATCAAGCTGCGCGGCTTCGGCGGCGCGACCGGCTTCTGGGACCAGAACCTGGAATCCTTCACGCTGATGGCCGGCCTCGCCGCCGTCACCAGCCGCATCAAGCTTTTCGCCACGGCCGCGACCCTGGTGCTGCCGCCGGCGATCATGGCGCGCATGGCGATCACCATCGACAGCATCGCCCCCGGCCGCTTCGGGGTGAACCTGATCACCGGCTGGCAGCGGCCGGAATATTCCCAGATGGGCCTCTGGCCGGGCGAGGAGCATTTCTCCCGCCGCTACGACCAGCTCGACGAATACGCCACCATCATCCGCGAGCTCTGGGCGACGGGGCGATCGGATTTCCGCGGCGAGTTCTACCAGATGGACGATTGCCGCCTGGCGCCGCTGCCGGAAAAGCCGATCGAGGTGGTCTGCGCCGGGCAGAGCGCCGCCGGCCTCGACTTCATGGCCCGCCATGCCGACTATAATTTCTGCATCGGCCAGGGGCAGAACACGCCGAAGGCCGTCGCCCCCATGACCGAGCGGGTGCAGGCCGCCGCCGCCAAGACCGGGCGCAGCGTCGCCTCCTTCGCGCTGTTCATGGTGATCGCGGCGGAGACGGATGAAGAGGCCCAGGCGCGCTGGGATCACTACCAGGCCGGCGCCGACCGCGAGGCCATCGCCTGGATGGCCGACCAGACCTCGGCCGACAAGCGCTCCGGCGACGACACCAATGTCCGCGGCTATGCCCTGCCGGAGGGCGCGATCAACTTGAATATCGGGCGGATCATCGGCTCCTACGCCACCGTCGCGGCGCTGCTGGACGAGCTGGAAGACGTTCCCGGCATCGGCGGCGTCATGCTGACCTTCGATGATTTCGTCAAAGGCATCGAGGCTTTCGGCCAGCGCATCCAGCCGCTGATGCGAAGCCGCCGCGCCGTGGTGGAAGGCCTCGCCGCCGCCGCGTGAGCCGCGGCGCCGGCGGGATGTTTCCTGAGGACTCCGGCGGGGGGATCAGCGCGGCGCGCGCACCCCCGCCGCGACGATCAGGGTGGCGGCCAGCAGAAGCGTGCCGCCGCCGGCGAAGACGCTGCCGATGCCGCCCAGCTGATAGGCCAGGCCGCCCAGCGCCGCGCCGCCGGCGATGGCCAGCTGCACGGCGGCGACGATCAGCCCGCCGCCGCTTTCGGCCTCGTCCGGCACGGCGCGGGCCAGCCAGGTCGACCAGCCCACCGGCACGCCGCCGAAGGCCATGCCCCAGAGCGCCACCAGCACGGCATGCAGCGCCAGCCCGTTCGGCAGCAGCAGCAGGGCCAGGGCCGAGGCGCCGATCACCAGCGGCATCAGCGTCAGGGTCAGCTTGATGCTCCGCTGCAGCAGGAAGCCGGCCAGCAGCGTGCCGCCGAAATTGGCCAGGCCGAAGGCCAGCAGCAGCAGCGCCATGCCGCCGACATCGACGCCGCTGACCTGCTCCAGGAAGGGCCGGATATAGGTGAACAGGGCGAAGTGGCCGCCGAAGACCAGCACGGTGCAGGCGATGCCCAGGCCGATATTCGGCCGGCGCAGCACCGCCACCAGCGTCGACAGCCGCGCCACCCCCTGCGGCGGCAGCCGCGGCAGGGTGGCCAGCTGCGCCGCCAGCCCGACCACCGCCAGCGCCGTGGCCAGGTGGAAGACGGTCCGCCAGCCATAGAGCCCGCCCAGGAAGCTGCCCAGCGGTGCCGCGGCGATGGTGGCGACCGAGACGCCGCTGAACACCATGGACAGCGCTCGCGGCACCTGCTCGGGCGGGACCAGCCGCATGGCGGTGGCCGCCGCCATGCTCCAGAAGCCGCCCAGCGCGATGCCCAGCAGCACCCGGGCCAGCAGCAGCACGGTCAGGTCCGGCGCGGTCGCCACCAGCAGGTTGGAGGCGATCAGCAGCACCGAGAAGAACAGTAGTACCAGCCGGCGGTCGATGCCGCGGGTGGCCACCGCCGTCAGCAGGCCGGAGGCCAGGGCGACGGCGGCGGTCACCGTCACCGCCTGGCCGGCGATGCCCTCGGCGATGCCCAGGCTTTGCGCCATCGGCGTCAGCAGGCTGGCCGGCAGGAATTCCGCCGTGACCAGGCCGAAGACGCCGAGCGTCAGGGAGAAGACCGCAGCCCAGGCCGGTGCCGCGGGCCGGGCGGCGGGCAGGGCCGCCGAGACGGCTTCGCTCATTCACCAATCCTTTTCGTCTTTAAAACAGGTTGGGCCGGAAGCTAGGGTGGAAATCCCGGACGATCCATGCCAGATCATCCGTGTCTTTTGACCGAAACGCCGGGACCGCCGCCGCCATGGACTCCCCCGCCCCCGACCTGATGAGCGAGCTGCTGCAGGGCATGCGGCTGCGCGGCATCCAGCACCGCCGCATCCGCCTGGCCGCGCCCTTCTGCCTGGATTTCCCGGGCGATCCCGGCCGCGCCCAGTTCCATTTCATCGCCGGCGGCGAGGTCGCGCTGCAGACCGCCGACGGCGCCACCCACCATCTGTCCCCCGGCGCGGCCGTGCTGCTGCCGCATGGCCGCGGCCACCGGCTGGTCTCGCCGGGCAAGCATCCCGCCGGCCTCGCCTGCCACGACATCCGCGACCTGATCGCGGCGCCGCTTTGCGAGGATGTCGCCGCCATCGATTCCTGCGCCGGCGGGGCCTGCGGCGCGCTGATCTTCAGCAGCTGCATGGAGCTGGAGCTCGGCGCCATGCAGGGGCTGGTGCGGCTGATGCCGCCGGCGATGCTGGTGACCACCCTGCTGGACCAGCAGCCCGAGCTGCTGCCGATCCTGACCGCCATGGAGGCCGAGGCCCGCGCCCAGCGCCTGGGCCATGCCGCCATCCTGGCGCGGCTGGCGGATGTGGTGGCGGCGACCATCCTGCGCGGCTGGGTGGAAAGCGGCTGCGGCCGCGCCTCCGGCATCGCCGAGGCGATGCGCGACCCCCGCCTGGCCCGCGCGCTCGCCGCCCTGCACCGCGATCCCGGCCGCGCCTGGACGGTCGCCGAGCTCGCCGCCGAAATGGGCAGCTCGCGCTCGATCTTCGCCGAGCGCTTCCAGGCGGTGACCGGCGTCAGCCCGCTGCGCTACGTCACCGAGCTGCGCATGCGCCTGGCCCAGCAATGGATCGGCCGCGAGCGCATGCCGATCGAGCAGGCGGCGGCGCAGCTGGGCTATGCCTCCCAGGCCGCCTTCAGCCGCGCCTTCAAGCGGGTCACCGGCCAGCCGCCCGGGGCTTCGCGGCGGCCCGAGGCGCGGGTCGGGTAAGGCGCAGGCACCGCCTCGGGCCTTCACCCGATGGGCGGCGTGGCCTGCCAGGTCCGAGACTGGCGCCCCCTCACCCGCGGAGCGCTTCGATGCAGAACGACCTGTCGCGACGGCTGCTGGCCGAAACCCTCGGCACCTTCTGGCTGGTGCTGGGCGGCTGCGGCGCCGCGGTGCTGGCCGCCGCCTATCCGGGGCTCGGCATCGGCTTCACCGGGGTGGCGCTGGCTTTCGGCCTGTCGGTGCTCAGCATGGCCTATGCGGTCGGCCATGTCTCGGGCGGGCATTTCAACCCGGCGGTGACGCTGGGCCTCTGGGCCGCCGGCCGCTGCGCCCCGCGCCATGTTTTTCCGTATATGGCCGCGCAGCTGCTGGGCGCCTTCCTGGGCGCCGGGGCGCTCTGGGTGATCGCCAGCGGCGTCTCCGGCTGGGTGCCGGCCGGCTTCGCCTCGAACGGCTATGGCGCGCTCAGCCCGGGCAAGTACAGCCTGGCCGCCTGCTTCCTGACCGAGCTTCTGCTCACCTTCTTCTTCCTGCTGATCATCATCGGCACCACGGCCAAGGGGGCGGCGACGGGGTTTGCGGGCATCCCGATCGGGCTGGCGCTGACGCTGATCCACCTGATCTCGATCCCGGTGACCAACACCTCGGTCAATCCGGCGCGCAGCACCGCCCCCGCCTTCTTCGCCGGCGGCGAATACGTCAGCCAGCTCTGGCTGTTCTGGGTGGCGCCGCTGCTGGGCGCGCTGGTCGCCGGCTTCGTCGCCCGCATGCTCTACGAGCCGAATTCGCTCGAGGACACGCTGGTCATCGAGGAACGCCGCGGCCGCGTCGCCTGACCGCCGATGCGCGCGGGCTCAGATGGAGGTGAGCTGGGCGCGCAAGGCATAGCGCACCAGGTCGACCACCGAATGGGCGTCCAGCTTGCGCATGGCGGCGGTCCGGTGCGTCTCCACCGTCTTGACGCTGATCGCCAGCCGCGCGGCGACCGCCTTGTTGCTCATCCCTTCCGCCAGCAGCTGCACGATCTCGGTCTCGCGCAGGGTCAGTCGGATGTCTTGGGTATTCTCGCCGGCGCGCAGGAAGCCGGCCAGCGCGGTGTCGCCGACGGCGTCGGAAAAATACGGGCGGCGCGCGGCCAGGGCCTCGACGGCGGCGATCACCGCGGCCTCGGCATCGCTTGTCAGCAGATAGCCGCGGGCGCCGGCGGCCAGCACCGCCCGCACCTGCGCCGCGCTGTGCTGGCGCGCGAAGATCAGCACCTCGGTCCCCGGCGAGCGGCCGCGGATCGCCCGCGTCGCCGCCAGCCCGTCGGGGCCGGGCAGCGCCAGGTCCAGGATGGCGACCTCCGGCCGCAGCCGCGCGGCGAGCTCGATGGCGGCGCGGCCGCTCTCGGCCTCGGCGCAGACCTGCCAGCCGGCGCGCTCCTCCAGCAGCCCGCGCAACCCGCGGCGCAGCACGGCATGGTCGTCGGCCAGCAGGATGCGCAGCGGGGCGGATCGGCGCGGCGTCATGCGCGGCGCTCCCAAGGGATGCCTCCATCCTGGCGACGCGGTTTTCGCCCCGTCAAGCCAAGGTCGCTTTCCGATCCCGATCAGCCGGGAACAGGGTTTTCGCGGCGCGCAGCGGCCGCCTGACACGCCACGCAAAGCCGCCTCGCGCTCCGGGATTCGTGCCGAAATCGTATCATTCAGGGAGAGGCGCCGCTCGGATTGCGACGCCGCCGCTGACGCAAACGTCAGGCGGCGCATTCGATGACCTGCCAGGTCATCGCCGCCCTGCCCTCCCCTGCCGCAGCATGGCCGCGTCATCCGGAGGATCCGCCATGCCCCATACCATCGTCACCCGCGACGGCGTCGCGCTGCATTGCCAGGACCAGGGCTCCGGCCCGCCCGTCGTGCTGCTGGCCAGCTGGAGCCTGCCCGGCGCCTCCTGGCGCTACCAGACCGAGGCGCTGCTCGCTGCCGGGCTGCGCTGCCTCACCTATGACCGCCGCGGCCATGGCGCTTCCCCCGACCCGGGCGGCCCGATGGATTTCTCGACCCTGGCCGACGACCTGGAAGCCGTGCTGGACGCGCATGGCATCGAGGGCGCGACCGCCGTCACCTTCTCCGCCGGCAGCGGCGAGGCGGTGCGGCACCTGACGCGGCATGGCGGCGGCCATCGCATCGCCCGGCTGGCGATGATCGCGCCGACCACGCCGCTGCTGGCCCGCCGCGACGACCATCCAGAGGGCATCGACCCGGCGGTCTTCCGCGCCTTCATCGAGGAGGAGCTGCGCCCCGACTGGCCCGGCTGGCTGCAGCGCAACGCCCGCCCCTTCGCCGGCCCGGAGGTGCCGCAGGCGGAGCTGGACTGGCTGATCGGCCTCGCCTTACAGGCCAGCCCGCGCGCGCTGGAGGCCTTCCATGGCGCGCTGACCACCACCGACTTCCGCGCCGAGCTGCCGCTGCTGCGCCTGCCCACGCTGATCCTGCAGGGCGACCAGGACGCCACCTGCCCGCTGCCGCTGACCGGGCAGGCCAGCGCCGCGCTGATCCCCGGCGCCCGGCTCAGCCTTTACCAGGGCGCCCCGCATGGCCTGCCGCTCAGCCACCGCGCCCGGCTGAACGCCGAGCTGCTGGCCTTCGCCACGGCTTGACGCGACGCCTCTTGCCCCGCCTGCCCGGCTGGCCCAGCATCGGTGCCGCAGGGAAGCAGGAACGCCGGTCGCGGCCCCCGAGAAGGCGCCGCAGATCGGCGCGGGCGGAGGCGCTGATGATGAACCTGATGACCAGCCTGATCGGGCTGGGCAGCCACCTGGCCGGCTGGCGGCACCGCGACGCTTGGTCGCCCACCACCATGAGCCTGGACAATGCCATCCACCTGGCGAAGCTGGCCGAACGCGGCAAGCTCGACATGCTGTTCCTGGCCGATGGCAATGCCGTGCGGCAGATGGACGACCCGATCCTGTTCTCGGCCACCAGCCGCTCCGACCGGCCGGCCGCCTTCGAGCCGCTGACGCTGCTGGCAGCGCTGTCGCAGCACACGACGAAGATCGGCCTCTTCGCGACCGCGACGACCACCTATGACGAGCCCTACCTCCTGGCCCGCCGCTTCGCATCCCTCGACCATCTGAGCCAGGGGCGTTCCTGTTGGAACGTCGTCACCGGCTCCTATGCCGGCGACGCGGTGAATTTCGGCCGGAGCGCGCATGTGCCCCGCGCCGAGCGCTACAACCGCGCCCGCGAGTTCGTCGAGGTCTGCAAGGGGCTTTGGGATTCCTGGGCCGAGGACGCTTTCATCGAGGACAAAGCCAGCGGCCGCTTCCTCGACCCCAGCCGCGTCCAGCGGCTGAACCACGTCGGCAAACATTTCGCCGTGCAGGGCCCGCTGAATGTCGCGCGCATGCCGCAGGGCTATCCGGTGCTCTGCACCGCCGGCCAGTCGGAAGACGGGCGGGAGCTCGCCGCCGAGCATGCCGAGCTGATGTTCTCCGTCGCCCAGACCAAGGCCGAGGCCCAGGCATTTTACGCTGACGTGAAGTCGCGCATGGCAAAGTTTGGCCGCGCGCCGGACGCCTTGCGCATCCTGCCCGGCGTTACTCTTTACATCGGCCGCACCGAGGCCGAGGCGGAGGAGCAGTTCCAGGAGCTGCAGTCGCTGATCCTGCCGGAGCTCGGCCTCGCCTATCTGTCGCGGCAATGCCAGATGGATCTTTCCGGCTACCCGATCGACGGGCCGCTGCCGAAGATGGAAGGCGAGGTCGCCGGCGTCGCCAGCTACCGCGAATCCATCGCCGCCATGGCGCATGCCGAGAAGCTCTCCATCCGCCAGACCTATGAGCGGATCGTGCCCTCGCTCGGCCATGTGCTGTTCAAGGGCAATCCGGTGCAGATCGCCGACCAGATGGAAGACTGGTTCCGCGGCCAGGCCTGCGACGGCTTCAATGTCGACATGCCGGTGGTGCCGCGCTCGCTGACCGACTTCGTCGATCTGGTGGTGCCGGAACTGCAGAAGCGCGGGCTGTTCCGCCGCGAATACGCCGGCGGCACGCTGCGCCAGACCATGGGCCTGGCCACCCCGCAGCGCCGGATTTTTTCCAACCCCACCCTGGCGGCGGATTAGCCCAGGCTGTCGATCCAATCCGGCAGCTCCGCCAGGCGGGCGAGCTGCCGGAAGCGGGGATGGGCCTCGGGCGCCGCGGCGGCCTCGTGGCTCCAGACCTGCTGCTGCGGCACGAAGGCGGCCCAGGCGCCCGCCTCCAGCGCCGGCAGGATGTCGGAGCGCATGGAATCGCCGGCCATCACCGCCTGCCCCGGCACCACGCCGTAGCGCGCGAAGAGCTTCCGGAAGGTCTCGGCATTCTTGTCGCTGACGATCTCGATGCCGGAGAAGCGGTCGCCGAGGCCGGAGGCCGCCAGCTTGGTCTCCTGGTGCAGCAGGTCGCCCTTGGTCACCAGCACCAGCCTTCCGCGCTCGGCAAGCCGCGTCAGCGTGTCCTCGATCCCGTCGAAGAGCTGCACCGGATGCCGCAGCAGCACCCGCCCCGCCTCCAGGATTTTCTTCAGGGCCGCCGGCGGCAGGCTGTCGCCCCCCAGCTCCAGTGCCGTCTCGATCATCGACAGGGTGAAGCCCTTGGCGCCGTAGCCATACAAGGCAAGGTTGCGGATCTCGCAGGCTTCCAGTGTCTCGCGCGCGATCCGCGCCTCGGCGAAGGGCTGCAGGACCGCCAGCAGCGCCTCCTCGGTCGCCTGGAAGTGACGCATGTTGTGCCAGAGCGTGTCGTCGGCATCGAGGCAGATGAGATCGATGGGCATGCCGGCTTCTAGCATGCGCGGCTGAGCCTCAGCAAAGCTGTGCCTCAGCCCGAGCTTTACTGTGTTGCCCTCGCCCGGAGGAGGTCTCACTCTGGCGCCAAGCGCGGCGGCTGAGCCTGCGCGGCAGGGAAGCGACAGCACGGCCTTCACGCCCAGAAGCGAAGGTCGCCATGCGCCGCCGTACCCTGCTCGCCGCTTCTTTGATTGCCCCCTTCATCGCCCGCCCGGCCGCGGCGCAGGCCGCGACACGCCTGCTGCGCTTCGTCCCGCAGGGCGACATCGCCAATCTCGACCCGATCTGGGGCACCTCCTACAGCGTGCGCAATGCCGCGCTGCTGGTCTGGGACACGCTCTACGGCATCGACGCGCGGATGCAGCCGCAGCGACAGATGGTCGAGCAGGAGGAGGTCTCGGCCGACGGGCTGACCTGGCATTTCCGCCTGCGCCCGGGCCTGGTCTTCCACGACGGCACACCGGTCACCGCGCGCGACGCCGTGGCCAGCCTGCGCCGCTGGGCCGCGCGCGACGTAATGGGCCAGAACATCGCCGCCATCGAGGACAGCCTGACCGCCCTCGACGAGCGCAGCTTCCGCTGGGTGCTGAAGCGGCCCTTCCCGAAGATGCTCTACGCCCTGGCCAAGTCGAACACGCCCTGCACCTTCGTCATGCCGGAGCGCATCGCGCGCACCGACCCCGGCAAGGTCATCACCGAATATATCGGCAGCGGCCCGATGAAGATGGTCACCGCCGAATGGCAGGTCGGCGCCCGCGTCGTCTTCGAGCGCTTTGCCGGCTACCAGCCGCGGCCGGAGCCGGCCTCCTGGATGGCCGGCGGCAAGCGCATGCTGGTCGACCGCATCGAATGGCTGATCATCCCCGACGGCGCGACCGCCGCCGGCGCGCTGCAGACCGGCGAGGTCGACTGGCTGGAGTCTCCGCTCCCCGACCTGGTGCCGCAGCTCGAGCGGCATCGCGACATCCGCACCGGCATCGCCAACGACCTGGGCGTCGTCTCCGGCGTGCGGCTGAACCACCTGCAGCCGCCCTTCGACAAGATCGGCATCCGCCGCGCCATGCTGGCCGGCATCCGCCAGGACGACTATCTCAGCGCGCTGGTGGGTGAAGATTCCTCGCTCCGCCGCCCGATGAACGGCTATTTCACGCCCGGCACGCCGCTCTACACCGAGGCCGGCGACACGACGCTGGCGCGCGGCGGCGACCTGGAACTGGCAAAACGGCTGCTGCGCGAGTCCGGCTATGCCGGCGAGAAGATCGTCATGCTGACGGCGCAGGATTCCTTCGCCGCCAAGGCGGTGGGCGATGTCGCCGCCGACATGTTCCGCCGCATCGGCATGACCATCGACTACGTCTCGACCGATTTCGCCACCATCCAGAGCCGCCGGCTGAACCGCCGCGCGCCGCCGGAGCAGGGCGGCTGGCACAGCTTCCAGGTCAGCCATGCCGGCACCGACTGCATCAACCCGGCCGCCTATCTCGGCCTGCGCGCCAATGGCGAGAAGGGCTGGTTCGGCTGGCCCGACAGCCCGGCGGTCGAGGCCGGCATCGCCGAATGGTACGACAGCGCCTCGCTCGAGCAGGAAAAGAAGATCGCCGAGAAGATCAACGCCGCGGCGCTGGCGGATGTGATCTTCCTGCCCACCGGCTTCTTCCTGGCCAAGCAGGCCTGGCGCAGCAATGTCGCCGGCGTCGTCACCGCCCCCATCCCGGTCTTCTGGGACGTCTCCAAATCGGCCTGAAGGATCCCGCTCGCATGACCAGAAAAATGCACCTGAACCTGTTCATCCAGGGCATCGGGCATCACGAGGCCGCCTGGCGCCATCCCGGCACCGACCCGGCCGACATGATGGATATCGGCTACTACCAGCGGCTGGCGCAGCAGGCGGAGGCGGCGAAGCTCGACGCCATCTTCATCGCCGATGCCCTGGCCATCAACCACCATGTCGAGCACGGGCCCTTCAACAACTTCTTCGAGCCCTTCACGCTGCTCGCCGCCGTCGCGGCCGTCACGACGAAGATCGGCGTGATCGGCACGGCCTCGACCACCTATCACGAGCCCTATGACCTGGCGCGGAAGTTCGCCTCGCTGGACCGCGTCAGCCGCGGCCGCGCCGGGTGGAACATCGTCACCTCGGGCAACGAGATGGCGGCGCAGAATTTCGGCCACGACCAGCACATGCAGCACGCCCAGCGCTATGCCCGGGCGACCGAGTTCGTCGAGGTCACCCGCGCCCTCTGGGACAGCTGGGAGGATGACGCCCTGCTCGCCGACCGCGCCGGCGGCCGCTTCGTCGACGGCCGCAAGCTGCACCCGATCCACCACGAGGGAACCTTCTTCAAGGTGCGCGGCCCGCTGGATTTCCCGCGGCCGCCGCAGGGGCATCCGGTGCTGGTGCAGGCCGGCTCCTCCACCGACGGGCGGGAATTCGCCGCCCGCTTCGCCGAGGCCATCTACACCGCGCAGAACAACCTGGCCGACGCGCAGGACTTCTATGGCGACGTGAAGGCGCGGATGCGGGCCCATGGTCGCCGCCCCGACCAGCTCTGCATCCTGCCGGGCCTGGCCGCCGTGGTCGGCGCCACCCGGCAGGAGGCGCGCGACAAGGCGGCCGAGCTCAACGAATACATCGTGCCGCAATACGGGCTGCACCAGCTGTCGAACAATCTTGGGCTGGACCTCTTCACCTATCCGCTGGACGGCCCCCTGCCCGAGCTGCCGCCGATCGAGGCGATCAACGGCGGCAAGAGCCGCTATCAGGTCTTCGTCGACCTCGCACGGCGCGACAACCTGACCATCCGCCAGCTGATCCACGCCATCGCCTTCGGCCGCGGCCACGACACCTTCGCCGGCACGGCGATCGATATCGCCGACCACATGCAGGAGTGGTTCGAGGGCGGCGCCTGCGACGGCTTCAACCTGCTGCCGCCCAACCTGCCCGGCGACATGGGCGTCTTCGCCGCGACCGTGCTGCCGGAGCTGCGCCGCCGCGGCCTGTTCCGTGAGGACTATGGCGGGAGCACGCTGCGCGACCATTTCGGCCTGGACCGTCCCGTCAACCGCTTCACCGCCCAACCCGCGATGGCGAACTGACGGACCATGCGGCGTCGCCTGCCGCCGCTGAACGCGCTGCGCGCCTTCGAGGCCGCCGCCCGCCGCGGCGGCTTCGCGGCGGCCGCGCAGGAGCTCGGCGTCACCGCCGCCGCGGTCAGCCGCCATGTGCAGCTGCTCGAGGCCCGGCTGGAACGCCGTCTCTTCGACCGCGGCCCGCGGTCGCTGAGCCTGACCGCCGATGGCCAGGCGCTGCTACCGGTGCTGGTGGACGCCTTCGACACGCTGGAGGCCGGCATCGGCCGCGCCCTGGCGCAGCGGCCGCGGGCGGTGCTGACGGTCAATGCCCAGACTTCCTTCGCCATCGGCTGGCTGCTGCCGCGCCTGCCGCGCTTCCACCGCCGCCATCCGGAAATCGAGCTGCGGCTGTCCACCGCCATCGAGACGCCGGCGCTGCGCGGCGACAGCGGGCTGGACGCCGCCGTGGTGCATGGCCGCGGCCCGTGGCCGGAAATTTCCGCCCACCTGCTCTTTCCCGACCGGCTGGTCCCCGTTTGCGCCCCCGCCTGGCTGGCCGCCCGCGGCGCGCTGGACCCGAAGACCATCGCCGGCGAAACGCTTCTGGCCTCCGACACCGCGCCGACCGACTGGGAGGACTGGCTGTCCCATGCCGGCCAGCGCGGCCAGCGGCCCGAGCGGCCACTGCGCTTCGCCTCCTCGCTGCTGCCGCCGCAGGCGGCGATGCACGGGCTGGGCGTGGCGCTGGCCGATCTCTCGCTGATCGGGCCGGAGCTTTACGCCGGGCGGCTGGTCAATCCGCTGCCCGGCTTGGCGCCGCTGAAGCGCGGCACCGGCTGGCACCTGCTGCACGCCCCGGCGCGCGGGCGGGAAGCGCCCGTCACGGCGCTGCGCGACTGGCTGCTGCAGGAGGCCGCAGCCACATTCGGCTGATGTTGCGACTTATTCTCAAATGGCGGCGGATAAGGCCGGCTTCCGCAGCACCTGTCTCGACCGCTGCCTGGCGACGAACGCCGCTGCCTTCCGCATCGGCCGGACCTACCAGCACTTTACCCGAGGCGGGTGGCCTGGCCATGATCATGGCCATGGTGGGCGCGGCGATGGCGCCCCGCGCCCCCTCCCCCGCCGCCCAGGGGCGGGCTCGCACGCCCGGCGCTGACCACGTCGCAGCCCTGGCCACGGCCGTGGAAGCCGGCCGCGTCGTCGAGGCGCTGGGGGAATTCCACCATCCGGAGTTCACCCTGCAGGAGAACCTGCTGCCGCCGCTGCTTGACCGCACCGCCAGCATCGCCCACGCCGAGCGCATCGGCGCGCTGCCAGCCTGCTGGTCGGCGATGCATCGCTATCGCATGGCATGCCGCGTGGCGCCGGCCCGGAGGCAGCGTCCGCCATGTGAAGGAGGTCGCGCTGCCGCTCCGGCGCGGTGACCGCATCCTGCGCGGGCGCTTCTTCTATAATCCCCGGCTCCTGGAAGGCCGGGCCGAGGACGCCTGATGGCGGGCAGGGTTCTTCGCCCGCCCCCGGTTTCAGTGCAGCCGGCGAGACCTCAGGAAGGAATTGCGGTCGCCCGAGGTGACATTGACCTCGAAGCGGTCGCCGTCGCGGTCCAGCACCAGCGGCACCCCCACCCCGGCATCGCCCAGCGACCACAGCGCACGGAAGAAGCTGGCCTCGTCGGTCACCGGCTGGCTGTCCACCGCCAGCACGATGTCGCCGCGCTTCAGCCCGGCCCGCGCCGCGGGCCCCTTCTTGCTGACGCCGATCAGCACCAGCTGCCCCTCCTCGGAGGCCGCCGAGACGCCGAGCCAGGGCCGCGGCGGGCGGCTGGGCTGCCCCTGGGCCAGCATCTCCGGCAGGATCGGCTTCAGGAGGTCGGTGGGCACGCTCATGTTCAGCACCCGCACCTTGCCGTCGCCCGGATCATGGCCGAGCTGGATCGAGCCGATGCCGACAAGCTCGCCGCGCGGTCCGATGATCGCCCCGCCCCCCCAGAGCGGATGCGCCGGCGCCGTGTAGATCGCGTCGTCCAGAAGGTACTCCCAATAGCCGGCGAAGGCCTGGCGCGCGACCACCCGGCCGGCCAGCGCCCCCTGCCGACCGCCGGCGCCGGCAAAGACGATGTCGTCCCCGGCCTGCACCTCGCGGGAGTTGCCGAGCGGCAGCGCCGGCACCCCCAGCCGCCCCAGCGCCTGCACGAGGCCGAAGCCGGTCACCTGGTCGAAGCCCACCACATGGCCGGGCACCACGCGGCCGTCGCCGGCGGTCAGCCAGACCTCCTCGGCCTCGGTGATCAGATAGCCGATGGTCAGCAACAGCCCGTCCTCGCGGAACTGCACCGCATTGCCGATGCGCTCGGTGCCCAGCGTCTCGGCGGTGAAAGCGTCCTCGGGGATGCGGGCGCGCAAGGTGACGACGGCGCTGAGCGCGCGGTCGAGGTCATAGTCATAATCGCCGGGTTGCGGCTGCAAGGCGGCCGGCACGATCCTGTCCTCGCCCATCCTGGCCCTCCGTTGCTGCAGGTTCCCCGGAGATTGGGGCGCCTTGCGCGAAGTCTAGCCCGCTTCGCCGGGGTGGACAGGCTGAAATCGCAGGCCGAGGACCATGGCGGAATTCCGCCGGATTAGGATTTTCTACCTATCCTAAATGGATAAAGCCCGGCGCTTGGTGCTGGCGCCGGGCGATAAGGCGTCAGCCGCGGATGAAGGCCAGCAGATCCGCGTTGATGACATCCGCATGGGTGGTGGCCATGCCATGCGGCAGGCCTGGATAGGTCTTCAGCGTGCCGTGCTTCAGCAGCTTGATCGCCAGATGCGCCGAATCGTCGATCGGGACGATCTGGTCGTCCTCTCCATGCATCACCAGCACGGGGACGTCGATCTTCTTCAGGTCCTCGGTGAAGTCCGTCTCGGAAAAGGCCTTGATGCAGTCGTAATGCGCCTTGGCGCCGCCCATCATGCCCTGCCGCCACCAGTTGTCCACCACACCCTGGATGGTGGCGACGCCCGGCCGGTTGAAGCCGTAGAAGGGCCCGGCCGGCACGTCGCGGAAGAACTGCGCGCGGTTGTCCGCCAGCGCCTTGCGGAAGCCGTCGAAGACCTCGAGCGGCAGGCCGCCCGGATTGGCCGCGGTCTTCAGCATGATCGGCGGCACGGCGCCGACCAGCACAGCCTTGGACACCCGGCCCTCGCCGCCATACTGGGCGACGTAACGCGCCACCTCGCCGCCGCCGGTCGAGTGCCCGATATGCACCGCGCCCTTGAGGTCCAGGTGCTTCGCCAGCGCCGCGACATCGGCGGCGTAGGTGTTCATCTCGTTGCCGGTTGCAGTCTGCGTGGATCGCCCATGGCCCCGCCGGTCATGGGCGATGACCCGGTAGCCCTGGTTCAGGAAGAAGATCATCTGGGCGTCCCAGTCATCGGCGCTCAGCGGCCAGCCGTGATGGAAGACGATCGGCTGGCCGGTGCCCCAATCCTTGTAGAAGATCCGGGTGCCGTCCTGGGTGGTGATGCTGTCCATCGACTCACGTCCTTCATGGTGCGGTTGCGCTGCCACGGCCGGGTGGTGGCCGGGCTGGGGATGCGGCTGCGCCCCGGCAGACATGGGCAGCGCGAGCGCTGCCACGGCCGAGACGCCGCCGATCACCAGCTCGCGCCGGCCGGGCATGGGCTGCGACACGGGGATCATGGGGGACATGGAGCCTCCTGGCTTGAACAATGATGTGGCGTTCTGGCCAGCATGGCGGGGCAAATTGCCCCTGGCGATCATCCGCCTGGGACGCCGGGGCCCAACCTTGGTATAGGGGCCGCAGCCCCGAAGGATCGGGCCGGGTGTCCGGACTTATCCACAGGTCGGGTTTGACGCCGTCAAACATCACCCTAGGTTGCGCGGGTTCCGACGCGCACGGCAAGGAAGCAGCATGGCCCGGAAGCCGAGTTCCAGCAAAACCGCAGCGGCAGCCCCGGCCAAGCCCAGCGAGATCTCGCCCACCAAGGTGGTGCTGCTGTCCAGCGCCAAGGGCGGCAGCGCCAAGACCACAACCACCCGCAACCTGGCTGCTCTGGCGGCCCGCGACGGTTATCGTGTCGCCACCATCGACCTGGACCTGCAGCGCACTCTGACGCGCTGGTGGAACCGCCGCCCGGAAGAGCTGCCCGCGATCAGCCATTTCGACAAGGTCACCATGGCTGAGGCGGCAGAGGCCTTGAAGGAGATCACGGAGCTCGGCGAGTTCGACCTGATCTTCGTCGACACCCCCCCGGGCATCGAGCATGACTCGGAGCAGCTGCGCCATGTGTTGCGCCGGGCCGAGCTGGTGCTGATCCCGACCGGCCAGGGCGGCGAGGATCTGGAGTCCGTGGCCGAATGGATGAAGCTGGTGCGCCAGCAGAACCGCCCGGCCTTCTTCCTGCTGTGCAAGACCGAGCGTGACGTCAGCAGCCTGGGCGAGGCGCGCCACTACCTGTCCTCGATGGGCAAGCTCTGCCCGCATGATGTGCGCACCTTGCAGGCGGTGATGCGGACCTATTTCGAAGGCAAGGGTGTCGCCGACCTGACCGGCAAGCTCGGCCGCAAGGCCGCCGAGGATTATGAGGCGGTCTGGAACTTCGTGCGCTTTGAACTTGGACTGGAGAGCTGAGCATGGCCATCGACGCCAAGGAGAAGTGGGGCGCGCGCAAGGCAGCGCCAAAGCGCGCCTCGATCCTGACCATCGCACACGAGGATGTCGCGACGCCGCGCAGCGAGATCTTCGCCTTGGCCAGCGAGGACGACGTCGTCCAGGAGATCGGCAAGCTCTGGGACACCGCCCAGCGCACCTTTCTGTCCATCGGCCGTTTGCTGTCCCATGCCGAGCGGCAGTTCCGCGGCAGCTTCGAGCGCGACATCGTCGCCAAGCTGCCGTTCAACCGCTCAGTCGCGCATATGCTGCGCACCGTGGCGGAGAAGGTGGACCAGGGCTATGTCCCCGAAGCCGAGCTGCCGCGCAGCTATGCCGCCGCCTTCCGCCTGGTGACGCTGGAGCCCGATGCGCTGGAGCAGGCGCGGCAGCGCGGCTTGGTGGCGCCTGGCACACCGCGCTCGGCCATCGAGCGCTTCCGCCAGGAGCTGAGGACCCAGCGTCTGGCCGCCCATGGTGAGGATGCGCTGCTGGCCGCGAAACGTGAGGAGTTGCAGGGCAAGATCGAGCGCGCCCGCAAGGAGATGGAGCGCTGGTCCGCCGAGCTGGCCGGGCTGGAGCGCCAGATCATCGACGCCAAGGCGGAAGAAGCCTGACGAAGGACGCCTTGAGGACTCTGGCGGGGGAGGGGGCTCCCCTGCGGTCAGCCAGCCTGCTTCTGGGGACTCCGGCGGGAAGCCATCAGCTCACCGGGGAAGGCCACCACCGTCTTGCGTGCGGCGACCGGGGGCGCGGAAGGGGAGAGCACCAGCCCCATCGGCTTGATCTCGATCTGCGCTGCCGGGTAGACCGCGGTCGCCAGTGCCAGCTGCTCGGTGAAGGTCTCGCGGAAATGGTCCAGGCGGCGGATGCCGGTGCCGAACTGGGCGTGCAGCGCCTTCCAGGAGACCTGCAGCGGGCTGGGCAGCACATGCAGCCGGTAGGCGAGCCAGCAATAGATATCCAGCGCCATGGAATGCCGGTTGATCGCGCGGATTGCCGATTCCTCGATGGGGACGGGGTGGCGGCGCAGCTGGTCGAAGAAGGTCTCCGACAGCTTGGTCCGCTCCAGGAACTGGCTCCCGCCAGAGTCCCCATCCTCGGTGAACAGCGCCTTGTCGACGATCAGCTGCTGCACCAGGGCCGATCGGCCGGCCTGCTGCACTTCGAAGGTCAGGCGGCAGCGGGTGATGCGCTCGGCCTGCTCGCGCACATCCTTGATCGACTTGCCACCCGGCGAGATGCCCATCCGCCCCAGCCAGGCCCGCAGGCTGCGGCCAAGCTCGATTTCGCGCGAATTGGTGCGGATCGCTTCCGACTGCAGGTACAGCATGATCAGCCGCGCCCGGCTGCCATAGGGCACGCCGATCCATTCCAGGCTGCCATCGGCGCGGGTCTTGCGGCCGGGCTCCACCAGCAGGCTGACGCGGTCGGTGCGCACCTGCCAGGGTGCATCGTCGGCCAGGCGCTTGTGGGGCAGGGCAGCCTGGGCCCAGCCGGAATAGATGAAGCCGATGCCGCCATCTTCGTCGCCCAGGTAATCGGCGGCGGCATCGACGACACGGCGGTCGAAATCGAGTTTCAGGACCCCTTGGCGGCCATGGGCTTCCAGCATCGCATGGACTTCGGCCACGGCATCTCTCCTTCAGGGCTCGCTGGCGACCAACCATCGAGGCGTCCCGGAGAATGGAACATTTTGAGACGCTTGTCGCCGAGGACTTTGGCGGGAAGGCTACTAGAGGATTAGTAGTGATTCTAATACTAGTCTGTCCCGCAATAGTCCTCGGGACGGACGCCGCGACTCCCAGCAAAGCCGAGACGTCCGGCCCGCCAAAGTCCCTGAAACCACCGCCACAGTCCTCGGACGCGCTGTGGACAAGGTTTTCAGCGGCTTGGCACGAATCGTCCGACTCGCTGGCCGCCTCTCCCGCCAGAGTCCTCATCGATGGCGAAGCCTGCGGAGTCGCGCGCGGCGCCTGGAATCAGCCCTTTGCGCGCCGACTCGCAGACGAGAGTGGATTCGTCATCGATTCGAAACAACGCGACTCCCCGCCAGAGTCCCCAGACCCAACGTCGCCAAGATCGGGCAGATGCGCTGACCTATCAGAACCAGGGCGCATAGGTGGAATGTTGACGAACGGGGAGCGGAATCGTACGGCCATTGCGATAGACTGCCTCGACGCGCAACAAAACTGCGGACACCGGCCCCATGAGCTCGACCAGCCAGACCCCGATCAGCGTGACCCGCACCCGGACGCCGCAGCCGCGCCCGGCGGATGCCTCGCTGTCTTTCGGCAAGGTCTTCACCGACCACATGTTCGTCATGAACTATGTCGAGGGGAAGGGCTGGCATGACCCGCGCGTCGTCCCCTACGCGCCGCTGTCGATGGATCCGGCGACCTCCGTGCTGCATTACGGCCAGGCGATCTTCGACGGGTTGAAGGCCTTCCGCGGCCGGGACGGCCAGATCCGCCTGTTCCGCGCCCAGCGCCATGCCGAGCGGCTGAACAAGTCGGCCCGCGCGCTGTGCATTCCCGAGATGGATCCCGGGCTGGTGCGCCGCTCCTTCGAGGCGATCGTCGGCGTCGACCATGAATGGGTCCCCTCCACCCAGGGCACGTCGCTCTACATCCGTCCGACCGTCATCGCGACCGACGTCATGCTCGGTGTGCATCCGGCGCACAGCTACACCTATTTCGTCATCTGCTCGCCGGTCGGCGCCTACTACAAGGAAGGCGTCAAGCCGGTCCGCATCCTGGCGACCGACAACCATGTCCGCGCGGTGCAGGGCGGGTTGGGCGAGGCGAAGACCGCCGCCAACTACGCGGCCTCCCTCTCCGCCCAGCAGGAGGCCGAGCGCGCCGGCTACACCCAGGTCCTCTGGCTGGACGGCGTCGAGCGCAAGTACATCGACGAGGTCGGCACCATGAACATCATGATGCAGATCGGCGACGAGGTGATCACCCCGCCGCTGGCCGGCACCATCCTGGACGGCGTCACCCGCAACTCGATCCTGACGCTGCTGCGCGACTGGGGCCTGACGGTCTCCGAGCGCCGCATCAGCATCGACGAGGTGATGCAGGCCGGCCGCGACGGAAGCTTGCGCGAGATGTGGGGCACGGGCACCGCGGCGGTGGTCTCGCCGGTGGGCGAGCTCGGCTACAAGGGCGAGAAGATCAGCATCGGCAATGGCCATACCGGCATGCTGACGCAGAAGCTTTATGACGCGATCGTCGGCATCCAGTATGGCGCCGCCGAGGACCGCCACGGCTGGACCAGCACCGTCCCGGCCCTGACCGAGGCCTGATTTCTTCCCCGGGTGAGGGGAGGGCGGTTCCCGCCATTCCCCTCACCCCGGTCTTCGCGAGAATTCCTCTTCGAGGAAATCCAGGAAGAAGCGCAGGCGCGGGCTGGGGTGGCGGCGGCCCTGGTGGACGGCATAGATCGCCTCCTCCATCCGCGGCTCCTGCTCCGGGAACAGCCGCACCAATTTCCCTTCTGAAAGAGCCTCGCGGATCTGGAAATCGGCCAGCCGCGCAATGCCGACGCCGGCGACCGCCAGCGCCATCAGCATCTGCCCCTGATTGGCCGTCACGCCGCCGCGTGCCGGGATGCGGCTGACGGAGTGGTCGGCCCCGCGGAAGCTCCAGGTGCTCCAGGGCATCCGCTTGTTGAAGTTCAGGCATTCATGCTCGGCGAGCTCGGCCGGGGTTTTCGGCGTCCCATGCTCGGCGAGATAGCGGGGGGATGCGCAGATGATCCAGCGCATCGTCGTCACCCGCCGCGCGACCAGGGAACTGTCCGGCAGCTCGCCGATCGAGATGGCGAGATCCACGCCGCCCTCCAGCAGATTGCCCGGCTCGTTGCCGAGCACGAATTCCAGCCGCAGCCCGGGATGCTGCCGGCGGAATTCCGGCACCAGCGGCGCCAGCAGATGGATGGCAAACGTCGGCACCGAGCGGATGCGCAGCACCTCGCCGGTCAGTCGTCCGCCCTGGGCGCGCGCCTCGGCTTCCTCCACCGCGGCCAGGGCCTGCAGCGCAGCGGGATAGAAAGCCTCGCCCTCCGGCGTCAGGGCCAGGCTCCGCAGCGAGCGATTGAACAAGACAACGCCCAGCCGGTTCTCCAGCCGCGCCACCAGCTTCGACACGGCCGACGGCGTCAGCGACAGCGCTCTTCCGGCGGCCGAGAAGCCGCCATCCTCCACCGCGCGGACGAAGACGCGCATTTCCGCCAGCCGGTCCATCCCGCCGCCCCCCTGATTGTGACGGATCTTCACACCAGTTTGGCGCTTTTGGAAATTGTCGGCTCGCGGCGCCGCTCCTAGCCTTCCAGCCAAGTGGCCCCGCCAGAGCGGCCGCATCGTCCAGGGAGCGCCGCCATGTCCACCGCCATGAAATCCGATGCTGCGCCGGCGACGCTGCCGGGCGCCGCCTTCGACGCCATCATCATCGGCGCCGGCTTCGCCGGGCTCTACCAGATGCACAAGCTGCGCGACGGCCTCGGGCTTTCGGTGCAGGGGCTGGAGGCCGGCAGCGATGTCGGCGGCACCTGGTACTGGAACCGCTATCCCGGGGCGCGCTGCGATTCTGAAAGCTACTACTACAGCTTCTCCTTTTCCGACGAGCTGCAGCAGGAATGGGACTGGAGCGAGCGCTATCCCGAGCATCACGAGATCCGCCGCTATCTCGGCCATGTCGCCGAGAAATTCGACCTGCGCCGCAGCTTCCGCTTCGACACCCGCGTCGCCGCCGCCCGCTATGACGCGGCGCAGAACCTCTGGCACGTCACGACGCAGTCCGGCGAGACCCTGTCCACGCGCTACCTGATCACCGCCATCGGCTGCCTGTCTTCGGCCAATGTGCCGGCGATCCCGGGGCTGGACAGCTTCGCGGGCCAATGGGTGCATACCGGGCGCTGGCCGGCCGAGGGCGTCGACTTCACCGGCAAGCGGGTGGGGCTGATCGGCACCGGCTCCACCGGCATCCAGGCGACGCCGGTGATCGCGGCCCAGGCGGCGCATCTGACCGTCTTCCAGCGCACCGCCAATTACAGCATCCCGGCGCGCAACGGCCCGGTCTCGCTGGAATTCCGCCGGGAGGTGAAGGCGAATTACGCCGCCATCCGCGAACAGGCGCGCGCCGCGCCCAACGGCCATCCTTTCGTCTTCGGCCAGCAATCGCCGCTCGACCTCGACGAGGAGGAGCGCCGCGCCCGCTACGAGGCCGGCTGGGAGCAGGGGGGGCTGCGCTTCCGCTCGATCTTCCGCGACCTGCTGGTCAACCGCGCCGCCAACGACACCGCCTCGGACTTCATCCGGGGCAAGATCCGCGAGGTGGTGAAGGACCCGGCGACGGCGGAGAAGCTGACGCCGCGCGACCATCCTTTCGCCACCAAGCGCCCGCCGATCGACAGTTTCTATTTCGAGACCTTCAACCGCGAGAATGTCGATCTCGTCGACATCAAGGCGACGCCGATCGAGGCGATCACCCCGGACGGCATCCAGACAACGGACAGAAAGATCCCGCTGGACGTCATCGTCTTCGCCACGGGCTTCGACGCCATGACCGGCGCGCTGCTGGCCATCGACATCGAAGGCCGCGACGGGATCAAATTGAAAGACGCCTGGGCGGCGGGGCCGGTGACCTATCTCGGGCTGCAGGTGGCGGGCTTCCCCAACCTTTTCACCATCACCGGGCCGGGCAGCCCCTCGGTGCTGACCAACATGCCCGTCGCCATCGAGCAGCATGTCGACTGGATTTCTGCCTGCATCACCCATCTGCGCGACAACGGCCTCGCCACCATCGAGGCCGAGCCGGAGGCCGCGGAGAAATGGGTCGCCCATGTCAACGAGGCGGCGGCGGCGACCCTGCTGCCCCAGGCCAATTCCTCCTGGTATCTGGGCGCCAATGTCCCGGGCAAGCCGCGCGTCTTCATGCCCTATGCCGGCGGCATGGCGCGCTATGCCGGCATCTGCGCCGAGGTCGCCGCGCGCGGCTATGACGGCTTCCGCCTGACGCCCTGAGATCCCGCCCTGATGCCGAGGACACAAACGGGGATCAGCCCCGATCTGAAGCGCCTGCTGGCCGCCATCCGCCTGGGCGGCGCGCCGCCTTTCGAGGCGCTGACCCCCGAGGCGGCGCGCGAGGCCCATGCCGCCCGCGGCCGGCTGATGCAGCATCCGGGCGTCGACCTGCCGGAAGTGCGTGACCTGGACGTCGAGCTTCCCGACCGGCGCATCCCGCTGCGGCTCTATCGCGGCGGGCGGTCGGAGGCGCCGCAGCCCTGCCTGCTGTTCCTGCATGGCGGCGGCTGGGTGCTCGGCAGCCTGGCCACGCATGACGCGCTGTGCCGGGCCCTGGCGCAGCGGCTGGGGGCGGCGGTGCTGGCGGTGGATTACCGCCTGGCGCCGGAGCATCCCTATCCGGCGGCGCTCGACGACGCCCTGGCCGCGCTGCGCTGGCTGGCGGCGCAGGCATCGTCGCTGAACATCGATGCAGCCCGCATCGCGGTCGGCGGCGACAGCGCCGGCGGCAACCTGGCCGCCATCCTGGCGCTGATGGGCCGCGACGGCAGCGCGCCGCCTTCCTCGTTCCAGATGCTGCTCTATCCGGCCGTGGACCTGCGGCTGACGGCCGACCGCTATCCGCGCCCCAGCGAGGCCATGGTGCTGACCGGCGCCACCATGCGCTGGTTCATCGGCCACTACCTGCCGGATGCCGCGCAGCGCAGCGATTGGCGCGCCTCGCCGCTGCTGACGCCGAGCCTGGCCGGCGCCCCCCCGGCCTTCCTGCTGACCTGCGGCCAGGACCCGCTTTGCGACGAGGGGCTGGATTACGGCGACCGGCTGCAGGCCGAGGGCGTGCAGGTCACCGCGCTGCATCTGTCCGGCGAGGCGCATGCCATCCTGACCATGGACAAGGCGATCGGCGCGGTGCCGGCGGTGCTGGATCTCGCGGCCGCAACTCTGCGCGCCGCCTGGGAACGACAGGAAGACCAATGACGAGGGATGAGGGGAGGGGCCGGCTGGCCCTGGTCACCGGCGCCGCCAGCGGCATCGGGCTGGCCACCGCCGAGCTGCTGGCCGAGCGCAACTGGCAGGTGGTCATCGCCGACCGCGACGCGCCGCGCGCCGAGGCCGCCGCAGCACGTCTCGGCGCCCGGGCCGTGACGCTGGACGTCACCGATGCCGATGCCGTCGAGGCTGTGTTCGACAAGGTCGAGCAAGAGCTCGGCCCGATCGAGGCGGTGATGGCCAATGCCGGGCTGATCCAGCCGGGCGCGCGGCCGGAGGAGCTGCCGCTGGACGAGTTCGACCGCATCGTCGCGGTCAATCTGCGCGGCGTCTATGTCACCTGCCTGGCCGCCGGGCGGCGGATGGCGCCGCGCGGGCGGGGGGCGATGGTGCTGACCGGCTCGATCACCGCCAGCCGCGCCGTGCCGCTGCATGCCTATGCGCCGACCAAGGCGGCCGTGGTGCATATGGCGGCGTGCCTGGCCGGCGAATGGGGCCGCTCGGGGCTGCGGGTGAACGCGGTCTCGCCCGGCTTCGTCGCCACCCCGCCGCTGCAGGCCGCCATCGACAAGGGGCTGCGCGACGCGGCCAAGCTGGCCGATGGCGCCGCCATGGGCCGCATGGTCGAGGCCTCGGAAATCGCCAAGGCCGTCGGTTTTCTTCTGTCCGACGACGCTTCCGCCATCACCGGCATCGATCTGCCGGTCGATGCCGGCTGGCTGGCGACCGGCCACTGGGCGACTTACGGAGGGCCGCGCGCGCCCCGCTAGCGGAAGTGGGTGGCGCCGTTGATGTCGAAGACGGCGCCGGCGGCATACCCGGCGCCGGGGCCCAGCAGGAAGACGGCGGTGGCCGCGATCTCCTCCGGCTGCGCCATGCGGCCGAGCGGATAGTTCTCCGGCCGGTAGCCGCGGCCTTCGGTCATCGCGGTTTCCACCGGCCCGGGGGCGACGGCATTGACCAGCACGCCCTGCGGCGCCGCGCGGCGCGCCAGCCAGCGGATGAAGGCATGCAGCCCGCCCTTGGAAAAGGCGTAGTGCGGGCCGGAGACGATGCCGCCCATCCAGCCGGCGATCGAGCCGCAGAAGACCATCCGCCCGCCGCCCTGCGCCGCCATGGCCGGCAGCAGCGCGCGGGCCAGGTTGATCGGCCCGCCGACATTGACCGCCAGCACCCGCTGCAACGCCTCGTCCCAGTCGGGCGCCATCCAGTCGTCGGCCGGGCAGATCGCCGCGGTGTCGACCAGCCCGTCGATCCGCCCGGCGCCGGCGACGAAGCCCTCGACCGCCGCGCGGTCGCTGGTGTCGAGGCGCTGGCAATCGGCTTCCGCCAGGCCGCAGCGGGCGGCGATCTCGCCCGCCGCGGCCAGGTCCACGGCGATCACCTGCGCGCCCTGTTCCACCGCCAGCCGCACCGTGGCGCGGCCGATGCCGCCGGCGGCGCCGGTCACCAGCACGCGCCGCCCCTGCAGCGAAAAAGCCCCTGCGGCCATGCGCATCCCCTCCCTGCCGGGTCCTTCGAGGTGAGGACCCTGGCGGGAAGGCTGCGCCTTTGCCGCGGTCCTGGCCAGGGGTGGCGGCATGGGCGCCCCGCCTGACAGCCGGGCCGCGATCGGCTAGAAGCACCGGCTGGCCGCCGCGGTTGCCGCAGAAGGATCGAAGAGCATGGACCCCGCCACCCTCCGCGCCTCGGCGCAGCGCATCCTCGGCGACGCCACCATCGCCGAGCTGCCGAACCACTACAGCGGCAAGGTGCGGGACAATTACGACATGCCCGACGGCAGCCGGGTGATCATCGCCACCGACCGGCTGAGCGCCTTCGACCGCATCCTCTGCGCCGTGCCCTTCAAGGGCGAGCTGCTGACCCAGATCGCCCGCTTCTGGTTCGACAAGACGCGCGACATCTGCCCGAACCATGTCATCAGCTATCCGGACCCGAACGTGGTCATCGGCAAGCGGCTGGAGATCCTCCCCGTGGAGATCGTGGTGCGCGGCTATCTGGCCGGCACCACGGGCACCTCGATCCTGACGCTCTACAAGGCCGGGCAGCGCGAGATGTACGGCATCACCCTGCCGGACGGCATGCGCGACAACGAGCGCCTGCCGCAGCCGATCATCACGCCGACCAGCAAGGCCTATGACGGCGAGCATGACGCGCCGCTGACGCCGGCCGAGATCATCGAGCGCAAGCTGCTGACGCCGGCGCAGTGGCAGCAGCTGAGCGAATACGCTTTGGCCCTCTTCGCCCGCGGGCAGGAGATGGCGGCCGAGCGCGGGCTGATCCTGGCCGACACCAAATACGAGTTCGGCACGGACGAAAGCGGCCGCATCGTGCTGGCCGACGAGATCCACACCCCCGACAGCAGCCGCTACTGGCAGGCCGCCAGCTACCAGGCGCGCTTCGAGGCCGGCCAGCGCCCGGAGAGCTTCGACAAGGATTTCGTCCGCTCCTGGGTGGCGGCGCGCTGCGACCCCTATCACGACGAGATCCCGGAGATCCCCGAGCAGCTCGTGCTCGACACCGCCGCCGTCTATATCCAGGCCTATGAGGCCATCACCGGCCAGCGCTTCGAGCCCGCCCCGCTGCCCGGCACCGTGCTGGAGCGCATCCGCGGCAACCTGTCCCACCTGATGCGCGGCTGAGGCGGCGACAGGGCGCGGCCGGGGAGACCCGCCGCGCCCTTTTTGTGTCCGACGTCAGCCGAACAGCCAGTCGGAGAAGTTGCCGGAGATCGATCCGCCGATATCCAGCAGGTCGCTGAGATCGAGCTGGTTGTCCTTGATGTCGCCGACCGCGATGTCGCCGATATTGATGTCACCCAGGTTGATGTCGCCGATGCTGATGTTGCCGGCGAAGACGCCCAGGATGTTCCCCAGGTCGATATCGATGTTGATGTCCGGAACCTCCTGCACCGGAGGGTCAATCGGGCCGTCGTCATGGGGCTTGGTCATGGCGGGTCTCCTTTCTGGATGGCTGGCGGCCTGTTGCGCGCCAGGACCGCGCGGCGGTTGCACGCGGGGGAAACCGGATGAAAGCACGGCGGTTCGGCGCTGCATCCCCGAAACGATGGAAAGCCCAATAAAGGATAGGTTATCGCAAAGGCCAGGTCCGCGCTTTCCGCCGCGTTTCAATTGAAAAGACGATCGAACCGACTTCGGAAGCGACCTGATTCCAATCGGATTCATCCTTCGTGACGCTTTCGCGGCGAAGGGCCTCGGTATTATCGCGGCGGAACCCCAACGGATGGCATCGGAGAGCCATCCATTATTTTGCGCCATACGCTATTATTGGGATTCTTCCGGCGAGAGCGGGCATGGCCTTGGCTCGTTACCCCGGCGCGCGCGAAACGGTAAAAATCCTGGGCCACCCCCCTGCGGCCATGCCACTCTGCGGCTGACAGAGCCCTGCCCAAGGGGCCGCCCGCCACCCGTCCGGAGGAAGCGATGCAGGCCACCCCTGTCCATCATGCCGCGCGCGTGCAGGCCATGCTGCGCGACCATTCCGCCGCCGCCCGTTCCAGCATCGCCGCCTCCTGGCTGCGCTCGGCCCGCGACCATGGGCTGGACCCCGAGGATTCGCGGCCGCCCCGCTGGCTGGAGGAAGCCCGGCTGCGCGAGGCGCGGGAGCGCATGGCGCCGCTGCTGCGCGCCGCCGCCCCCGTGCTGGACCGGCTGCTGGAGACGGTGGGGGAAAGCGGCTGCTGCATCCTGCTGACCGATGCCGAGGGCGTGCCGCTGGAACGCCGCGGCCGCGCCGGCGACGATGCCAGCTTCCGCCAATGGGGCCTCTGGACCGGCTGCGTCTGGAGCGAGGGCGCCGAGGGCACCAACGGCATCGGCACCTGCTTGGCCGAGGGCCGGGCGCTGACCATCCATCGCGACCAACATTTCTACACGCGCAACACTGGGCTGTCCTGCAGCACGGCGCCGCTGCATGACCATGCCGGGCGGCTGGTGGGGTGCCTCGACGTCTCCAGCTGCCGCGGCGACGTCGATCGCGGCGTGGTGGCGCTGCTGGCCAATGCGGTCGGCGAGGCGGTCCGGCGCATCGAGGCCGCCGAGTTCCGCCAGGCCTATGCCGGCGCCCGCATCCTGCTGGCCAGCGAGGCGGCGCAGGACGGCGCCCTGCTGGCGCTGGACCGCGACGACCTGGTGATCGGCGCCAACCGCGCCGCCCGCCGCGCCTTCGGCATCTCGGCCGAGGCCATCGCCGCCGGCCTGCCCGCCGCCAGCCTGCTGGCGCCGGAGGAGGCCGAGCAGCTCGACCAGGCCGAGCGCGGCGTGCTCAGCCGGGCGCTGGCGCGCTCGGGCGGCAATGTCTCGGCGGCGGCGCGGCTGCTCGGCATCAGCCGCGCCACGCTGCACCGCAAGATGGCCCGGCTCGGGCTCGGGACGCGCGCGCCCCGCGGATGATGCGCCGCACACCTGTCGCAGCCCTGCGACAGGTCCTTCGCCAAGGCGCCGGGCGCCCCGCTGACAGGCCCGCCGCCGCGACGCCAGATAACAACAGAAAGGCGCCCGTCCAGGGACGCCACGCAGGGGAGCGACCGCCATGACGCAGCAGCAATTCGACCGCAGCTCGAAGCCGCCCTTCGCCGAACGCTACGGCAACTTCATCGGCGGCAAGTTCGTCGACCCGGTCGGCGGCCGCTATTTCACCAACACCTCGCCGATCACCGGCCAGGTGCTGTGCGAGGTCGCGCGGTCGGACGCGGCCGACGTCAACCTGGCGCTGGACGCAGCCCATGCCGCCAAGGAGGCCTGGGGCCGCACCAGCCCGGCCGAGCGCGCCAATATCCTCAACCGCATCGCCCAGAAGGTCGAGGACAACATCCCGCTGCTGGCCGCGGCGGAAAGCTGGGACAACGGCAAGCCGATCCGCGAAAGCACCGCTGCCGACCTGCCGCTGGCCGTCGACCACTTTCGGTACTTCGCCAGCTGCATCCGGGCGCAGGAGGGTTCGCTCTCCGAGATCGACCACGACACCGTCGCCTATCACTTCCATGAGCCGCTGGGCGTCGTCGGCCAGATCATCCCCTGGAACTTTCCTCTGCTGATGGCGGTGTGGAAGCTGGCGCCGGCGCTGGCCGCCGGGAATTGCGTCGTGCTGAAGCCGGCCGAGCAGACCCCGGCCTCGATCATGATCCTGGCTGAGCTGATCGCCGACCTGCTGCCGCCCGGCGTGCTGAACGTGATCAACGGCTTCGGCCTCGAGGCCGGCAAGCCGCTGGCGTCCAGCAACCGCATCGCCAAGATCGCCTTCACCGGCGAGACGACGACCGGCCGGCTGATCATGCAGTACGCCAGCCAGAACCTGATCCCGGTGACGCTGGAGCTCGGCGGCAAGTCGCCGAACATCTTCTTCAGCGACGTCGCTGCCCAGGACGACGATTTCTTCGACAAGGCGGTCGAGGGCTTCGTCATGTTCGCCCTCAACCAGGGCGAGGTCTGCACCTGCCCGTCGCGCGCGCTGATCCATGAAAGCATCTACGACCGCTTCATGGAAAAGGCCCTGCCGCGGGTCGCCGCCATCACCCAGGGCCATCCGATGGACCCGGCGACGATGATCGGTGCGCAAGCTTCCAGCGAGCAGATGGAAAAAATCCTCAGCTACCTCGACATCGGCCGCCAGGAAGGCGCCGAGGTGCTGGCCGGCGGCGCCCGCCGCGAGATGCCGGGCGAGCTGGCCGGCGGCTATTACGTCCAGCCCACGGTGTTCCGCGGCCACAACCGCATGCGCGTCTTCCAGGAGGAGATCTTCGGCCCGGTCGTCTCCGTCGCCACCTTCAAGGATGACGAGGAAGCGCTGTCGATCGCCAACGACACGCTCTACGGGCTCGGCGCCGGCGTCTGGTCGCGCGATGGCAGCCGCGCCTATCGCTTCGGCCGCGCCATCCAGGCCGGGCGCGTCTGGACCAACTGCTACCACGCCTATCCGGCGCATGCGGCCTTCGGCGGCTACAAGCAGTCGGGCATCGGCCGCGAGACGCATCGGATGATGCTCGACCACTACCAGCAGACCAAGAACCTGCTGGTCAGCTACAGCCCGAAGAAGCTCGGCTTCTTCTGATTTTTCTGACAGGGGAGGGGGCTCGTTGGCCCCCTCCGATGCGCAAGGAGCCACCGCCATGACCGAGGCACCGCAACGGGTTCTCGCGACCGAGGCCGCGCTGGCGCTATTGAAAGAAATCGTCGCCGATCATGGGCCGGTGCTGTTCCATCAGTCCGGCGGCTGCTGCGACGGCTCCTCGCCGATGTGCTATCCGCAGGGCGACTTCCTGATCGGCGACGGCGACGTCAGGCTCGGCGAGATCGGCGGCGCCCCCGCCTATATCGGCGGCGCGCAATTCGAGCTCTGGCGCCACACCCAGCTGATCATCGACGTGGTGCCCGGGCGCGGCGGCATGTTCTCGCTCGACAACGGGCGGGAGCAGCGCTTCCTCACCCGCTCCCGCGCCTTCTCGGCGGCCGAGCTCGCGGCGCTGGGCGAGACGCCGCGCGAAGGGCCGGAGCCCGACCTGTCGGTCTGCGCCATTCCCGCCCGGGCCTGATCGCCGCGCCCGGGCGGCAACCCGCCCTAGCTGACCTGGCGCTTCTCCAGCTTGCGGGCGAGCGTCCGGCGGTGCAGCCCGAGCCGGCGCGCCGTCTCGGAGATGTTGAAGCCGGTCTCTGCCAGGACCTGGTGGATGCGCTCCCATTCCAGCGTCTTGATCGAGGTCGGCCGCGCGCTCAGCGGCGTCTCCACCTCGCCCTCGACGCGGGAGAAGGCGGCCTCGATGTCGTCGGTGTTGGACGGCTTGGCGAGGTAGTGGCAGGCGCCCAGCTTGATCGCCTCGACGGCGGTCGCGATGCTGGCGAAGCCGGTCAGCACCACGATCAGCATCCCGGCGTCATGCGCATGCAGCGCCTGCACGCAGGACAGGCCCGAGGCGCCGGCCAGCTTCAGGTCGACCACGGCATAGCCCGGGCTGCGCGTCGCCAGCAGCGCCTGGGTCTCCTCCAGGCTGGCGGCGACCAGCACCTCGTAGCCGCGGCGCTCGAAGGAGCGGCGCAGGGTGCGGGAGAAGCTTTCGTCATCCTCGACGATCAGCAGCAGCCTGCCTGGGGGATGGCTGGCGGGGTCAGGCTCCATGGGAGGGCTCCGGATCGATGGCGAGCGACGCGATCGGCAGGGTCAGGGTGACGGTCGCGCCGCCCTCCGGCCGGTTGCGGGCCGCGAGGCTGCCGCCGAGCTTGCGCAGCACGTTGAACACCAGGAACAGGCCGAGACCGCCGCCCTGCCGCCCCTTGCTGGAGCGATAGGGCTTGCCGAGCTCGGCCAGCATCTCGGGCAGGAAGCCCGGGCCGTCGTCGCTGACCGCCAGCACCAGCTCCTCGCCGACGCGGCGGACGGACAGGTGGACGCGCTGCGGCGAGACTTCCAGCGCATTGTCCAGCACATTGCCGATCACCTGCTCCAGCGCGGGATCGGCGACGACGGCGATCTCCTCGGTCAGGTTGTTGTCGTAGCGCAGCGCCTGGGTCGAGCGCGCGGTGCGCCAGGCCTCGATGCAGTCCTCGAGGAACTCGTCCAGCGTGGTCACCTCCGGCGCCTCGCCGCGCGCCTCGCCGGCGGAGAGCAGGATGCCGGTGACGATGCTCTTGCAGCGGGCGAGCGCGGCCTGGGCCTCGCCGATCTCCTGCATCAGCTCGGGGCTGGACTGGAAGGCGGGCAGCCGCTTCCAGTCGCCGAGGATCACCGAGACGGTGGCCAGCGGCGTGCCAAGCTCATGCGCCGCGCCCGAGGCCAGCAGCCCCATGCGCACGATATGGTCCTCCTCCACCGCCTGCTGCCGCAGATGCGCGAGCTTGGCGTCATGGGTCCGGAGGTTGGCGGTGATGCGGGAGACGAAGACCGCCAGCAGCACCGCATCGAGCACGAAGCAGACGAGAATCCCCTGCAGGTGCAGGCGGAACAGGTCGTCCTCCAGATGCGCGGGCAGCACCAGCGGGCGATAGGCCAGCGTCAGGCCGAGGCAGCAGAGGCTGGTCAGCGCCACCATCGCCCAGGTCCAGCGCACCTCCAGCAGGATGGCGGCCAGCACCACCTGCAGCAGATAGAGGGCGACGAAGGGGTTGGTGGCGCCGCCGCTCAGATAGAGCTGCACCGTCAGCACCATCACGTCGAAGGCAATGGCCAGGAACAGCTCGGCCTGGGTGACCGGGCTCCTCAGCCGCAGGCGCAGCAGGCTGACCAGGTTCAGCGCCACCAGCACGGCCAGCATGAAGGCCATGACCCGGAGCGGCAGGCGGATGCCGAAGCCCCATTCGACCACGGCGATGGTGACCACCTGGCCGATCACCGCGATCCAGCGCAGCTGGATCAGCTGCTGCATATTGGCGCTGCTGGCGGCGAGCCGGCTGGTCGTGGCGGTCATGGCGGCAGGACTTTTCTCAGGGACGGCGGCGCGCGCGCCACTCCTCGCGGATCAGATAGGTGCTCGCCCCCGCCAGCATCAGGGCCAGGGCGTACCAGGTGACCGCATAGACCAGGTGGTTGTTGTTGAAGCGGATCACCGTCAGCCCGCCGACCGGCAGCGCGGCCGGGTCGGGATCCGCCGCGGCATCGACGAAATAGGGGGCGACGCCCGCCGGGTCGCGGCCGATCCCCAGATCGGCGGCCAGGGCGGCGACGTCGCGCGAGTACCAGCGGCCGGCGCCGGGGTCGTTGCTGCGCAGGAAGCCGCCGCCGGGCTCGGTGATGCGCAGCAGGCCGGTGATCGTCCGGGGCGCGTCGGGCAGGGCGCGGGCGGCCGGGTCGCGCTGCTCCGGGGCGACGAAGCCGCGATTGACCAGGACCAGGAAGCCGGCCTCGGTGCGGAAGGGGGCGAGCACCCAGAAGCCGGCGCCGCGGCTGGTCGCCGCCTGCACCAGCCGGTCGGGGCCGGGGATGAAGCGCCCGGTCAGCGACACATGGCGGTATTCGGCGGAGGCGGCGTCGATCCCGGGCCAGTCGCCCGGGCCGGGGGCTGGCTCTTATACACGTCTGACGCTGCCGACCAACTTCCGCGGGTCGACACC
>NZ_MLCO01000093.1 GCF_001982615.1 Teichococcus deserti | reverse complement strand
GACGGCGCCTTCGACTTCGCCCGGGTCGCCCGCGGCATCGCCGACAAGATGATCCGCCGGCACCCCCATGTTTTCGGCGATGCCGCGGGCGACCCGGGCGAAGTCGAAGGCGCCGTCTTCGGGCGACAGCTCACTGGCCATCTGCGCGTGATAGACCACCTGGAACAGCAGGTCGCCGAGCTCGTCCTGCAGCGCCGGCATGTCGCGGCGGCTGATGGCGTCGGCGACCTCGTAGGCTTCCTCGATCGTGTAGGGCGCGATGGTGGAGAAATCCTGTTCCCGGTCCCACGGACAGCCGTTGGGCGCACGCAGCCGCGCCATGATCTCCAGCAGGCGGGCGAGCTCGGCCTCGGGCGCGAGCAGCGTGGCGGGGGGCGTGGGGCTGTCGGCCATGGCGCAATCCTGTGGCGAACCCGGGGTCGGTCTGGGGCTCGTCCGAATGACGTATAAGGAAGATTATGTAAACTACGCGATGTCCAGCACCAGGCCGTCATGCGCCGCCTCGACGCCCGGCGGCAGGTTCGCCTGCAGCCAGGCCCAGTCCAGATCATGGCCCATATGGGTCAGCACGGTGCGCCGCGGCTTCAGGCGCGCCACCCATTCCAGCACCAGGTCGAGATTGGCGTGCACCGAATGCGGCTTGCGCTGGAAGCAGCCGACGATCCAGGTGTCGAGCCCCTCGAGCTGCGCCAGGCTTTCCTCGGGCATGACGACCACATCGGTCGAGTAAGCGAAGTTGCCGATGCGCAGGCCCAGCGTGTCCATGACCTTGTGGTCCTGGCGGAACAGCCGCACCGGGAAGCCGGCGATCTCCACCACCTCGCCTGCCCGGACGACATGCGGCGTCAGCGCCGGCCTGTAGAAGACCGGCGGCGTCGGCGGGCGGAAGATATAGTCGAAGCGCGCCTTGAGCTCGGCTAGGGTCTCGGCGGTGGCATAGACCGGGATGGCCTCGCCGATGGCGCGGTTCAGCGGGCGGAACTCGTCCAGGCCCATGATGTGGTCGGCATGGCCATGGGTGACCAGCAGCGCGTCGACCCGGGCGATGCGGCAATCCAGCAGCTGACGGCGCAGGTCGGGCCCGGCATCGACCAGCAGCCGGCGGCCGTCAGCGGCCTCGATCAGGATCGAGGACCGCATCCGGGCATTGCGCGCCTCGGCCGGGTCGCAGACGCCCCAGTCGCCGGCGGCATCGGCCCCGCCCAGCTGAGGCACCCCGGCCGAGCCGCCGCAGCCCAGGAAGGTAACGTTCAAACTCAAGGCCTTAGGCGGCCTTCTTGAACAGCCGGAAGAAGTTCTCGGTGGTGATCGCGGCCATGTCGTCCGCGGTCACCCCATGAACGTCCGCCAGCACCCGCGCCGTGTGCGGGACATAGGAGGGTTCGTTGCGTTTCCCGCGATAAGGCGCCGGGGCCAGGTAGGGTGAGTCCGTCTCCACCAGCAGACGGTCGCGCGGCATGTCGCGGGCGATGTCGCGGATCTCCTGCGACTTCGGGAAGGTCAGGATGCCGGAGAAGGACAGGTAGCCGCCCATCTTTACTGCATCTTCAGCTAGTTGCCGGCCGGAGCTGAAGCAATGCAGCAGGAACGGGAAAGGACCCCCCTCCTCCGCCTCGTCCCGCAGGATGCCGGAGATATCCGCATCGGCGTCGCGGGCATGCACCACCAGCGGCAGGCCGGTCTCGCGCGCGGCGCGGATGTGGCGCCGGAATCCTTCCTGCTGCACCTCGCGCGGGGCCTTATCGTAGAAATAGTCCAGCCCGCTCTCGCCGATGCCGATGATGCGCGGATGGTCGGCGGCGGCGACGATGGCCGCCACCTCCGGCACCGCTTCCTCGCCGGCATTCTGCGGATGCACGCCGACCGTGCCCCAGACCTCGGGGAAGCGGTCGGCGATGGCCTTTACCGCCTCGGCCTGGGCCATGCGGACGCCGATGGTGACCATGCGGCCGACCCCCGCCTCGCCAGCGCGCGCCAGGATCTGACCGATCTCCTCCTCCGAGAAGTAGTCCAGGTGGCAGTGGCTATCGACCAGCATCAGGCGGGCTCGTCCACGATCTTCTGGAACAGCGGGCTGGGCGGCGGCAGCTCGGTGCCGTCCGGCAGCAGCGTCGCCAGGGCCGGCACCGTGCGCGCGTCTTCCGGCACCGCCAGCTGGTCCAGCATGCGGCCCATGGTCTCGGGCATGAAGGGCAGCAGGACGGTGGCCAGCCCGCGCAGCGCGGTGTGCAGGTGGCGCAGGACGGTCGCCATCCGCTCCAGGTCGGTCTTCTTCAGCGACCAGGGCTTCTGGGCGTCGATCCAGCTGTTGCCCAGGCGGGTCACCACCCAGACGCGCTCCAGCGCTTCGTGGAAGGCCTGGCGGTCCAGCGCCTCGCCGACCTGGGCCGGCAGCGCGGCCACGGCGTCGAGCAGCTCGGCATCGGCGGCGTCCGGCTTGACCACGCCGGGCAGGCGGCCTTCGCAGTTCTTCTGGATCAGCGACAGGCTGCGCTGCGCCAGGTTGCCCAGGTCATTGGCCAGCTCGCTGTTCAGCCGGCCCATCAGCGCGCGGCGGCTGAAGTCGCCGTCATTGCCGAAGGGCACCTCGCGCAGCAGGAAGAAGCGCACCGGGTCCAGGCCGAACTCGTCGATCAGCGCCAGCGGGTCGATGACATTGCCCAGCGACTTGGAGATCTTCTGGCCTTCGTTGGTCCACCAGCCATGGGCGAAGACGCGGGCCGGGGTCGGCAGGCCGGCCGCCATCAGGAAGGCCGGCCAGTAGATGGCGTGGAACCGCAAAATGTCCTTGCCGACGAAATGCACGTCGGCCGGCCAGAACTTCCAGGCCTCGGTGGCTTCGTCCGGATAGCCCAGCGCTGTGATGTAGTTGGTCAGGGCGTCGAGCCAGACATACATCACATGGGCTTCGTCGCCCGGCACCGGCACGCCCCACTTGAACGAGGTGCGCGAGATCGACAGGTCGGTCAGCCCGCTTTTCACGAAGCTGATCACCTCGTTGCGGCGGGTCGCCGGCGCGATGAAATCGGGGTTCTCGTCGTAGAAGGCCAGCAGCCGCTCGGCCCAGTTGGACAGGCGGAAGAAGTAGGAAGGCTCCCTCACCCACTCCACCGGCGCCCCGGTCGGCGCGAACTTTTGGCCGTTCTTCTCTGTGATCTCGTCGGGGCCATAGAAGGCCTCGTCGCGCACCGCGTACCAGCCCTCGTAATGGCCGAGATAGATCTCTCCCCGTTCCTCCAGGCGCTTCCACAGCGCGGCGCAGGCCGCCTTGTGCCGCTCCTCGGTGGTCCGAATGAAGGCATCATTGGAAAAGTTCATGCGGTCCGCGAGCTCGCGGAAGGCCTGGCTGACCGTGTCGGTGAAGTCCTGGGGCGCCATGCCGCGGGTCTCGGCGGCCTTCTCGACCTTCTGCCCGTGCTCGTCGGTGCCGGTCAGGAAGAAGACCTGCAGCCCCTCCATGCGCTTCCACCGCGCCAGCACATCGGCTGCCAGCGAGGTGTAGGCGTGGCCGATATGCGGCTTGTCGTTCACGTAGTAGATGGGCGTCGTCAGGTAGAAGCGCCGCTCGGTCGTCATGGTCCAGGTCCTCAGCGCGAGGCCAGCTGCGAGAGACCGCTCAGCACCGCCTGCTTGCGGTCGAGATTCAACAATTCGGTCTCATCGGCCAGGCGGCCCAGGGTGTCCCACAGTGCCGCCCAGTCGGCAAGCGGGCGGGCACGGATGAAGTCGGGCGCCGGCCCGCCGCGCCCGGCGCTGCGGATGGCATCGCCCAGCGCGCCGCGCAGCAGCTCCATGAAGGTGACGAAGGCGCTGCCGTCGCGCTTGGCCGCCAGCGCATCGGCCAGCTCGTGCAGCCCGCGCGGATCGGGCCGCGGCAGGGTGGACAGGAAGCGCTCCACCCGCTGCTGCAGGGCGACGCCGTCGCCCTCGGCCAGCTGCAGGGCGCGGCCGGGGGCGCCGCCGGCGATACGGGCCAGCAGGGCGCGGCTGTCCTCCGGCAGCTCGGGCAGCCATTCGGCCAGCAGGCGCTGCATCAGCGGCTCGGCCAGCGGGAACAGGTCGATGCGGCGGCAGCGGCTGCGGATGGTGGGCAGCAGCCGGTCGGGGGCGGCCGTGGTCAGCAGCAGCAGGGCGCGGGCCGGCGGCTCCTCCAGCGTCTTCAGCAGGGCGTTCTGCGCCTCGGGGTTCATCGCCTCGACCTGCTCGACGACGATGATGCGCCAGCCGCCCTCGGCCGCGGTCAGGCCGAGGAAGCGCGGCACCTGCCGCACCTCGTCGACCCGGATCATCAGCTTGACGCCCTTCTCCCCCGCATTCGGCGCGATGGAGCGCAGGTCGGCGTGTCCCCCGGCGGCGATGCGGCGGAACACCGGGTCGGCCGGCGGGACATACAGCGGAGCATCGCCGGCGGGGCGGTCGGCCAGCAGCCAGCGGGCGAAGCGATAGGCCAGCGTCGCCTTGCCGACGCCGCGCGGGCCGGCCAGCAGCCAGGCGTGGTGCAGCCGCCCGGCGCCAGCGGCCTCGGCCAGGCTGGCGGCGGCATGGTCGTGGCCGAACAGCGCCGGATTGGCCTTCGGCTCCGGGGGCATCATCGCGGGAGGTCCGGGAGACGGCTGGCAAGCTCGCGGAACGCCGCCTCGGCCAGCGGCGCCGGCGGCTGGCGGGC
The DNA here is from genome assembly GCF_001982615.1 of Teichococcus deserti. GTDB lineage: Bacteria > Pseudomonadota > Alphaproteobacteria > Acetobacterales > Acetobacteraceae > Pseudoroseomonas > Pseudoroseomonas deserti. Next base: position 12,693 of record NZ_MLCO01000093.1, on the reverse strand, counting down.
GTCGAGCAGCACGCAGCGCGTCGGATCGGCCTCGGCGATGCTGCGGAAGGCGGCGTGGACGCGGGCATGGAAGCCGGCGCCCAGCCGCTCGAAGCGGTCGGGGGCGCCGCGCTTCAGGGCGCGGGCCATGCCCTGCTCGGGCGGCAGGTCCAGCACCAGCGTCGCATCCGGGCGGAACTCGCCCAGAGCCACGCCCATCAGCCCCTGGAAGACGCTCTCCGGCAGGCCGTGGCCATGGCACTGATAGGCCAGGGTGGAGTCGGAAAAACGGTCGCAGATCACCCAGATGCCGGCCTCCAGCGCGGGCAGGATGGTCCTGGCCAGGTGCTCGCGGCGGGCGGCGAACATCAGCAGCGCCTCGGCCACCGGATCCCAGGCGACCGGGCCCTGCAGCATCAGCCCACGCAGGATCTCGGCGCCGGGCGCGCCGCCGGGCTCGCGGGTGCGCAGCACCGGCAGGCCGAGGCCGGCCAGCCGCGCCGCCAGGGTCCGGGCCAGCGTGGTCTTGCCGGCCCCTTCCCCACCCTCCAGCGTGATGAAGCGGCCCTTGCTGTGGCCTCTGCTGGGGCGCGTCACCTCAGCCCGAGACCAGGCGGGAAATCACTGCCGGGATGCGGGTGATCAGCCCGAGCTTCGGCACGTCGGCCCCGGCATAGAGCGGCAGCACCATCGGCGGCACGCCCTGGCCGGAGACGTCGAGCTGGCCGACCTCCTGTCCCTTGGCGATCGGCGCCGGCAGCGGGCCGTTGTAGCGCAGCTTGACCGTCAGGTTGCGGCGCCACTGCTTGGGCAGGGTCAGCACCAGGTCCTTGCCGCCGACCAGCGGCACGGTGGACTGCTCGCCCAGATAGACCGGCGCCGCCTCGACCATGTCGGCGGCGCGGAACAGCACCACGTTCTCGAACTCGCGGAAGCCCCATTCCAGCAGGCGCTCCGCCTCCTCGCCGCGCTGGCGCATCGAGGACAGGCCGTTGACCACCAGGATCAGCCGGCGGTCGCCGCGCTTCACGGTGCCGATCAGCCCGTAGCCGGCCTCGTCGGTATGGCCGGTCTTCAGGCCATCGGCGCCGGGGACGCGGCCCAGCAGCGGGTTGCGGTTCTCCTGGCTGATGCCGTTCCACTGGAACGACCGCTCGCTGTAGATCGGGAAATATTGTGGGAAGTCGTTGATCAGGTGGGCGGCCAGGATGCCGAGGTCGCGCGCCGTCATGCGGTGCTCGGGGTCGGGCCAGCCGCTGGAATTGCGGAAGGTGCTGTCCTTCAGCCCCATCCGCTTGCCGTATTCGTTCATCAGCTCGGCGAACTGCTGCTCGCTGCCGCTGATCGCCTCGGCCAGCACGATGCAGGCGTCGTTGCCGGAATGGATGATGACGCCGCGGGTCAGGTTCTCGACCGAGACGGTGCTGTTCAGCTCGACGAACATCTTCGAGCCGCCCATGCGCCAGGCGCGCTCGCTGACCGGCAGCTGCTGGTCCATGCGCAGCCGGCCCTGCTTCAGCATGTCGAAGACGATGTACATCGTCATGATCTTCGTCATGGAGGACGGCGTCATGCGCTCGTCGGCGCTTTTCTCCAGCAGCACGGCGCCGGTGTCGGCATCGACCAGCAGCGCCTGGCGCGCCGCGGTGTCGAGCGGCCCGAGCGGCGTGCTGGCCGGGGTGGTCGGGATGGCGGGGGTGGCGGCGCGGCCCGGGCGGCGCTGCTGCGCCAGGACGGGGGTGGAGCCCAGGGTGGCACCCATGGCGCCGGCGGCCAGCACCGCGGCGGCACCGCCCAGCAGGGTACGGCGAAGCGGCATCGCGGAAATCTCCTTAACTAAAACCTAATAGTCGACCAGCAGACGCGCCTCGGATACGCCGGAGCGGCGGACGAGCTCAAGCGCTCTATCCGCCTCGGCGACCGAAGCAAAGGGCCCGAGCCGCACCCGATACTCGGGGCGGCGCGGCGGGCCGAAGGGCTCGACGCGGGCGCCGCCCATGCGCGCGGCCTGGCGCTGCGCGTCAGTGCGGCTGGTGAAGTTGCTGCCCTGGACGAAAAGCCGGCCGGGGCGGGCGACGCCCTGGACCAGCTCTTCCGGCAGCCGCAGCGGCACCGTCTGCGGCGCGGCCTCGACCGGGCCAGCGGCGACCGCAGGGCCGCCGCGCGCCTGGCGCAGGCGGGTGGCGGCCTGGGCGCCTGGGGGCGGGGCGAGGCTCTCGCTCTCCACCACGCCGCGGGGCGCGGTGGCCACGGCCAGCGAGGCGGCTTCCGGCTGCGGCATGCCGGCGGCCAGCGCGCGCGAGGCCTCGCTGTCGACCGTGATTGACACCTGGGTGCCGGCGGCGACGCCGAGCAGCTCGGCGGCGCGGCGCGACAGCGCCAGCAGCCGCCCCGGCTGCGCCGGGCCGCGATCGTTGACGCGGACCCGCAGCTCGCGCCCGTTCTCCAGGTTGGTCACCCGGAGGATGGCGGGCAGCTGCAGGGTGCGGTGCGCGGCCGTCAGCAGGCCCGGGTCGTAGGTCTCCCCATTGGCGGTGACCCGACCGCCGCGCGGATCGGCGATGACCGTGGCCAGCCCCGCTTCGGCCAGCGCAAAATCTTCCCGGGGATAGGACCAGCTGCCGCCGAGCTCATAGGGCGCGCCCACGGTGTAGCGCGCCGCGGTCGGCAGCGGCGGGGCCGGCTGGCGGGTGCAGCCGATCACCGCCAGCGGCAGCAGGGCGACGGGGATGAAGCGGAGCAAGGACATGGTTCAGGCCACCCGGTCGGACAGCAGCCCGATCACCAGCGCGTAGAAATCGGAAGGGTTGTAGCGGCGGATGGCGTGGAAGTTCGGATACACCACGAAGGCCTGGCCGGACGGCCCGCCCGGCAGCAGGATCGAGGATTCGAGGTCCTCGGCCGGCAGCGGGCTGCCATCGGTGGTGGTGATCCCGGCGGCGGCCCAATCGCGCAGCGGCCTGCGGGTGGCGCGGCCGGCCAGGGCAGGATCGAAGCCCTCGGGCAGCAGCACCTCGCGGCCCCAGCGCACGGCCTCGCGCCAGCCATTCTGGGCCATGTAGTTCGCGATCGAGCCCAGCGCGTCGGCGCGGCTGTCCCAGATGTCGCGCCGTCCGTCGCCATCAGCATCGACCGCCCAGCGCTCGAAGCTGGTCGGCATGAATTGCGGCTGGCCCATCGCCCCGGCATGGCTGCCGCGCATCCGCTCCGGCGCCACATGGCCGGCGGCCAGGATGCGCAGCGCCGCCATCAGCTCGGCGCGGAAGAAGGCGCTGCGCCTTCCGTCCCAGGCCAGCGTCGCCAGCGCCTCGATGGTCGAGAAATTGCCGGTGAAGCCGCCATAGCTGGTCTCCAGCCCCCAGATGGCGACGACGATGCGCGGCGGGACCGGGAAGCGCGCCGCCAGCCCGTCCAGCAGCGCCCGGTTGTCGACGAAGGCCTGGCGGCCGCGGTCGATCCGGGCCTGGTTGATGCGGCCCTGCCGATACTGGTCCCAGCTCAGGGTGAACTCGGCCTGGCGGCGGTCGAGCTCCAGCACGCGCTGGTTCGGCTTCACGCTGGCCAAGGCGCGGCGCAGCAGGGCATCGGGGATGCCGGTGCCGCGGGCCTCGGCGCCAATCTCGGCCAGGAAGCTCTCGAAACCCTGGTCGGCGGCGCGGGCCGGGCCGGCCGCCAGCCCCAGCAGCGCGGCGGGCGCGATTCGGCTCAGCAGGGGGCGGCGGGACAGCATCGGCGCAGAGGTGCCACGAGCGGCACCTCGGCTGCAACCTTGGCAGCAGCCGCGGCCCGCAAGTTATTCAGAAACGAAAGGAAACGCTGAGCGAGCCGAAGCTCTGCAGGCCGCGCTGGCCATAGAACTCTTCCGAGCGCCAGACCTGGGTATAGGCGAAGCGCATGCCCTGCCACAGCACGGCGACGCCGGCCTGCAGGTCGCCGACCAGCGGGCGCTTGTCGACGCTGCGGCTGTCGCGCCAGGTGTTGCCGTCGAGGGTGATGTCGCGCGCGACGCCCCGGCCGTCGACGCCGGCGAAGACATACCAGCCGAAATCCTGCCGCGGCTGGATCCAGGAGGAGCCGGCCAGCGCCGGCCGGATGCGCGGCGGGCCGAAATCGGCGTCCAGCCCCTGGCCGAAGCGCAGCAGCCCGCCGATGCCGGCATAGGTCTGCACATTGCCCAGGCTGAGCGAGGCCGAGGGGATGGCCTCGAAGCCGACGCCGCCGAGCTCGCCCAGCGGCAGCCGCCACTTGCGCTCGATGATGGCGGTCAGCGCCGGCTCGTCCTTCAGCTGGGTCTTCCAGCCATTGACCTGATCGACGCCGATCAGCTCGTGGTAGTTGTTCTGGATGAACTCGCCCAGCGCCGAGGGGCCGACCACGCCGGCCTGCAGCTCGAACTGGGTCGAGGTGAATTCCGAGGTCCGGCTGAGCGACAGCGCGCCATAGAGATAGGCGGCATAGGGCCGGTCGTTCAGCCGCGGATTGGTGGCGAAGGTGTCTTCCGCCGTGTACATGCTCTGGCCCAGCGCCGCGCCCCAGCGCAGCGTGCCGGGCCCCATCACCCAGTCCAGCCGGTCGTTCAGCCAGGCCAGCGGCCCCGGCAGGTCGGCCGAGGGCGACCGCCAGGCGAACTGGAAGCCATTGGTGTAGTAGCGGTCGCTGCCGCCGAACATGTCGTTCTCGATCGAGAAGCTGAAGGTGCCATAGGGATCGGGCGGCGGCGCCTGGTCGCCGGGCACCGCGCTGGTCAGCGGCGCGATGACGTCCGGGCTGGCCCCCAGCGGCAGGCCGCTGGGATAGGCGGTCTGCGCCTGGGCCAGGCCCGGCAGCGCGACGCCGGCGGCCAGCAGCAGCGACGGCAGGAAGGCGGTGGATCGACGCATGGCTCGGACTTTCAAGGGACGGCGCAAGCGCTAACGCCGCCATATTATCGCGGTTTCACGCAGAGATTGCGCCAACCGGAAGCGCGCCCTGTCTAGCCGCCCTGCTGCGGCGGGACCAGGGCGTCGTCGATGGCGGCGGCGCGGATCGCGGCCGGGCGGGCGGCCAGCCGCGCCCAATAGGCCTCGAAGGCCGGACGCTTCTCGATGGTGCCGAACTGCATGCCCCAGCCGAGATGCGCGCCGAAATACAGGTCGGCGGCGGTGAAGCTGTCGCCGGCAAGGTACAGCCCCTGCCCCACCGCCTGCTCCGCCGCGTTCATGACATCGGCATAGCTGCCATAGCCGGCCATGCGCTCCTTCCCCGGCGGCAGCTCGAAGCCCAGGCTGCGATTGACCACCGCGGCCTCCATCGGCCCGGCGGCGAAGAACAGCCAGCGGTAATAGGGGCCGCGGCGCGGATCGCCGGGTGGCGGCGCCAGCGCGGCGGCGGGGAAGGCATCGGCCAGATAGGCGCAGATGGCGGCGCCCTCGGTCACCACCGTCCCGCCATGGCGGATCGCCGGCACCTTGCCCATCGGGTTCACCGCCAGATAGGCGGGCGCCTTCATGCTGCCGCCATAGTCCAGCAGCTCGGTGCGGTAGGGCTGGCCCAGCTCCTCCAGCATCCAGCGGACCACGCGGCCGCGCGACATGGGATGGGTGTAGAAGACGAGATCCTCGGCCATGGCAGCCTCTCCTGACGGATGCGGGGCATTCTTGTTCATTTTATGTTCCAGGGGTAGCCTGCTCGCGCCCCATTGACCGTGAAGGATTTCGTCCATGGCCGCCAGCCGACGCCCTGCCGCCACGCCTGCCCCTGGTCCCGCCGGAACGCCGGCCGGCGCGCCGGCGCTGCGCCGCCTGGCCGAGCTGGCGCACAAGCCGGTGCCGCCCGACCGCATCCGCCGTGAGGTCGAGGGCATGGTGCGGCAATGGCGGGAGGGCGCCGGCGAAGGCGGGCGCATGGCGCTGCGCGAGCAGCTGTCCGACATGCAGGCGGAGCTCTCGGCCGGGGTCGAGGCGGCGCAGGAGCAGGTCGACGACCTGGAGCGCGAGGACCTGGCCGGCCGGCGGCACGCCACCAGCGCCATGCTGGCCCTGCAGGCGGCGCGGGACGCCATGGCGGCGGCGCAGGTCGGCCTCTGACGCCGCGGCACGGCGGCCACACCTGCGGGCGGCCTTGCGCGGCCGGTGCCGAAACCGACGCGGGGCGTCTCGACGGGACCTGACCAACCGGTTATCGAACAGGACGCGCAAATTCGCGGCCGGCCGGACGGCCGCCGCGAGGGTCTCGCTGCTGGACAGGTGGCCGAGTGGTTTAAGGCAGCGGTCTTGAAAACCGCCGTAGGTGCAAGCCTACCGTGGGTTCGAATCCCACCCTGTCCGCCACGACAGCCCGGCCCCTCCCCGCGAAGACGTGTGATTAATCGCAGCAACGTGCGCCCCGTGCGGGCTGCCCCTCGGCGCGGCTTCGGCGCAGATCTAGGGCCGTCACAAGGCACAAGGACCTGCGATGCTCAAACCGCTCATGACCGCCGCCGCACTGCTCGCCCTGCCGACGCTGGCCGCCGCCCAGGCCGCGCCCGGCCTGCAGCCGACGCGCGACGTCGCCGTCACCTACAAGATGATCGGCGGCCCGGCCGCACCCGGCGCGGCGGGGGCCCAGGACATCCGCATGGCCTGGAGCGTCGCCGCCGGCAAGCAGCGCGTCGACCCGCCGGGCGGCATGGGCTGGATGCTGATCGACCGCAAGGCCAACTCGGCGGTGATGGTGATGGAGGCGCAGCGCTCGATCATGACCATGCCGCCGGCGACGGTCTCGCAGATGACGCAGCAGATGCCGCCCGACGCCCGCTTCACCCGCAAGGGCAGCGCGACGGTTGCCGGCCTCTCCTGCACCGAATGGGACGTCGTCACCCAGCAGGTGAACACCACCCTCTGCGTCACCGATGACGGGGTGATGCTGCGCGCCGCCGGACAGGCGCCGAATGGCGGCGGGCTGCGCGGCATGGAGGCGACCGAGGTGCGCTACGGCACGCAGGATGCGGCGCGCTTCACCGTGCCGGCCGACTACAAGCCGCTGCAGCTCGGCCAGATGCCGGGCGCCGCCCCAGGTGCCACGCCGGGTGCCACGCCGGGTGCCGCCCCCGCGCGCTGAGGCCGCGACGCGACGGGGCGGATCACCCGCCCCGCCGACCCTGCGCCGGATCGGCGCAGTAGAGCGCCAGCTTGTTGCGCTGCGGATCGCGCAGATAGCCGACATAGAAGCTGTCGCTATAGGCGTCCCGGAATCCGGGCGGGCCTTCGTCGCTGCCGCCGGCTGCTAGCCCGGCCGCGTGCAGCTGCCGCACCATCGCCTGGCTCGGCGCCGCGAAGGCCACCATCGATCCATTGCCGTGGCTGGCGGCCTGACCGTCGAATGGGCGCGTCACATAGAGCATCGGCGGACCGCTCACGCCGTCGCCCGCGCCTGGCAGCGAGAAGACCACCGCGCTGCCGTCCTGCTGCGCCGCGTAGCCGAGCGGCGCCAGCACCGCCCGCCAGAACCGCCCCGAGGCGTCGAGATCGGCGGCCCCGACCATGATGTAGCCCAGCATCTTCCTGTGTCCTCCGCAGCAACGTGCCGAGGGCGCAACGAGCTGCTGCGCCCTGCGGTTGCGCGGGGACGGACGGGCCAGGGGCCGCCGGCGGATGCCGGCGCGCCCCCGCGGCGCGCTCAGCCCAGGGTGATCTTCTCGATGTTGGAGAAGCGCATGGTCTCGCCGCCGACATTGATGCTGCCGTTGAAGGTGGCGGGCTGACCGTGGGCGTCGACGAAGGTGATGCCGTTGCCCTGGACGCGGATGGTCAGGTCGCTGCGGCCTTCCTGGTTCAGCGCCGACTGCAGGTCGTGCATGCTCATGCCGACGACGCGCAGCGTGTCGTTGCCCGGGCCGCCCTCGAACTGGTCGTTGCCGTCGCCGGGTGCCCAGATGAAGGTGTCGTCGCCCGCGCCGCCGAAGGCCAGGTCGGCAGCACCATCGCCGGCGCCGCCGTCGAGGATGTCGTTGCCGTCCTCGCCATAGAGCTGGTCGCTACCCTGGCCGCCATTGATGTAGTCATGGCCGGCACCGCCGAAGGCCAGGTCGTTGCCGGCACCGGTGTCGATGACGTCGTTGCCGTCCTGGCCCTGGACCTGGTCGTGGCCGACGCCGGTCGCGACATGGTCGTTGCCGGCACCGGCGAGGACGACGTCGTTCTCGTTGCCGGTGACGATGTTGTCGGCGCCGGCGGTGCCCTGCACGAAGGCGCCACCCACGACCTTCTCGAGCTTCTCGCTGCTGATCGGCTTGGTCGACATGGTCGGGATCCCCATCCTGGTGTTTCGGTTGCGCGTGCGTATCATGCCGCTCCGGCTGCCTGATACGAATTTCCATCCTTTGCCGTGACAGACTGCAAGATTGTCACGCCAGGCATTCACGGACACATCCGGCGATGCGTCCAGGCCGGTCGCGCGGCCACCCTGGGTTGTGGCCGCCGCCGGATCGGGTCGGCGGCGTCAGCCCCGCCTGATCCGCTCGACGTCGGAGAAGCGCAGGCTTTCGCCGTTGACGTGGATGACGCCGTTGAAGCTGGCCGGCTGGCCCTGGGCGTCGACAAAGGTGATGGTGCCGTTCTCGACCTTCATGCTCAGGTCGCTGCGGCCCTCCTGGGTCAGCGCGCCCTGCAGCTGCTGCAGGCCGACGCCCAGGATGCGCAGCGTGTCGTTGCCCGGCCCGGCGTGAAACTGGTCGTTGCCGTCGCCCGGCGCCCAGATGAAACTGTCGTCGCCCTCGCCGCCGAAGGCCAGGTCGGCCGCGCGGTCGCCGGACCCGCCATCGAGGATGTCGTTGCCGGCATCGCCGGAAAGCTGGTCGCTGCCCTGGCCGCCGATAATGTAGTCGTGGCCGGCGCCGCCGGTGATCACGTCCTGACCGTCGCCCGCCAGCACCACGTCGTCGCCTGCGCCGCCATCGACACGGTCGTCGCCGCTGGTCCCGTCCAGCCTGTCGTCCGCCGGCGTGCCGGACATCTGGGCGCCGGCCATGCCGCCGGTCACCTGTGCCAGGCTGGCATCCTCCAGCCGCTTTGCCGTCATGGTCGGTGCCCCAACTTGATTTCGATGGGGATTCACTACCATCGCCTGCCGACGCCCGGCCAACCGATGCTGTCTATCGTCGCGATAGGCATCCGGCATGGGCCTCCGCCCGCATCGCCTGTTCCTTTCGCAGCCGGCCCGACGCATAGTGCGCGGCAGCCGGCATCGGCGTGATGTCCTGGCAAGGTTCGATCCCGGCATGTCCCAGCCTCCCCTGTTCCGCGCCGCGGCGATCGCCGAGGCCTCGGCCCCCGACCGGCATGACGAGGCGTTGCGCGTCATGCGGCCCTGGACCGTGGGCGTGGTCGGCGCGCTGCTCTGCCTCGCTGTCGGCGGCATCGCCTGGTCGGCCTTCGTCGACGTGCCGATCAAGGTGTCGGGGCGCGGTATCCTGCTGCCCTCGGGCGGCGTGGTCGACATCGTCGCCGATACCGACGGCCGCATCGACCGGCTGCTGGCCCGCCCCGGCCAGCGCGTCGAGGCCGGCCAGCCGGTCGCCGTCGTCGACCAGTCCGAGGTCCGCCTGCAGCTGGCCCTCGCCGAAGGCCAGGCCGCCGACGCGCTGCGGCACCGGCGCGAGCTCGCCGCCTTCCACGGCCGCGAGACGGCGGCCGCCGAGGCCTTCCGCATCGCCCGCGACGCCGCGCTCGCCGGCAACCTGCGCATGCTGGACGAGCGCATTGGCATGATGAGCGAGCGCGAAGGCGTGCTGGAGCGGCTGGCGCAGCAGAACCTGGTGAACCGCGACCGCGCCCTCTATGCCCGGGTCGAGGTCTTCCAGCTGCGCGAGCAGATCGCGACCGCGCGCAACGAGCGGCAGCAGCTTTCGCTCGACCAGGCCCTGAAGCGCACCCAGCAGGAGCGCGAGACGCTGGAGGCCGAGCGCCGCGTCGACGAGACCGGCCGCCAGGCCGAGGCGCTGCGCGCGCGCCTCGACCGGCTGGGCGAGGTTCTGGCGCCCTATTCCGGCACGGTGGTCGAGCAGAAGGCCAATGCCGGCCATGTCGTCACCCGCGGCACCGCGCTGCTGACCATCGAGCGCGATCCGGAAGGCGGCCGCGACGCGCCGGTCGCCGTCATCTATGTCACCGCGCAGGACGGCAAGCGCCTGGCGCCCGGCCTGCCGGTCGAGGTTTCCCCTTCCTCCACGCGCCGCGAGGAGGACGGCTTCGTGCATGGCCGTGTCGTCCGTGTGTCGCACACGCCGGCCTCCTCGGCCGGCCTGCTGCGGACGCTGCAGAACGACCAGCTGGTGCGCAGCTTCACCACCGAGCTCGGCGCGCCCTTCGAGGTGGAGGTCGCCCTCGACCCCGACCGCGCGACCCGCAGCGGGCTGCGCTGGTCGACCGGACGCGGCCCCGACTTCGCCATCGAATCCGGCACGCTGGCGGAGGCCGAGGTCACCGTGCGCTCGGTCCGGTTGCTGGGGCTGGGCTTCCCAGCGCTGCGCTCGCTCTTGACCCGCCCGGCCGAGGCAGCGCCCGCCCCGTGACCCGCCGCCGCACGCCGACGCTGCTGCAGATGGAGGCCGCGGAATGCGGCGCCGCGGCGCTGGGCAGCATCCTCGGCCATCACGGCCGCTGGGTGCCGCTGGAGGAATTGCGCGCCGCCTGCGGCGTCTCTCGCGACGGCAGCCGCGCCAGCCATGTCGCCAAGGCGGCAGCGCTCTACGGCCTGGCCGTCGAAGCCTTCCAGGTCGAGCCCGAGGGGCTGGCCAGCCTGCCGATGCCGCTGATCGCGCATTGGGGCATGAACCATTTCGTCGTGCTCGAGGGCGTCGACCGCCGCGGCGCCTGGATCAACGACCCGGCCACCGGCCCGCGCCGCATCGGCCGCGCGGAGCTTGACCGCAACCTGACCGGCGTGGTGCTGACCTTCCGCCCTGCCCCCGATTTCCAGCGCGGCGGGGAGGCGCCGCGGGCGCTGCGCGGCCTGGCGCGGCGGCTGCGCGGCAACGGGCTGGCCTTTGCCTGCCTGCTCGGCCTCGGCCTGCTGCTGGTGGTCCCGGCCCTGCTGGTACCGGCCTTCACCCAGGTCTTCGTCGACGACATCCTGGTCGGGCGTTTCGACAGCTGGCTGCCGCCGCTGCTCTGGGGCATGGCGGGTGCCGCGGTGGTGATGGCGCTGCTGACCTGGCTGCAGCTGGACCTGCTGCTGCGGCTGGAAACGCGGCTGGCGGTCGGCGGCGCGGCGGGGTTCCTGCGCCGGCTGACACAATTGCCGGTCGGCTTCTTCGCCCAGCGCCATCCGGGCGACATCGCCGGCCGCGTCATGCTGAACGACCGCGTCGCCCGGCTGGTCTCGGGCGATGCCGGGCGCGGGCTGCTGGGCATGATCACCGCCCTGGCCTATGCGCTGGCCATGGCCGCCTCTGCGCCGGGCCTGGCCGCCGTGGTGGTCGGCGCGGCGGCGGCCAATCTGCTGCTGCTGATGCTGCTGTCCCGCGCCATGGCGGACGACAACCAGCGGCTGCTCGGGCGGCTGCTGCGCTCGGACGGGCTGGCGCGCGGCGGCCTGCGCATGATCGAGAGCTACCGCGCCGCGGGGGCCGAGGCGCAGCTGCTCGGCCAGGTGGCGGGGACGCGGGCAGCGGCCGCCAATGTCACCCAGCGCCTGGCCCTGAAGCGCGCCCTGGTCGAGGGGCTGCCGGCCTTCATCGCCGTGCTCGCCGCCGCCGCGGTGCTGGTGCTGGGCGGGCAGCGCATCATGGAAGGCCAGATGAGCGTCGGCCAGCTGGTCGCCTTCCAGGCGCTGGTCATGGGCTTCATGGCGCCGGTGGCGCAGCTGGTCGGCGTCGCGGCCCAGATGCAGGATGCCGGCGCCAACCTGACCCTGCTGGAAGACACGCTGCGCCATCCGCGCGCCGAGGAATTCGAGACGGCGCCGACCACCGGGCCTTCCCGCCTGACCGGCCATGTCGAGCTGAAGGACGTCAGCTTCGGGCACAGCCGGCTGGCCGCGCCGCTGCTGGACGGCGTCTCGCTGACCCTGCAGCCGGGGCAGCGGCTGGGCATCGTCGGCGGCTCGGGCTCGGGCAAGTCGACGCTGGCGCTGCTGATCGCCGGCCTCTACCGCCCCTGGTCCGGGGACGTCCTGCTCGACGGCCATGCGCTGCACAGGATCCCGCGCGAGACGCTGCGGCGGGAGGTCGCCGTGGTCGACCAGGCCGGCTTCCTGTTCGACGGCACGGTGCGCGACAACCTGGCGCTCTGGGACCCCGCTTTGGCCGATGAGCGGCTGGTCGACTGCGCCCGCGACGCCGCCATCCATGACGAGATCCTGGCCCGGCGCGGCGGCTACGGCAGCACCGTGACCGAGGAGGGAAAAAACTGGTCGGGCGGGCAGCGGGCGCGGATGGAGCTGGCCCGGGCGCTGGCCACCGACCCGGCCATCCTGGTGCTCGACGAGGCCACCGCGGCGCTCGACAACCGCAGCGAGGCGCGGGTGATGGAGAATCTCCGCCGCCGCGGCTGCAGCATGGTGATCATCGCGCATCGCCTGGCCCTCGTGCGCGACTGCGACGAGGTGATCGTGCTGGAGGCCGGCCGCATCGTGCAGCGCGGCCATCCCGAGGTGCTGGCCGCCACCCCCGGCCGCTTCCGCGCCATGCTGGCCAGCGGCTGAGCCATGGATCTCGGCCCCCTGCCCACCCCGCCCGAAGCCTTTTCCCTGCCGGCG
>NZ_MLCO01000092.1 GCF_001982615.1 Teichococcus deserti | reverse complement strand
AGAAAAAAGATGGGGGTCCGGGGGAATTCCTTCCCCCGGCCTTTTTTCTTTCAGGCGCGCTTAACGTTCCAAGGATACGGCGCCGTCCCCTCCAGCAACCCGGTCAGATCCCGGCGGAAGGCCGTCTTCACCGTGAACTGCCCGAGCGGCACGGTGGCAACCTCCTCCAGCCCGAGGCGGCCGAGCTCCGCCGCCACCTTCTTCTGCGCCGCCTCGTCCGGGGCGAAGAGCCATTCGTCGGTCAGGGCCTCGGCGCGGTCGTTCTTCCACCAGCCGAACCAGCCGGCCTCGCCCTGGCCGCGCAGCAGCGGCGACATGGCCGGGCTGCCGTAGAAGGCGGCGGCGCCGGTGGTGTGGAAGATGCTCCAGCCGCCCTTGTCGGTGGCCTCGCGCGAGTTGCGGCGCTGGATGACGGTGCCCCAGTCGCTTTCCATCAGGTCGACATTCATGCCGATCTTGCCCAGCGCATCCGCCGTCACCTGGCCGAGCGGGCCGATGTCGGGGAAGTCGGTCGGGTTGATGATGGTGACCTTCTGGTTGCCGTAGCCGGCCTCCTTCAGCATGGCGCGGGCCTTGTTCAGGTCGCCCGGCATCAGGTCGGCATGGTCGGCGTAGTAGGGGGTGCGCTTGGGGAAGATGCTGCGGGTGTCGGTCCAGGCGGAGGTGTCGTCGCCCTGGGCTGCCCGCATGTAGTTCTCCTGGATCACCGAGGTCAGCACGGCGCGGCGGATGCGCACGTCCTTGAACGGCTCCTGCAGGCAGTTCAGCCGGGCCAGCGCCAGGCGGCCGGCCTTATCCAGCACCTCGCGGCGGACGTCGCGGGAGCGCGCCAGCATGGCCTGCAGGTCGACCTGCGGGCGTTCCCACCAGTCGATCTCGCCATTGACGAGCGCGCCGGCGGCGGTAGCGGCGTCGGGGATGATCAGCCATTCGACGCGCTGGAAATGGGCGACCTTGGCGCCGGTGGCGAAGTCGGGCGCCTCCTGGCGGGGGACGTAGCCATCGAACTTCTCATAGACCGCGCGGCTGCCGGAATTGTATTCGCCGGCCAGGAAGCGATAGGGGCCGGAGCCGATGATCTCCGAGACCTGCTTGGTCGCCTCGGTCTTGGCCAGGCGCTCCGGCATGATGAAGGCGCAGTTGTCGGTCTTGCCGAAGGCGGTGGTCAGCAGCGGGAAGGGGCGCTTCAGCCGGATCTCGAAGCTGCGGTCGTCGACCACGCGCCATTCGTCGACGACGCGGGCGACCAGCTGGCCGAAGGGGTCGCGCACGGTCCAGCGCTGCAGGCTGGCCACGCAGTCGCGGGCGCGCACCGGCTCGCCGTCATGGAACTTGAGCCCCGGGCGCAGGGTGATGCGCCACAGCTTGCCGTCCTCGGTGATGGTGTGGCCCTCGGCCATCTGCGGCTGCGGCCGCTGCTGGCTGTCGAGCGAATAGAGCGTGTCGAAGACGTAGTAGCCGTGGTTGCCGGTGACCGTCGCCGTGGTCCAGATCGGGTCCAGCGCGGTCAGGTTGGCTTGCGGCACGAAGCGCAGCGTGCTGGCCCGGCTGTTCTGGCCGAGGGCCGGAGCGGCAAGCATGGGAGCGGCGGTCAGGCCGAGGGCGGCGGCGGCGCCCCCCTTGAGCAGGTTGCGGCGAAGCATGGCAGGTCCTCCAGCGATCCTTTCGGCCATGCTGCGCCGGCTTGCCTGCCATGCCAACGGGTCTTTGCGGGGCTTTCATCTTGCTGCGATGCAGCGGGGAGTTGGCCAGGCGCTGCGAAGCTGCCGGTTCGGGCGGCGCGCTCGGCTATCGCTGGACCCTGGGTGCGGCTCGGCTTTAGGAAGGGCGCATGAGCTCCCGCCCCCTGCTTTCCGCCGAAGGCGCGACCCCGGCCATGGCCCAGTGGTTCGCCGCCAAGCACGCCTATCCCGACGCCCTGGTCTTCTTCCGCATGGGCGACTTCTTCGAGCTGTTCTTCGACGATGCGGCGATCGCTGGCGAGGCGCTGGGGCTGGCGGTGGCGCATCGCGGCGAGCTGCGCGGGCAGCCGATCCCGATGGCGGGCGTGCCGGCGCATGCCATGGAGAACTACCTGGCCCGGCTGATCCGCGCCGGGCACAAGGTGGCCATCTGCGAGCAGCGCGAGACCCCGGAACAGGCCAAGGCCCGCCGCGCGCCGACCATCCGGCGCGAGGTGATCCGGCTGGTCACCCCCGGCACGCTGACCGAGGACTCGCTGCTCGACGGCGCACGGCCGGCCTGGCTGCTGGCGCTGGCCATCGCCGCCGGCGAGCTGGGCGCGGCCTGGGTGGATCTGTCCACCGGCTCCTTCGCCACCGAGATCCTGCCCCAGGCCGAGCTGGCCGCGCTGCTGGCCCGGCTGGAACCGGCCGAGATCCTGGTCGACGAGGCGCTGGGCAGCCTGGCCGCGCTGCGCCAGGTCACCGAGAAGGTCACCAGCCGCCTGGCCCCGCGCGACCCGGTGCGGCGGCTGACGGAGTTCTATGCGGTGGCCGGGCTGGATGGCTTCGGCAGCTTCGCCGAGGCGGAGCTGGTCGCGGCGGCGCTTGCCCTCGACTATGTCCGCGCGACCCAGGGCGAGGCCGCCCCGCGCCTGCGCCCGCCCGAGCCGCAGGGCGGGCGGGAGGTGCTGCGGATGGATGCCGCGACGCGCCGCAGCCTGGAGATCCTGCGCAGCGAGCGCGGCGAGACCCGCAACTGCCTGCTGGCCGCCGTCGACCGCACGCTGACCGCGCCCGGCTGCCGCGAGCTGGCCGCCCGCCTCGGCGCGCCGCTGACCGATGCGGGGGCGATCGGCGGGCGGCACGACGCGGTCGCCTATCTGCTGGACGGCGCGCCGCTGCGGGCGATGCTGCGCGGCGCGCTGAAGGGGGCGCCGGACATGGCGCGCGCGCTCGCCCGGCTGGCGCTGGACCGCTTCGCCCCGCGGGATCTCGCCGCCATCCGCGACGGGCTGACGCGGGCCGAGGCCATGGCTGAGGCGCTGGACGGCGCCGACGCGCCGCTGCCGCCGCTGCTGGACGAGGCGCGCGAGCTGCTGCTGCCGAAAGCCTCGCCGCGCGCCGAGCTGGAACGCGCCCTGGCCGAGGAGCTGCCGGCGCGGATCGAGGACGGCAACCTGGTGGCGCCGGGCTATGACGGGGAGCTCGATGCGCTGAAGCGGCTGCGCGACGACGCCCGCGGCGCCATCGCTGGTCTGCAGATGCGGCTCGCCCAGGCCTGGGGGGTGGCCAGCGTCAAGGTCCGCCACCACCAGCAGTTCGGCTATCTTGCCGAGATGCCCGCCGCCGCCGGGGAGAAGCTGCTGCGCGACCCACCGGCTGGGCTGGAGCATGACGGCCTGGCGCCGATCCACCGCCAGACCATGGCCAATGCGCATCGCTTCACCTGCGCCGCGCTGGCCGACCTCGACCGCAAGCTGGCCGCCGCCGGCGAGCAGGCCCAGAAGCGCGAGATCGCCGTGGTGCGGCACCTGCGCGCGCTGTGCCTGGAGGCCGCGCGGGTGCTCGACGCCTGCGCCATGGCGGTGGCCGAGATCGACATCCATGCCGCGGCGGCCGAGCTCGCCGCCGGCGGCGACTGGTGCCGGCCGACGCTCACCGAGCGCGGCGACTTCCGCATCCGCCAGGGCCGCCACCCGGTGGTCGAGGCGGCGCTGGCCCGCTCGCGCGGCCCGGCCTTCGTGCCGAACGACGCCGACCTTTCGGCCGGGCAGCGGCTCTGCCTGCTGACCGGGCCGAACATGGCGGGCAAGTCCACCTTCCTGCGGCAGAACGCCATCATGGTGGTGCTGGCCCAGGCCGGGCTCTTCGTCCCGGCGCGCGAGGCGCGGCTCGGCCTGGTCGACCGGCTGTTCTCCCGCGTGGGTGCTGCGGATGACATCGCCGGCGGCCGCTCAACCTTCATGGTCGAGATGACCGAGACGGCCGCCATCCTGAACCAGGCGACGTCGCGCAGCCTGGTGGTGCTGGACGAGGTCGGCCGCGGCACCGCCACCTGGGATGGCCTCGCCATCGCCTGGAGCGTGCTGGAGGCGCTGCATGACCGGATCCGCTGCCGCGCCGTCTTCGCCACGCATTTCCACGAGCTGACCGCGCTGTCGGGCAAGCTGCCCGAGCTGCAGCTGGCCAATATGAAGGTGCGCGAGCACCGCGGCGAGGTGGTGTTCCAGCACCTGGTCGGGCCGGGGGCGGCGGAAAAGTCCTGGGGGCTGCATGTGGCGCGGCTGGCCGGCGTGCCGCGCGCCGTCACCCAGCGGGCCGGCGCCGTGCTGGCGGCGCTGGAAGCCCGCGCCCGCGGGCTCGAGCCGCTGGCCGAGGAGCTGCCGCTGTTCGGCAGCACCCTGGCGGGACCGGATTCGCAAGGGTCCGGTGCCACATTGTCTCAACCCCCGGGCGAAGAGGATACGCTGGGGGCCGCCCTGGAGGCGCTGGAGCCGGACCAGATGTCGCCGCGGGAGGCGCTGGAGGCGCTTTACCGGCTGAAAATGCTGCGGGGCAGCAACGGTCGCGGCAAATTGGCGCAGGACGCTGTTGCCCCAGCCGCGAGCGCGATAAACTCGGTCGGATGAGAAGCTCCGGCGACGTATCTGACGCCTTTGCCGCCCCGGCCGGCGAGGCCCATGCTGGTGTATCCGGGGCCGCCCCCGACGGCCCGGCCGTGACCCTGCGGCCGCTGCCCGACGTGGTGCTGGACCTGATCCCCCAGCCCGGCGCGCCGGTCGCCCGCGATGTCGCGCTGATGCTGCTGCGGCGCCAGCTGGGCCGCATCCAGTCGCGCGTGCAGGAAGCCTTCGAGGCGCATGCCCTGTCCGGCCTGACCGCGGCGCGCATGCTGGGCGAGCTGACCGACGGGCTGATCTTCGCCATCCACGCCTATACCCTGGCCGAGGTCGCGCCGGAGAAGGCCGAGCCCGGCGCCGACGGCCTGGCGGGCACCGCCGAGCCCAGCTTCGTCCTGGCCGCCACCGGCGGCTATGGCCGCGGCGTGCTGGCGCCCTATTCCGACATCGACCTGCTGTTCCTGTCCGACCGGCCGCTGGGCCCGCGCGGGCGGCGGGCGGTGGAGTTCATGCTCTACCTGCTGTGGGACCTGGGGCTGAAGGTGGGGCATGCCACCCGCAGCATCCGCGAATGCCTGGAAGACGCGCGCGGCGACGCCACCATCCAGACCGCGCTGCTGGACGGCCGCTTCCTGGCCGGCGACGCGGCCGTCTTCGCCAATTTCGAAGAAGCCTTCGCGCAGGCCCGGCAGGACTGGGGCATCGGCCAGTTCCTGGCCGCCAAGCGGGCCGAGCGCACCGCGCGCCACCGCCGCTACGGCGACAGCCCCTATCTGGTCGAGCCGCATCTGAAGGAAGGCCGCGGGGGCCTGCGCGACATCCAGACCATGTACTGGCTGGCGCGCTATGCCTTCGGCGCCCGCCGCATGCCGGAGCTGGTCGGGCCCGACAGCCCGGGCGGCGGCCTGCTGACGGCGCGCGAGGCGCGCGCCTTCAAGCGCGCCTGGGACTTCCTGTGGACGGTGCGCTTCCACCTGCACTACGTCACCGGCCGCGCCGAGGAGCGCCTGACCTTCGACCTGCAGCCCGTCGTCGGCGCCCGCATGGGCTATACCCGGCACGGCAAGCAGGACGGGGTCGAGCGCTTCATGAAGCACCTGTTCCTGACCGCCCGCGACGTGGTGCGCCTGTCGCGCCTGCTGGAGCCGGCGATCGAGCGCGCCACCCTCGGCCTGCCGGCGCTGCAGCGCGTCCCCGACCCGGCGCTGGTCACCGCCGGCGTCGCCATCGCCGACGGCAAGCTGCTCTTCGCCCCCGACCGGGTGGTGGAGGACGAGCCGGCGATCATGCTGCGGCTGGTCCGCGCCGCCCGCGACCGCGGCATGGAGCTGCACCCGCTGGCGCATCGCGCGCTGATCCGCAGCGCCCCGCGCGCCCAGGCGCTGCGCGGCGACGCCGAGGCCAACGAGCTGTTCCTCGACCTGCTGTCCGGCAAGGACTCCGCCAAGTGGATGCGGGTGCTGAACGAGGTCGGCTTCCTGTCCCGCTTCATCCCGGACTGGGCCCGCATCGTCGGGCTGATGCAGTTCGACACCTACCATGTCTTCACCGTCGAGGAGCACACGATCGAGGCGATCGCCGTGCTCAACCAGCTGGAGCAGGGCGAGCTCGGCGAGGCCGCGCCCGTCGCCAGCGAGCTGGTCGGCCAGCTGCATTCGCGCCGCGCCCTGCATGTGGCGATGCTGCTGCACGACATCGCCAAGGGCCGCGGCGGCGACCATTCCGAGATCGGCGCCGGCATCGCCCTCGAGGTCTGCCCGCGCCTCGGCCTGACCCCGGAGGAGACCGAGACCGTCTCCTGGCTGGTGCTGAACCACCTGCTGGTCAGCCAGACCGCCTTCAAGCGCGACATCGACGACCCGAAGACCATCCTCGACATCGCCGAGGTGGTGCAGTCGCCGGAGCGCCTCCGCCTGCTGCTGGTGCTGACGGTGGCCGACATGCGCGCCGTCGGGCCCAAGGTCTGGAACGGCTGGAAGGCCACCCTGCTGCGCGAGCTCTACTGGCGCGTGGCCGAGGTCCTGGCCGGCGGCCTGTCGGTGCCCGAGCGCGACGTGCGCGTGGCCCGCGCCAAGCAGGCCGCCGCCGCCATGCTGGAAGACCAGCCCAAGGCCGCGGTCGACCATTTCCTCGGCCTCGGCTACCCGGGCTACTGGCTGTCCTTCGACCCGGAAAGCCACGCCCGCCACGCCGCGCTGATCCGCGACGCCGAGGCGCGCGGCGCGCCGCTCTCGGTCTCGACCCGCGTGCTCGAGGCCCGGGCGGTGACCGAGGTCACGGTCTACTGCTCCGACCATCCCGGGTTGTTCAGCCGCATCGCCGGCGCGCTCGCCGTGGCGGGCGCCACCATCGTCGACGCCCGCATCCACACCATGACCAACGGCATGGCGCTGGACACCTTCTGGGTGCAGGACGCGCAAGGCGGGGCGTTTGATGCGCCGCACCGCATGGCCCGCCTGTCGGTGCTGATCGAGCAGGCGCTGTCCGGCCGCCTGAACCTGGTGCAGGAGATCCGCAAGGTGCGGCGCGAGCCCGCCCGGCTGCGCGCCGTCCAGGTGCCCGGCCGCGTGGTGATCGACAACTTCGCCAGCAACACCCACACGGTGATCGAGCTGAACGGCCGCGACCGCCCCGGCCTGCTGCACGACGTGACCGGCGCGATCTCGGCCCAGGGGCTGCAGATCGCCTCGGCCCATATCACCACCTACGGCGTGCGCGCGGTCGACGTCTTCTACGTGAAGGACGTCTTCGGCCTGAAGGTCGAGAACGAACGCAAGCTCGCCGCGCTCCGCGCCGCGCTGTTGTCCGCTCTGGGGACGCCGGCCGAAGAGGAAGGGGCAGATTGAAGATCTAAGACAGGGGTAGGCCAGGGGAATGAATTCCCCTGGACCCCTTCTTTTTTCTGTCTGATTGCCATGTCCACGTGGTGACGGGACGTGGCCCGGCCCTGCCGCAGCGCGACCTTCGAAGCTGCGCTGATTACATGAAAATTGGCGTCCCGCCGTGACGCCCTGGCGACGGCGACGTTGATGCGCAGGTCTCTCAACGGCCGGTGATCAGAAAAAAGATGGGGGTTTGGGGGAATTCATTCCCCCAACCTGTCATGACCTTCTCTTCCCTGGACCTTCCCTTCCCAAAAACTTAATGGACCCCGATGCCTCCCCGTCGTCGCAGCCTCAGCACTGAAGAGCGCGCCTTGTGGCGTGCCTACACGGCGACGGTGAAGCCTTTGCCGGGTCATGCCTTGCCGGCCTTGCCTGCGGCGCCGGTCGAGCCTGCCCCGCCGCCTCCGCCCCCGCCGAACCCCGTGGCGGCGCTGCTGATGAAGGCGCCGGTGCTCAAGGCGCCGCCGCCGGTGCTGGATGTCGGGCTGCAGCCGGGCGGGTTGGACAGCCATCGCTGGAAGGATCTGCGGCGCGGGCGGACGCGGCCGGAGCGGACCTTGGACCTGCATGGGCGGCGGGCGCAGGACGCCTATCTGGCCGTGCGCGGCTTCCTGCTGGCGGCGCAGGCGGAGGGGCTGCGCTGCGTCGCCATCGTCACCGGCAAGGGCCCGGCGCCCGACGGCGGCGTCCTGCGGCGGGAGCTGCCGCATTGGCTGAATGCGCCGGATCTGCGGCCGCTGGTGCTGGGGGCGGCGCATCCGGCACCGAACCAGGGGGCGGTGCATCTGCTGCTGCGCCGGCGGCGGCGGCCGTGACGCCCTTCGGCGCCCGGCTGCGCGCACTGCGCCAGGAACGGGGCGTCACGCTGCAGCAGCTGGCGACGGCGATGCATGTCTCGGCCGCCTATCTGTCCGCGCTGGAGCATGGGCGGCGCGGCCGGCCTTCGGCGGGGCTGATCCACCAGGTTAACGAATACTTTGGTCTCATCTGGGACGATGCCGAGGATATGGTGCGGCTGGCGCGGCTGTCGCATCCGCGCGTCACGCTCGACACCTCGGGCCTGTCGGCAGAGGCGACGGAGCTGGCCAATCTGCTGGCCAGCCGCATCCGCACGCTGCCGGGCGACACCATCCAGCGCCTGCGCCGCGTGCTGGAGGAGGCGGGGCCGCCAGGCGGTCGCGGCTGAACGGCAACGTTCCGGCTTCGCAGTTGCGAAGCGGCTGGCTTTCCCCGGCGCGCGCCTGCCGACATAAAGGGGCTGAAGCACGGGAGCTGTGATGGCGATGGACGACGCGAAGAAACCTCCGATGGGCGACACCCGCACCGCGCGGATCACGGCCGAGGAAGCGCTCGCCCTGCATGCCGAGGGCAAGCCGGGCAAGCTCGAGATCCGCTTGACCAAGCCGCTGACCACGGCGCGCGACCTCAGCCTGGCCTATTCCCCGGGCGTGGCCGAGCCCTGCCTGCACATCCACCGCGACCCTTCGCTGGCCTATGACTACACCGCCAAGGGCAACATGGTCGCCGTCGTCTCCAACGGCACCGCGGTGCTGGGGCTGGGCAATCTCGGCGCCCTGGCCGGCAAGCCGGTGATGGAAGGCAAGGCGGCGCTGTTCAAGCGCTTCGCCGACGTCGATTCCATCGACCTCTGCGTCGACACCGAGGATGTCGACCAGTTCGTCAATGCCGTGCGCTATCTCGGCCCCTCCTTCGGCGGCATCAACCTGGAGGACATCAAGGCCCCGGAATGCTTCGTCATCGAGCAGCGCCTGCGCGAGCTGATGGACATCCCGGTCTTCCACGATGACCAGCACGGCACCGCCATCGTCGCCGCCGCCGGGCTGATCAACGCCTGCCACCTGACCGGGCGTGCGCTGTCCGAGACGCGGCTGGTGATCAACGGCGCGGGCTCGGCCGCCATCGCCTGCGCCGAGCTGGTCAAGGCCATGGGCATGAAGCCCGAGAACATCCTGATGTGCGACACCAAGGGCGTGCTCTACCGTGGCCGTACGGAAGGCATGAACCAGTGGAAGTCGGCGCATGCCGTCACCACCGACCGCCGCACCCTGGTCCAGGCGCTGGAGGGCGCCGACGCCTTCTTCGGCCTCTCGGTCAAGGGCGCCGTCACCGGCGACATGATCAAGACCATGGCGAAGAACCCGATCATCTTCGCCATGGCCAATCCGGACCCCGAGATCACCCCGGACGAGGCGCGCGCCGCCCGGCCCGACGTGATCATCGCTACCGGCCGCAGCGACTATCCGAACCAGGTCAACAACGTCCTGGGCTTCCCCTTCATCTTCCGCGGCGCGCTCGACGTCCGCGCCAGCACCATCAACGACGCGATGAAGGTGGCCGCCGCCGAGGCGCTGGCCATGCTGGCACGCGAGGATGTCCCCGAGGAAGTGGCCGGCGCCGGCGGCGGCAAGGGCCTGCGCTTCGGCCCCGACTACATCATCCCGCATGCCTTCGACCCTAGGCTGATCGCCCGCGTCTCGCCTGCCGTCGCCAAGGCGGCGATGGACTCCGGCGTGGCGCGCAAGCCGCTGATGGATCTGCGCCGCTACACCCGCGAGCTCGCCGGCCGGCTGGATGCCGGCGCCAATGCGCTGGAGACCATCACCGAGCGCGTCCGCGCCAACCCGCAGAAGGTGGTCTTCGCCGAGGGCGAGGAGGAGAAGGTCATCCGCGCCGCCATCGCCTTCCGCAACGCGGGCTACGGCATCCCCGTGCTGGTCGGCCGCGAGGACCGGGTGATGGCCAAGGTCGCCGCACTCGGCATCCCGCTGCCGGAAGGCGTCGAGATCCACAACGCCCGCGTCTCCGACAAGAACACCCGCTACGCCGAGTTCCTCTACGAGCGCGGCCAGCGCCGCGGCCTGCTGTTCCGCGACTGCCAGCGCCTGGCCAACCAGGACCGCAACGCCTTCGCCGCCTGCATGGTGGCGCTGGGCGACGCGGATGCCATGGTCTCCGGCATCACCCGCTCGACCAGCGTGACGCTGGAAGGCGTCATGACGGCGATCGACCCGGCGCCGGAGACGGTGCTCTTCGGCCTGACCCTGATGCTGGCGCGGCGCTCCGGCACGGTGCTGGTCGCCGACACCGCCATCCATGAGCGGCCGGACGCGGCGACGCTGGCCTCCATCGCCATCCAGTCGGCGGCGGAAGCGCGCAAGCTCGGCCTCGAGCCGCGCGTGGCCTTCCTGTCCTTCTCCACCTTCGGCGATCCGGGCGGCACCATCACCGGCCCGGTGCGCGACGCGGTGAAGCTGCTCGACGCCCAGCAGGTCGACTTCCAGTATGACGGGGAAATGGCGGCGGACGTGGCGCTGAACCCGCAGCTGCGGGCGCTCTACCCCTTCTGCCGGCTGACCGGGCCGGCCAATGTCTTGGTCATGCCGGGGCTGCACGCGGCCCATATCCTGACCAAGGCCGTGCCCCACCTGACCAGCGCCACCACCATCGGGCCGCTGATGGTCGGCATGTCCAAGCCGGTGCAGATCGTCAACCTGGGCAGCTCGGTCGGGCAGATCCTCGACATGGCCGTCTTTGCCGCCCATGCGGCGGTGACGCGCGAGGGCTGATCCGCAGGGCTGATGGAACCGGTCAGGAGGGGCCCCGCCCCTCCTGAACCACCCCGCCCGGGGG
>NZ_MLCO01000091.1 GCF_001982615.1 Teichococcus deserti | reverse complement strand
CCATTCCGACAGCACGCGGCCCACGGGGTCGGGCAGCGCCGCGATCTCCTCCAGCCCGACGGCCATCGCCTCGACGCGGGCCGGGTTCAGCGTCAGCCGGTCCAGGAAGGAGCCGGTCAGCCCGGTCGCGGCGGCGAGGTCGGCGGCATTGGCCTCGAGGATCGCCACGGCGTTGCGCCGCAGGCTGGCGGCGGCGGCCAGCAGCGCCCGGTCCTTCGACGGTCGGTCGGCGCGCGCAAGCTGGCCGGCCGCCGCGCGGGCGGGGCTGGCAATGGCGGCGATCGGATCGGCGATGAGGTTCACGGGATGCGCTCTCTCTCGGGCGTGGAAAGCTTACAGCAGGACCAGGTCGTCGCGATGGATCAGCTCGTCGCGGCCGCGCCAGCCCAGGATGGTCTCGATCTCCTCCGAGCGGCGGCCGGCGATGGCGCGCGCTGCCTCGGCATCGTAGGCGGAGAGGCCGCGGGCCAGCTCGGCGCCGGCCTCGTCGCGGATGGCCACCGGGTCGCCGCGGCCGAACTCGCCTTCCACCGCGCGGACGCCGGCAGGGAGGAGGGAGCGGCCGTCGCGCAGCGCGCGCGCGGCGCCCGGATCGACCCGCAGCACGCCAAGCGGCGCGAGGGACCCGGCGATCCACTGCTTGCGCGAGCTGCGGCCCTCGGGCGCGGGCAGGAACCAGCTGCAGCGGGCGCCATCCTCCAGCGCCTGCAGCGGATTGGCGCGGGTGCCCAGCGCGATGGCCATGGCGCAGCCGGCGCCGGTGGCGATCTTCGCCGCGATCAGCTTGGTGCGCATGCCGCCCGAGGAATAGCCCGGCGGCGGCTCGCCCCCCATGGCCATGATCTCGTCGGTCATCCGCTCCACCACCGGCAGGTGCTGCGCCTCGGGGTCGCGGCGGGGATCGGCGGTGTAGAGGCCGTCGATATCCGACAGAAGAACCAGCGCGTCGGCATGGATCATCTCGGCGACGCGGGCGGCCAGGCGGTCGTTGTCGCCGAAGCGGATCTCGGCGGTCGCCACCGTGTCGTTCTCGTTGATCACGGGCACGCAGCCGAGGTCGAGCAGGGTGCCGAGCGTGGCGCGGGCATTGAGGTAGCGGCGGCGGTCCTCGCTGTCCTCCAGGGTCAGCAGCAGCTGCGCCGCGGTCATGCCATGATGCGACAGCGCCGTCTGCCAGGCGCCGGCCAGGCGGATCTGCCCGACCGCCGCCGCCGCCTGCTTTTCTTCCAGCCGCAGCTTGCGCTTGATGAGCCCCAGCGAGCGGCGGGCCAGGGCGATGGCGCCCGACGAGACCAGGACGACCTCGACCCCGCGCGCCCGCAGCATGGCCACATCGGCGGCGACGGAGGAAATCCAGTCTTCCCGGGGGGCCGCCGTCTCCGGGTCGACCACCAGGGCCGAGCCGATCTTCACGACGAGGCGGCGGGTGGTGGCCAGCGAAGGCGGCGGCAGGCTCATGCCGCGGTGCCCTTCTTCTCCGCCTGCGCCTCGCGCTGGCGGTAGATGGTGTCGGCCAGCTCGCGCAGCACGCCGGGGACGCCTTCCTGGGTCACGCCGCTGATCAGCCGGACCTCGCGGCCGGTCGCGCGCTCCAGCGCCTTGACCCGGCTGGCGCGGGCCTGCGGCGTCATCGCGTCGAGCTTGTTCAGCGCGATGATCTCCGGCTTGTCGACCAGGCCGCCGCCATACTCCTCGAGCTCGCCGCGCACCGTCTCATAGGCGCGCACCGGGTCGGGCTGGCTGCCGTCGATCAGGTGCAGCAGCACGGCGCAGCGCTCGACATGGCCGAGGAAGCGGGTGCCGAGGCCCGCCCCTTCGGCCGCGCCCTCGATCAGCCCGGGGATGTCGGCGAGCACGTATTCCTCGGTCGCGTTCAGCCGCACCACGCCCAGCTGCGGCGTCAGCGTGGTGAAGGGATAGTCGGCGATCTTCGGCCGGGCGGCGCTGGCCACCGACAGGAAGGTCGACTTGCCGGCATTGGGCAGGCCGACCAGTCCGGCATCGGCGATCAGCTTCAGGCGCAGCCAAAGCCAGCGCTCCTCGCCCGGATAGCCCTTGTCGGCGCGGCGCGGGGCGCGGTTGGTCGAGGTCTTGAAATGCGCGTTGCCGTGGCCGCCATCGCCGCCGGTGCAGATCACGCTGCGCTGGCCGGGCTCGGTCAGGTCGGCCAGCACCGTCTCCTTGTCCTCGTCCAGCACCACGGTGCCGACCGGGACCTTCAGCGTGACATCCTCCGACCCGGCGCCGGTGCGGTCGGAGCCGGCGCCGTTGCCGCCCTTGCGCGCCTTGAAATGCTGCGCGTAGCGGTAGTCGATCAGGGTGTTCAGGCCGGGCACGGCCTCGATGATGATGTCGCCGCCCTTGCCGCCATTGCCGCCGTCGGGGCCGCCGAACTCGATGTACTTCTCGCGGCGGAAGGCGATGACGCCGTCGCCGCCATCGCCGGCCTTCACCCAGATCTTGGCTTCGTCGAGGAACTTCATGTCAGTCGGATCCGGGGGGAGAAGGGGAGATGGCCGGGGAAGGGAGGACGCAAACAAAAACGGGGGCCTTGCGGCCCCCGTTCGCGTCTGTACCGGTCGCGAAGGCGCGCGAGGTTACTCGGCGGCCTGCGGCAGCGGCTCCACGGAGACGTGGACGCGGCCCTCGGCGCGGCGGGTGAACTTCACCTTGCCCTCGACGGCGGCGTGGATCGAATGAGTGCGGCCGACCAGGACGTTCTGGCCCGGCATCATCTTGGTGCCGCGCTGCGTCACGATGATGTTGCCGGCGAGGACATGCTCGCCGCCGAACTTCTTGACGCCGAGGCGCTTGCCGGCGGAGTCGCGACCGTTGCGGGACGAACCGCCAGCCTTCTTATGTGCCATGAGGAGTGTCTCCTAGCTTCTGTCGTGCGGGCTTCGGCGATCAGGCCGCGGCGATGGCGGAGATGCGCAGCACCGTCTGGGGCTGGCGATGGCCATTCTTGCGGCGGCTGTTCTGCCGGCGGCGCTTCTTGAAGATGATGACCTTGTCACCCTTCTTGTGCTCCAGCACCGTGGCGGTGACGGAGGCGCCGGCCACGATGGGCGCGCCGATCGTCAGCCCGGCCTCGCCGGAGATCGCCAGGACATCCTGGAAGGTGACGGTCTGGCCGGCTTCGGCCTCAAGCTTCTCGACGATCAGCACGGCGTTCGGGGTGACGCGGTACTGCTTGCCGCCGGTGCGGATCACTGCGTAGGTCATTGGGGCGCCCTGAAAGCTCTGCCGTGCTGGCCTGATTCGAAAAGAATAGTGGCCGAGAACGGCCGTCGGCGACGCCACAGGCATCGTCGGGAGGACGGCCGTATAGCGCCGGGGGGTTCAGGGAGTCAACGCTGGCCGGGGGATTCGCGCTTTTTCCGTGAAAAGCCGCGTTGCGCTCGGGCCCAAGCCCCTCTATACCCCGCCCCGCCTGACGACCAGCGCACCGCGGAGAGGTGGCAGAGTGGTCGATCGCGTCGGTCTCGAAAACCGAAGTAGGTGCAAGCCTACCGTGGGTTCGAATCCCACCCTCTCCGCCAGCGGCCCGGCTTTTCTGCGGGTTTGCGGCCGGCCAGACCGATCTGCCCCCCCCCACTGCTTGCCCTCCATGCCGCAGAGACTGCCATGTTCGGGCGGTGTCGTGCAGGCCCGGATGGCCCAGCATTCGCCGGGGTTGCTCCCGCACTCCGGTCCTCAGCGGATCCGCAAGGCTGGCAGCTGCGGAAATTTGCCGTTCCACCGCAAGATCGCGCCTAGCCACGGCCAAAGCGCCGGCACTGACCGCGTGCCTGCAGTGCCTGCCGCCCGCGGGGGGGCGGCATCCCCAGGTCTGGTTGCGGTCGCCGGCTGGCGATGCAATAGAGGCCGCGGGTGCAGTTCCAGGAATGGAGCGGGCAGGGCGTAGCGTTGGTCGGGCCGCCAGCGAGCCTTTGCTTGTCCGGAATCCGCCCTGATGGCCCAGCCTGCCCATTCCCGCCCGAGCGCCCTGCGCCGCTTCCTCGACGGCCAGTCCTCTGCCGGCCTGGTCCTGATGGCCGCCGCCGCCCTGGCGCTGGTCGTCGCCAACTCGCCCCTCGCGCCTGCCTACGTGGCGACGCTGAGCGCCTATGTCGGGCCGCTCTCGGTCGGGCACTGGATCAATGACGGGCTGATGGCCGTCTTCTTCCTGCTGGTCGGCCTTGAGATCAAGCGCGAGGCGCTGGACGGCCAGCTCTCCACCTGGTCGCGCCGCGCCCTGCCGGGCTTCGCGGCGCTGGGCGGCATGGTGATGCCGGCGCTGATCTTCCTGGCCTTCAACCGCTCGGCCCCGGCCGCGGGCGGCTGGGCCATCCCGGCGGCGACCGATATTGCCTTTGCGCTCGGCGTCCTCTCGCTGCTGGGCAGCCGGGTGCCGGCCTCGCTGCGCGTCTTCCTGGCGGCGCTGGCCATCATCGACGATCTTGGCGCCGTGGTGATCATCGCGCTGTTCTACACGGCGCAGATCTCGCTGCCGGATCTCGCGGGCGCGGCGGCGGTGGTCGCGGCGCTGGTGGCGATGAACCGGCTCGGCGTGCGGCGCCTGGCGCCCTATCTGCTGCTCGGTCTGCTGCTCTGGCTGCTGGTGCTGCGCTCCGGCGTGCATGCGACGCTGGCCGGGGTGATCCTGGCCTTCACCATCCCGCTCGCCACCAGCCCGGGCCGGCCGGACGACACCAGCAGCCCGCTGCACCGGCTGGAGCATGCGCTGCACCTGCCGGTCGGCTTCCTGGTGGTGCCGATCTTCGGCCTGGCCAATGCCGGCGTGCCCTTCCTGGGCCTGCCCGCCGAGGCCTTCGCCGCCCCCGTGACGCTTGGCGTGGGCCTGGGCCTGCTGGTGGGCAAGCTGGCCGGCGTCCTGGGCGCCTCGCTGCTGGCGATCCGGCTGGGCCTGGCCGACTTTCCCGCCTATGCCGGGCGGCTGCAGCTGGCCGGCACCGCGCTGCTCTGCGGCATCGGCTTCACCATGAGCCTGTTCATCACGCTGCTGGCCTTTCCGGCCGACCCGCTGCTGCAGACCGAGGCGAAGATCGGCATCCTCGGCGGCTCGCTGGTGGCGGGGCTGCTGGGCTACCTGGTGCTGCGGGTCGCGCCGCAGGACTGGCCGGGCACGCCCTCGCGCTGAAGCCCAGGGTGCCGGACAGGGTGGCCGGACAGGGCGCCGACGGCGGCCTGGATGCGTGCCGCTGCCACCGCCAGTGCGCCGGCCTTGCCCGCCAGGCCGCATGTCCCGCGCGGCGTGGGCTGGCGCGCCGGCAGGCGCCTCCTCAGCGGCGGCGGCCGTTCCGGCGCTTCGGCGCGGGCTTGGCTTTCCTGTCCGGCTTCTTCTCGGACTTCTTTTCGGGTGGCGCCAGGCGCAGCGGCCGGGCCTCCGGCATGCCCTCGGCCCCGGCATAGCGCTGCAGCGTCGCGCCGGCCGCCAGGTGCGGATAGGCCTGGGGGCCGTCGGGCCAGGTCCTGGCGAAGGCAGCGACCTCCGCCTGGTCATGCCCGCGGATCGCCTGGACCATGAAGCTCGCCGCCTGGGCCGGCCGCAGCCGCTGCTGGCGCAGCAGGTGCTGGTGCCATTCCCGGGCGCGCAGCGGGCACCAGTCCACCAGCGATTCCTGCAGCGCCCGGCGCACCTCGAAAGGCAGCTCCTCATAGGCGCGATAGGCATCGCCCTTCAGCGTGCTGTAGGGCCTGGCGGCCATGCTGTTGTCCATCGCCGCCTTCTAGCCAGGGCGAGGCCCGCGCGATACCGGCGCGTCAATCGCCTGGCGCTCGGCACCTATGCGGTGGCGGGAGGCGGTTGGCGACTGCCGGCCTGGCAGCGCATCAGCCCGGCCCGCCACCTGGCGGCGCGGCCGCGAGGTCTTCTTCCGGCAGCGCCGCCCTGGTCGAGACGAAGGTGACGGCGACCACGCGATCCCCCTCCAGCCTGTGCCGCACTGCGCGGGTCGGCAATCCCTGCTCGGCCAGCAGCCGGCCGATGTCGCGGCCGAAATCCGTGTAGACCAGGGACAGCCCGTCGCCGCCCGAGCCGTGATAGACCGCGGGCAGCAGCAGGCGATCCTCGGCGCCGCTGGCATCGACCCGGGCGCGCATCAGCGCGGGCGGCTCGCCGCCGAAGGGCACCGTCCAGACATGCCGGCCGCCGGGCTTCAGGATGCGGCGGATCTCGGCGAAGGCGGCGAAGGGCCGCCGGACATGCTCGAGGATGTCGGAGGTGACCACCAGGTCGAAGCGCTCCGCGGCGAAGGCAGTGCCCATCAGGTCTTGGCAGGTGAGGCCGTCGCGTCCCGTGCCGCTCGGCAGGGCCGGGTCGTGGAAGGACTGCTCGTAATGCCCGGCCTGGCGCAGCCACCGGCGGAGCGGCCCCGAGATGCCGGGCTCGAAGATGGCGAGGCCGTCGAGCCCGCCGCTGTCGGCGAGTGCCGCCAGCGTCGCGAAGCGGCCTTCGCCGAGCAGCGTCAGCAGGGTCTCCGCCTGGCCGCGGTAGCGCAGCGTCGCGCGGCAGTCCTGGCAGGCGAAGGTCTCGCGCTCGCTGCGATGGGCGCGGCGGAACAGCCCTTCCCAGCCGCAGAGGCTGCAGCGCCCGGACCATTCGTCCGCCGTGAAGTCGTCGGCGCCGGCGATGGCGCGCAGCCGCGCCGCCAGGGCCGGCGGCAGGCGCTGCGCGGGCTGCGCCGCAGCGCAGGACGGCGCCGCGACGCGCTGCTGGATGTCGTTGTTCAGGCTGCGGCCCTGGCCGGTGGTCAGCGCCGCCGGCGGGGCCGCCGCGGCGCCGGGCGGCAGGGTGACCAGGATGCGGCTGTCGCGCAGGCCGAAGCCGCCGTTCAGCCGCAGCGGCGCAGGCCCTTCGAGGCTGTCGACCGACAGCTGCAAGGCGCGATGGTTGCGGTCGCGCAGGTAGAGCACATTCACCGGCCGCTGCCGCAGCAGCCCGTCGGCCATCCCGAAGGGCAGGTAGCGCCGGCCCGGTCCTTGCCGGGGAAGCGCAGCGAGCTTCAGCAGCGGGAAGCGGTCGTCGGCATGGCCGCGCAGATAGGCCTCGCGCCTGGCGGCCTCGGCGATGGTCGCGGCGGCGTGCGACAGCAGCCCGGTGCGGTTCGGCTCCGGCGCGCTGCCGCGCCAGACGCTGTCGGCGAAGATCTTGCGGGCCTCGGCGGCGCAGCGGGCGCGCAGGAACAGCTCGACCAGGCGGATGGCGGGCCTGGCACCTTTTAGCTGGCGGCGTCGACAGCGCCGCGCCGCCGGGCGCGGGGATCAGCGGGCCTTGCGCGCGTCAGGCTCCACCGCCGCCTCCGGCCGGTCCAGCCGGAACACCGCCTCGCCGATCCCCGCGACCATGTCGGAATCCAGCGTCTCCGCCTCGCTCGGCAGCAGCACGGCGGTGTCGCGGATCCCCAGCGTCTCCAGCTGCCACGGCGTGCCATGGCCGTATTCCAGATGGCCGCGGCCGATGATGCCGACCACCAGCGGCGCCGGCGTCCCCTCGGCCGCCACCGTCGCGCGGTAGGATGCGATGTTGCAGGCGAAGGCACGGTCCCAGACCTGCTGCGCGCGCAGGAAGCGGTCGCTGATCTCCTCCTCCGGCCGCCCGGTGAGCCGCGCCAGATGCGCGCGATGGCCGGGGCGGGCAGGGGCCGCGGGCGTCATCCCGTCGCGCTCCTCGACGGGCACCGCATCCCAGCCGTCGCGGCCGATCCGGGTGACCAGCGGGCGCTCGCAGTTCAGCGCCAGCATCGGCACCGCCTGCTGCCGGCAGAAATGCAGCAGCGGCAGGTAAAGCGCGGCGTCGAACCCCCAGACCTTCTCCCACGCGACCGCCTCGAGGAAGCCAGCGGTGGAGAAGGCGCCCGCCACCCAGCGGTCGAGGACCGGCTGGACGCGGCGCGGGAACATCTCGAAGCCCATCGCCATGTCGGGGCGCAGCAGATGCAGGCAGGTCGCCACCTGCAGCTGCCAGCGGTGGATTTCCGCCACGTCGTGGCTTTCGCCCAGCAGCACCGCGTCGCGCTGCGCCAGGCGGCGCAGCAGCGGGCCGGCGTCCAGCAATTCGCCGCTCGCAGGGTCCAGCCAGCGGGCCCGGGGATGGGGGTAGGGGTCGGGCATGAGCAGGTCCTGACGCGCGGCGTTCAATTGCAATTGATTCTTATTATCTTAAAAGCGGGAA
Organism: Teichococcus deserti; assembly: GCF_001982615.1. Classification (GTDB taxonomy): domain Bacteria; phylum Pseudomonadota; class Alphaproteobacteria; order Acetobacterales; family Acetobacteraceae; genus Pseudoroseomonas; species Pseudoroseomonas deserti. The sequence goes on along the minus strand of NZ_MLCO01000091.1, from coordinate 348 downwards.
GCGTCCATCCCGCCGGAGCCTTGCGTCATGCCCACCCGCCAACCCTGTCGCTGCCGGCCATGAGCCTGGCGCTCTCCAGGCTGCCATCCGGCGGGCGGAAGTCCGGCATCGGCGCCGCCGCCTCGGTCGCGCTGCATCTGGGGCTGGGCCTGCTGCTGCTGGCGCCCTGGCTGCGCGACGGCGCGCCCCCGGCGGGCCGCGGCGGCGCCGGGGTCGAGGTGACGCTGCAATCCGCCGCCGCCCAGGGCGCGGCAACCATCCAGGAAGCCTCCACCGACCCGGTCGCCGAACAGGCCGCCCCGCTGCCGCCGCGGCCCGCCGGGGGCGCGCCGTCGCGCAGCCAGGGCG
>NZ_MLCO01000090.1 GCF_001982615.1 Teichococcus deserti | reverse complement strand
TGACGATTCCGGACCGATGTCAATATGCAGGATCGACTCCCAAAATACGGGATTTTCTTTGCCGCGCTTCTGGCGTAACAGCTGTCCCGCATGATCCCCCCCGGCACCCCCCCCATTCCCACCGCCGTGCAGAAGAGCTTCCAGATCCTGGAGGCGGTGGCCGCCTCGCCGCGGCCGCTCGCCGGGCTGGTGCTGGCGGAGCAGCTCGGGCTGACGCGCTCCACCCTGTCGCGGCTGGCGCTCAGCCTGGCGGCGCTGGGCTATCTCGACCGGGTCGAGGGTGGCTGGCAGCTGGGCCCCGCGGCGCTGCGGCTCGGCCTGGCGCGGCTGGCCAATCTCGACATCCGCGGCATCGCGGCGCCGCTGATGCGCGGCCTCAGCGAGGCGATCGACCTGCCCGTCGACCTCGCCATGCCGGTCGGCGACGAGATGCTGCATTTCGAGCTGGCGCAGAAGGCCGGCCAGGTGGTGGTGGCCAGCGAGATGGGCGCGCGGCTGCCGATCGCGCGCACGGCGCTGGGCCATGCCGCGCTCTTCGCCATGGCGCCGCCGCGGCGCGACGAGGTGACGCAGCGGCTGCGCGAGCGGGCCGGCGCGCGCTGGGCCGCGCAGCAGGCCGCCATCGCCGCGTCCTTCGCCCAGCTGGAACGATCCGGATTCTGCATCGTCATCGGCCAGCTGCGCGACGACGTCGCCGCCATCGGCGCGCCCTTCGTCGATCCGCGCGACGGCAGCGTCTTCAGCTTCAGCTGCTCGGCCATCGGCTTCGCGGTGGAGGCGACGCGGCTGGAGGCCGTCGGCGCGCCGCTGCTGGCCATGCTGCGCCAGGTGGGACAGGCGCTGGGCGCAGCCAAGCTCTCGTGAACCGGGCCGCGGCCATCGCCGCTGCCGGTCGCGCGTTACAGCGCCCGGCAGAGATCGCGATGCGGCGCGCCCGCGGCGGACGGCCATGGCGACGGAGGAGAGACGGCGATGCGGCTGATGACGAAGACCCTGGCGGCGACCCTGATGGCGGCGCTGCTCGGCGTCGCGGGGGTGGCGGCGGCGCCCGCGGCCCAGGCGGCGATGGCCAATGTCCTGGCGCTGCCGGCGGCGACCAGCGATGCCGGCGCGGCGCAGGAGGTGCGCTACGTCAACCGCTGCCGCCGGGTCATGGTGACGCGGCGCGACCGCTATGGCCGCCAGGTCCGGGTGCCGCGCGAGGTCTGCCAGCGCGTCTGGGTCGGGCCGCGCCGCGGGCCGCCGCCGCGCCATCGCTCCTGATGTCGCTTTCGGGTTGACGCCGCCGCCGGGAGGGCGGTGAACTTCCCTCCATCATGGCGCCTCCAAGGTCCCGGCAGCGGACCGGGCGCCATCGAGGGGGAGGACTTCGTCCATGCTCAGGCGACATCTGCCTCTGCTGGCGGGCGGCCTGCTGGCCGCGCCGTCGCTGGCGCGTGCGCAGGCCTGGCCGGCGCGGCCGGTCACCATGGTGGTGCCCTGGGCCGCCGGCGGCGGCGCCGACAGCGTCACCCGCATCTTCGTCTCCGGCCTGGAGCAGGAGCTCGGCCAGCCGGTCAACGTCGTCAACCGCACCGGCGGCAACGGCGTGGTCGGCCACAGCGCCATCGCGACGGCGAAGCCCGACGGCTACACGCTCGGCGTCGCCAGCTCGGAGATCTCCTATTTCCGCACACTGGGCATGTCGGAGATCTCGCCCGACAGCTTCGACATCATCTCGCGCCTGGCGACGATCCCGGCCGGCGTCACCGTGCGCGCCGGCAGCCCGTGGAAGAGCGTCGCCGAGATGCTCGCCGCCATCAAGGAAGGCCGCAAGGGGCTCTACACCGCCTCGGGCAGCGGGCTCGGCGGCTCATGGCATATCGCGCTGGCGGGGATGCTGCGAGCGGCGGGGATGGAGGCCGACCAGGTGCGCTGGGTGCCGTCGCAGGGCGGCGCGCCGGCGATGCAGGACGTGGTGGCGGGCGGCATCAGCATGGCCACCTGCTCGCCGATCGAGGGCAAGGCGCTGATCGATGCCGGCCAGGCGCGCGGGCTGGCGGTGATGGGCCGCAACCGGCTGGAGGTGCTGCCCGGCCTGCCGACGCTGGTGGAATCCAGCCTCGACTGGACGTTCGAGAACTGGTTCGCGCTGGTGGGGCCGCGCGGACTGCCGGAGGAGACGCATCGGCGGCTGCTCGATGCGGCAGGCCGCGCCCAGGCGAAGCCGGAAGTCAGGAATCTTCTCGCCCAGCGCGGCATCGTTCCGGTCTGGGAGACGCCGGATGCCGCCGGGCGCTTCGCCCGCGACTATGCCATCACCGCCGCCGGGCTGCTGCGCGCCCTGGGCCTGGCCAAGGCATGACCGCCTGGTCCGGCCCGATGGTCGACGCCCACCAGCATTTCTGGGAGCCGGCCCGGGGGCGCAATCCCTGGCTGGCGCCCGGCGCCGCCATCCCCTTCCGCTATGGCGACTACGCGGCGATCAAGCGGCCCTATCTGCCCGCCGACTATCGCCGCGACGCGGCCGGCCATGACGTGGTCGAGACCGTCTATGTCGAGACCGAATGGGATCCCGCCGACGGCATCGGCGAGACCCGCTATGCCGCGGCGCTGCAGGCCGAGCATGGCTGGCCCAACGCCATCGTCGCCCAGGCCTGGCTGCACCATGACGACGCGGCGGAGCAGCTGGCGCGCCAGGCGGCCGTCCCGCTGGTGCGCAGCATCCGCCACAAGCCGGGCGGCGACGGCCGGACGCCCGGGCTGATGTCCGATCCCGGCTGGCGGCGCGGCTATGCGGCGCTGGCCCGGCACGGGCTGCATTTCGACCTGCAGGCGCCCTGGCAGGCCTTCGCCGAGGCCGAGGCGCTGGCGCGCGACTTTCCGGAGACGCTGATCGTGCTGAACCATGCCGGCCTGCCCGCCGACCGCAGCGAGGCCGGCCTGCGCGGCTGGCGCGAGGCCATGGCGCGGCTGTCCGACCATGCCAATCTGCGGGTGAAGATCTCCGGCCTCGGCCAGCGCGGCCGGCCGTGGCGGGCGGAGGACAACCGCGCCATCCTGCTCGAGACCGTCTCCCTGTTCGGCGCCGCGCGCTGCATGATCGCCAGCAACTTCCCCGTCGACAGCCTCTGCGGCAGCCTCGACACCATCTTCGCCGGCTTCAAGGCGATCGCCGCGGACCTGCCGCAGGCCGAGCAGGCCTGGCTGTTCCGCGACACGGCGCGCGCGGTCTATCGCACGGGCGGCGCGGCATGACCCGGCTGCGCATCGGCTTCGCCGGCATCGGGCTGATGGGCGAGGCGATGACCCGCCGCCTGCTGGCGCAGGGCCATGCCGTCGCCGTCTGGAACCGCGAGCCGGAGCGGCTCGACACGGTGCTGCCCCATGGCGCGACCGCGGCGGCGTCCCCGGCTGTCCTGGCGGCGCAGTCCGACATCCTGGCGACCTGCGTGCTGCATGCGCCGGCGGTGCGCGCGGTGGTCTTCGGCGAGCAGGGTCTGCTGGCCGGCGCGCGGCCGGGCCTGCTGCTGGTCGACCTCTCCACCGCCGATCCGGCGGCGACGCGCGAGATGGCGACCGAGGCGCGCCGGGCGAAGGGGCTGCGCTGGGTCGACGCGCCGGTCTCCGGCGGGCCGCCGGCGGCGCTGGAAGGGGCGCTGACCATCATGGCCGGCGGCGCCGCGGCCGATGTCGAGGCCGCCCTGCCGCTGCTGCGGACCCTCGGCGCCAATGTCACCCGCATGGGCGAGACCGGCGCCGGGCAGCTGACGAAACTGCTGAACCAGGCGATCGTCGGCGCCGGCTATGTGCTGATGGCCGAGGCGCTGGCGCTGGCCGAGGCCGCCGGGCTGGAGGCCGCCGCTTTGCCCGCCGCCCTGGCCGGCGGCCATGCCGACAGCGCCCTGCTGCGGCGGATCTATCCGCGCATGCAGCAGCGCGACTTCGAGCCGCCCTCCGGCTATGCCCGCCAGCTGCTGAAGGATCTCGACGCCGTCGAAGGCTTCGCGGCGTCGCAGGGGCTGGCGCTGCCGGTGGTGCAGGCGGCCGCGGCGCAGTACCGGCGCCATGTCGCGGCGGGCCAGGGGCTGCGCGACAGCGCCTCGGTCAGCGAGCTCTATGCGCGCGACGGATGACCGGGCGGCGGCGCCGCGTTTCCGGCGCCGCACGATCCTCCGTTGAAGCGTGCCGCCGCGCCGGCGGCCATGATCGCGCCGGAGCATGGACGATGCTGGACGCGGTCGAGAACAGCCTGCGCGACATCTTCGACGCCACGGAGCGCCGCGCGCGGGCTCGTCGATCCGGCGCTGGCGCATCTGGCGGGGCGGCAGCGGCGCAAGCCTGGCTGGCCGCTCCCCACGGCGGGCGGCCGCCCGTGTGCCATGGCTGCGGGCGGTCCAGGCGGCGCGCGCCATGGTGGCGGTGATGATCCGCCAGGCCATGCAGCCGCCGGCGCCCTCTCCGGTCGCCGCATCCCGCGCGCGGCGCGGCCCGTGTCGGGCGCCGTGTCAGGTGCCGTGTCAGGCCCGGTGCAGCGCAGGCTTGTCGCCCGAATGCCGGGACGGCGCGTTCTGCGCCGGCGGCTGGTCGATCGCCCGGTGCAGCAGGGCGAAGGCCTCTTCGGCGCGGACCCCGCCGCGCTGGACCAGGCCTTCGATATCCTGGACCAGCGCGTCGATGGCGGTCTTCGCGGCCTGGGCTGATTGCGGCATGGCTTTTCCCCCGGTTCATCCCTCCAGAAGAATGAACGGGTTGGGCGCCGCGCCGCCACTGCAAACTGCGCGGGGCCGCGGATCGGGCAGCGGGCCCCCTGCCCTGCCGCGCCAGCGCGGCCGGCGATCGGCGCGAAGGGCACCATCGCCTCGAGGCGGGCGTGACGTGACGGCCTGCCCGCGCGGCTGCTGGCGTGACGGCTTCACCAGGAGCTGCGCCATGACCGGCAGGCCGAACCCTGCCGCCCTCCCCAGCCATGGATGTGGCCCAGGAGCTGGACGACGGGGCGCTGCATCAGATCGGGGGGGCACCACCATCGTCTTCGACACGCCGGATCCGGCGCGGACGCTTTAGGGCGGTCTCCCTGCCGCCAGACTGCGCCACCGGGAGAGGGGCTGCGTTCCGGCGTTTCACATACGATAACAAGAGCTTATCGTGCATCGAAGCTCTTCCGCTCCACCGCGCAGCTTCGCAGAAACCTTCTCTCGCCAGCCATCTCGGCCAGGAGAAGGAAGCGATCCATGGGCATCCAGGAAACGCCCCACGAGATGGCCCGGCCCATCTGCAGGAAGCTGCGCTGAGAGTGTCTGCGCAGGAGACACGGGTCGCGCGGTTGAGCCACGAACAGCTCTCCGAACAAGCGGCACAAGCGAATGATTTGCTCCAGCCCTACTGCAGGGTCCAGCAGCAGGCCCAACAGCATCTCGCGCACCTGCAGGCCGAAGCCGACAAGGAGTGGCATGGATGCCGGCCGGAAGTCTCCCGCCAAGACCTGGATGGAGATCTTGTTCACATAATGTAAAGAAAACTAAGATACCTAAAATATTGTAAATATTCAGCGGCCGGCGATTTGGCGTCGGTCGTATTGGAGGCGGTATGCCGGCGGCCCTGTCCTATGAGGTGACGAGCGACTGGAACAGCGGTTTCGTCGGAAACATGGTCCTCGCCGGCGGCGATCTTGGCCTGAACGGCTGGACCCTGGCGTTTGATGCTGGCTTTGCCATCGCAACGATCTGGGGTGCCGAGATCGTCAGCCATGTCGGCACCCGCTACGTGCTGCGAGACGCCGGGTGGAATGCCACAGTGGCGCCAGGCGGCAGCATGAGCATCGGCTTCCTGGCGAACAGCGCCGGTGCCGGCCATCAGGTGGCTGGGCTGAGCCTGAACGGCATCGTTCAGGGGGAAGCCTTGCCAACCATCAGTGTCGCGCATGCCGCCGTGCAGGAAGGCGCAGACGGCACGCGGCCGCTGGTGTTCACCGTGATGCTGGACAAGCCCGCGGCTGGCGCAGTGACGGTGGCCTACGCGACCGCGGACGGCAGCGCCACGGCGGGCAGCGACTACCTGGCCGCGGCCGGCACACTGCGCTTCGAGGCCGGGGAAACCAGCAGGACGGTCACCGTCGCCGTCCAGGGTGACGCGATCGTGGAGGCGGACGAGGCGCTGGTGCTGCGCCTGTCGTCCCCCTCGGGCGCCAGCCTGGCGAATGCCGAGGCCATTGGCACCATCCGCAACGACGATGTCGCGCTGCCTGTGCTGCAGGTTGGCGATGCCCATGTGGCGGAAGGCGACCTCGGCCGCCCCGCCATTCCTGGCACCGCGCCCGGCTTCTTCAGCACCGCGGGCAATCAGATCGTCGATGCCGCCGGAAACCCGGTGAAGATCACCGCCGTGTCCTGGTTCGGGATGGAAACCGGCACGCAGGCGCCGCACGGGCTCTGGGTGCGCGAATGGCACGAGATGATGCGGGAGATCGCGGCGGAGGGATTCAACACCATCCGGCTGCCCTTCTCCTCAGAGTTGCTGCACACCGACGCCGCGCCCTACGGCATCGACTTCAACCTGAACCCCGATCTGGCCGGGCTCAGCGGCCTGGGGATCATGGACAAGGTGGTGCAGTATGCGGGGGAGCTGGGCCTGCGCATCATCCTGGACCATCACAGCAACCGCATCGGCGTCAGCGTGGCCGAGGATGGGCTGTGGTACCGGCCGGGCGAGGCCTATACCGAGGACCGCTGGGTGCAGGACTGGCAGGATCTGGCCGCCCGCTACGCCGGCAACCCCACCGTGATCGGCGCCGACCTGCACAGCGAGCCCTGGGCCGCCACCTGGGGCGGCGGCGGCGAGAACGACTGGCACCGCGCGGCGGAGCGCGCCGGCAACGCCGTGCTGGCCGCCAATCCGGACTGGCTGGTCTTCGTGGAAGGCGTCTTCACCCACGACGACACAGGCTACTGGTGGGGCGGCAACCTGGCCGGCGTGCGGGACAACCCGGTCGAGCTGGATGTCGGCAACAAGCTGGTCTACTCGGCGCATGACTACCCCAATTCGGTCTTCCCGCAATCCTGGTTCCAGGACGCGGAGTTCGGCGACGCGCTGGCCGAGCGCTTCGACAGCATGTGGGGCTACATCTACCGCGAAGGCATCGCGCCGGTGTTCCTGGGCGAGTTCGGCAGCCGGCTCGAGGACCCCAAGGACCTGGTCTGGCTGGACAAGATCACCGCCTACCTGGCCGGCGACTTCGATGCGGATGGCACGGTCGACATTCCGGGCGGCGACCAGGGCATCAGCTGGGGCTGGTGGTCCTGGAACCCCAATTCCTCCGACACCGGCGGAATCCTGGCCGATGACTGGCGCACGGTGATCGAGGCCAAGGTGGCGCATCTGCAGCCGCTGCTGTTCGACTGGGACGCCGCCCAGCCCGCGACGCCCGACGACGCCCATGCGCTGCGCTTCACCGTGACTCTGTCCGAGGCCGCGGCGGAGGCAGTGCTGGTGGACTACGCCACGGTGGCCGGCAGCGCCGATACCGCCGATTTCGCCCCGGCACACGGCACGCTGCGCTTCGAGCCAGGGGAGACCAGCAAGGTCGTCGAGGTCGCGGTCACGCCCGATATGGCGGCGGAAGCGGATGAGACGCTGTCTCTCGTACTGTCCAATCCGCGCGGTGCCACACTGGCGCAGGCGACAGGCACCGGCACGGTGGTGAACGACGATGCCGCCGGCCCGATGCCGCCGCCCAGGCCGACGGAGGAAGGGCTGGACGGCGTCTTCACCATCACCGACAACTGGGGCAGCGTCTTCGGCGCAGAAGTGGTGGTGCGCAACCAGGGCGAGGACGCGGTTTCCGGCTGGCTGCTGCGGCTGAACATGCCCTGGGAGATCCGCGACATCTGGAGCGCCGAGATCGTGTCCCACGACGAGACCGGCTATCTCATCCGCAACGCCGCATGGAACGGCGCATTGGTGGAGGATGGCACAACCAGCTTCGGCTTCATCGGCCTGGGCTCGGGGGCCGACGCGGCGGGGGCCGAGCTGATCTTCTAGATCCTCTACGTCGCAGTTGTCGTTGCAGCGGCCTGGCTGCAGATTGAGGGAACAGTCTCTGTCCGCTCGGCCAGCACACAATGCGCTGCTTAGCGTGCTGATGACGTTGTGCTGCAAAGCGTTCGCTGCCCTGCGTCAGCTTTCTCCCGCCGGCGCCGCCGGAGGGAGGCAAGCCGTGCCTGGGCTGGAGACGCCTCTCCAACAGGCGCAGCGCTGTGTCAAAGAGGGGGAAGCCCGCCTGGCAGACCAGGCCGCGATTGTAGCTCGGCTGCAAAGTGGTCGGTTTCCCGAGATCGCGGCGACCGACGAGGACTTCCTGCGACAAGACGACAGGCGTCTGCAGCAGGCCTGGAAACGGGTCATCTGGCTGCAAGCAGCAGCGGGCACGCGCGAGAGCGATCAACAGGCGAGCCTTGCAACCTCCCGCTGCGGCAGGGCTGCAACAGCCTGATGCAGGTTGGCGGTGCAGGTCGGCAGAACCAGCTGGGGCCGCCCGAAGCGCAGCGGGTGATCCACCGGCAGAGCCTCAAGGCTGAGCAGCAAGGAAGGCAGGCACCAGACCGTCAGCCTGGTTGCCAGGGCCTCGCCATGCTTCAGCCGATTGCCAAACAGTGTGGCGTCGACATGCTCATGATCCAGGATGGAATGAGCCTGCTCTTCCCGAGGAACCGGGCCAAGCACGATGGCGCCGGCCTTCCGCAATCCTCCGCAGATGTCCATCGCCAGAAGATAGCTGGGTTCTGCGAGGAGGATGTGCCTGCCTTGGAGGGCAGGGCTGTTCTGGCACATGACAAGCGCCCTTCGCGTGGTGGAACACTCAGGGCACGGCCAGCCGCGGCTTCCCGTTCTGCCTGCGCCATATCGAAGGACAACACAAGCACGCATTCCAAAGGCGGCTTGGTCATCGCGAATTGGTTACACGGATGTTGGCGCCATGCCCCTCACTGATCAGGCGATGCGAAGCGGGAATTGTCGTGACGAGCGTCGCGCGCAGAGCGGCGGCAGCCGGGCGCGGCAAAATTCCTTCACCTTCCGGTCCGCACGTTGCGAGGCCGGGAGGCCAGGCGTCCCTGCGCGCTTCCTGGCCTGGTCCGCACCTGCATGACGATGGTAGCGCGCTCCGGTCCCGGGAAAGACGCATGACGGTCTGGTAGCGCAAGCCCCCGTCCCAGCCGGGCGACGCATGCGAGCTACATCGCAGCGGGACGGGCATTGACTGGATGCATCTTATACTGGCGCAAAGCGGAGGGTCTTGCTCAAAGCTGCGACGGATGCGTCCGACATACACATTCTAATCACGTTATTATTACTGATATTTTTCCGTCCAACCCTCTGTTCAGAATCGATATCAATTCGAATCCGAACCATAGTGCCCTTCGAAGCAGAGCCCTTGCTGCTTGTTGAAGGGCAGGACGGAAAGGAGAAGGCAGGAATGTCCGAGGCCGACCGCGGCAAGCTGTCGCTTCCCGTCCTGACCTCCATGGTCGTCGGATCGATGATCGGGGCAGGCATCTTCTCGCTGCCACGCACCTTCGGCCTTGCCACCGGGCCCTTCGGCGCGCTCATCGCCTGGGCCATCGCTGCCGGTGGGATGTACACGCTGGCACGCGTCTTCCAGGCTCTGGCGGAACGGCGCCCAGACCTCGATGCTGGCGTCTATGCCTATGCGCGCGAGGGCTTCGGCGACTATCCCGGCTTCCTCGCCGCCTTCGGCTACTGGATCGGCAGCTGCATCGGCAATGTCTCCTACTGGGTGCTGATCAAGTCGACGCTGGGCGCCTTCTTCCCTGTCTTCGGCGACGGCAACACGATCGTCGCCATCGTCGCAGCCTCGATCGGGATCTGGCTGTTCCACTTCATGATCCTGCGTGGCATTCAGCAGGCCGCCTTCATCAACACCGTCGTGACCTTCGCCAAGGTCATCCCGATCCTGGCCTTCGTCGTCATCCTGCTCGGCGCCTTCTGCCTCGATCTTTTCGGCGCCAACTTCTGGGGCGGCGACAACATGCCGCAGGCCAGCCTGTTCGAGCAGGTGCGCGCCACCATGCTCGTCACAGTTTTCGTCTTCCTCGGAATCGAGGGCGCGAGCGTCTATTCGCGCTTCGCCCGACGCCGCGCCGATGTCGGCACCGCCACGATCCTCGGCTTCATCGGGGTCACCGCGCTGATGGTGCTGGTGACGATGCTGCCCTATGCGGTGCTGCCGCGGGCCGAGATCGCCGGCATGCGCCAGCCCTCGATGGCCGCGATCCTCGAGGCCGTTGTCGGGCCCTGGGGCGCCATCTTCGTCAGCGGCGGCCTGCTGGTCTCGGTGCTCGGCGCCTATCTGGCCTGGTCGCTGATCTGCGCCGAGGTGCTGTACAGCGCCGCGCATACCCGCGACATGCCCATCCTCTTCGCGCGGGAGAACCGCAACAAAGTGCCTTCCGCCGCGCTCTGGCTGTCGAACATCGTCGTGCAGGCGATCATCATCTCCACCTGGTGGTCAAGCGACGCCTTCTCGCTCATGCTGAACCTGACCAGCGCCATGTCGCTGATCCCCTATCTTCTGGTGGCGGCCTTCGGCGTGCTGATCGCCCGCCGCGCTGAGGCCTATGTGACCCGGTCAGAGGAACGGCGCCGCGACCTCGTCTTCGCCGGCATCGCCACGGCCTACACCGTCTTCATGATCCTGGCGGGTGGCCTGACCTATGTCCTGCTCTCCTGCGTGCTCTACGGTCCGGGCACGGCGCTCTATGTCTGGGCGAGGCGGGAACAGGGCAGACGCCTCTTCACCCCGATCGAGTGGCTGATCTTCCTCGTGGTGATGGTGGGCTGCCTGCTCGGCATCCATGGCCTGGCCACCGGATCAATCACCCTCTGACACCCCCGCCGCCGATGGAGGTTCGCCTATGCCCAGCCCGTCACCCGCCGCCTTCGGCGTGCATTCCGAGGTCGGCCAGCTCCGCAAGGTCATGGTCTGCGCCCCCGGCCGCGCGCATCAGCGCCTGACGCCGAGCAACTGCGACGCGCTGCTGTTCGACGACGTTCTCTGGGTCGATGTCGCCAAGCGCGACCACTTCGACTTCGTCACCAAGATGCGCGACCGCGGCATCGAGGTGGTCGAGATGCACAACCTGCTGGCCGAGACGCTGGCGATCCCCGAGGCGAAAAGCTGGATCCTCGACCACCAGGTGGTGCCGAACCAGGTCGGGCTCGGCTTCGTCGACGAGGTGCGCTCCTATCTCGACGGGCTGGCGGCGCGGCCGCTGGCCGAGACGCTGATCGGCGGCCTGTCCACCTATGAGTTCCCCGAGGCGATCGGCGGCGAGACGCTGGCGCTGATCCGCGATGCCGCCGGCGTCAACGAGTATCTGCTGCCGCCTTTGCCCAACACGCTCTACACCCGCGACACCACCTGCTGGATCTATGGCGGCGTCACGCTGAACCCGCTCTACTGGCCGGCGCGGCACGAGGAGACCATCCTGACCGCCGCCATCTACCGCTTCCATCCCGATTTCGCCGGGCAGGTGAAGGTCTGGTGGGGCGATCCGGCGCAGGATTGGGGGCTGGCGACGCTGGAGGGCGGCGACGTCATGCCGATCGGCAAGGGCAATGTGCTGATCGGCATGAGCGAGCGCACCTCGCGCCAGGCGATCAGCCAGCTGGCCGGCGCGCTCTTCGCCGCGGGCGCGGCGCAGCGGGTGATCATCGCCGCCATGCCGAAGCTGCGGGCGGCGATGCATCTCGACACCGTCTTCACCTTCGCCGACCGCGACTGCGTCCTTCTCTATCCCGACATTGTCGACAAGATCGAGACCTTCTCCTACCGGCCGGACGGCAAGGGCGGGCTGACGCTGCGCAAGGACCAGGGCGGGCTGGTGGAGACGGTGCGCGAGGCGCTGGGCCTGAAGCAGTTGCGGGTGGTCGAGACCGGCGGCAACGACTACATGCGCGAGCGCACGCAATGGGACAGCGGCGCCAACCTGGTCTGCGCCTCGCCCGGCGTGGTCTTCGCCTATGACCGCAACACCTATGCCAACACGCTGCTGCGCAAGGCGGGGATCGAGGTGATCACCATTGACGGGTCGGAGCTCGGCCGCGGCCGCGGCGGCGGGCATTGCATGACCTGCCCGATCATCCGCGACGCGCTCGAGGACTGAGCCCTGTCATGGCCCGCGCCGACGGGCTGTCCCTGCCGGCGCTGACCGCGATCGTCGTGGGCTCCATGGTCGGCGCCGGCATCTTCTCGCTGCCGCAGGCCATGGGGCGCGCCAGCGGCGGGCTTGGCGTGCTGCTGGCCTGGGGCGTCACCGGCAGCGGCATGCTGCTGCTGGCCCTGGTCTTTCAGCGCCTGGCGCGCCAGAGGCCCGAGCTGGATTCAGGGATCTTCGCCTATGCGCAGGAAGGCTTCGGCCGCTATCCCGGTTTCCTCTCGGCCTTCGGCTATTGGACGGTCTGCTGCCTGGGCAATGTCTCCTACTGGGTGCTGATCAAGTCGACGCTGGGCGCCGTGGTGCCGGCCTTCGGCGACGGCAGCAGCCTGGCCGCCGTCGCCAGCGCCTCGGCGGGGCTCTGGCTGGTGCATGCGCTGCTGCTGCGCGGCGTGCGCCAGGCGGCGGCGCTGAACACCATCGTCACCGTGGCGAAGATCCTGCCGATCCTGCTGTTCATCGCGCTGGTGGCCCTGCGCTTCGACACAGCGCTCTTCGCCGACAGCTTCCGCGGCGCGCCGGGCGAGGGGCTGGCGCTGCAGCTGCAGGGCACGCTGCTGGTCACCGTCTTCGTCTTCGTCGGCATCGAGGGCGCCAGCGTCTTCTCCCGCCATGCGCGCCGCGCCGAGGATGTCGGCCGCGCCACCCTGGCCGGCTTCGCGCTGGTGCTGGCGCTGCTGGTGGCGGTGACGCTGCTCTCCTACGGCATCCTGCCGCGGGCCGAACTCGCTGCGCTGCGCAACCCCTCGATGGGCGGCGTGCTGCAGGCGGTGGTGGGCGGCTGGGGCGCGGGCTTCGTCGGCGCCGGGCTGATCGTCTCGGTGCTCGGCGCCTATCTCTCCTGGTCGCTGCTGGCGGCCGAGGTGCTGGTCGCCGCCGCCCGCGCCGGGATCATGCCGGCCGGCCTCGCCCGCGAGAATGCGCGAGGGGCGCCGGCCGCGGCGCTGTGGCTGACCAGCCTGCTGGTGCAGCTCTTCCTGGTGCTCACCTATTTCGCCGAGGAAGCCTTTCTGCTCGCGCTGAAGCTGACCTCGTCGATGGTGCTGCTGCCCTATCTGCTGGTGGCCGGCTTCGCCTTGCTGATCGACCGCCGGGCGGGACGGGGCGGCATCATTGCGCTGCTCGCGCTGCTCTATGTCGTCGGCATGATGCTGGGCGGCGGCCTGCGCTACCTGCTGCTGTCCTGCCTGCTCTACGCGCCGGGCACGCTGCTGTTCCTGCGCGCGGCGCGGGCGCCGGGGCTGCCCGCCTTCACCCGGGCCGAGGCGCTGCTGCTGGCGCTGGTCCTCGCCGGCGCGGCGCTGGCCGGGCTCGGCCTGCTCACCGGCCGCATTACGCTGTGAGGGGCGCATGAAGCAGCTTCTGATCGTCAGCCGGCTGATCATGGTGATCCCCTTCGTGGTGACGCTGGCCTGCTCCTTCGTGCTGATCTTCTACCAGGGGGCGGTGGTCACCCTGTCGATCGTCCGACTGCTGCGGCAGCCCGACCTGTCGCCCAAGGCGGCCAAGGTCTTCGCCGTGCATGTCGTCGAATCCGTCGACATCTTCCTGATCGCCATCGCCGCCTATATCATCAGCATCGGCCTCTATTCGCTGTTCATCGACGACAAGCTGGTGCTGCCCTCCTGGCTGCGGCTGCGCAGCCTGGAGGAATTGAAGGAAAACCTGGTCAGCGTGGTGATCGCCGTGCTGGCCGTGCTGTTCCTGGGCGAGGCCGTGGCCTGGGAAGGCGGCGCCGGCATCACCGCCTTCGGCGCCGCCTGCGCCCTGGTCATCGCCGCCCTGGTGATGTTCCTGAGCAAGGGCCGCTCGCCGCCGCCCTCGGATCAGGCCTGATCGGCCTGGATGCGGAACCAGGCGGCATAGAGCGCCGGCAGGAACAGCAGGGTCAGCAGGGTCGCCACCGCCAGCCCGCCCATGATGGCGAAGGCCATCGGCCCCCAGAAGGGGGTGAAGGCGATCGGGATCATCCCCAGCACGGTCGCTGCCGCGCTCAGCATGATCGGGCGGAAGCGGCTGCTGGCGGCGGCCAGGATCGCCTCGGGGCCCGGGGTGCCGCCAGCGCGCTCGGTCTCGATCTGGTCGATCAGGATGACGGCGTTGCGCGCGATCATGCCGATCAGCGACAGGATGCCCAGGATGGCGACGAAGCCCAGCGGCCGTCCCGACAGCAGCAGCCCGGCGACGATGCCGATCAGCCCGAGCGGCGCGACGCTCAGCACCAGGAACAGCCGCTGGAAGCTCTGCAGCTGCAGCATCAGCACGGTGACCACCACCAGCAGCATCGCCGGCACCACCGCCAGCACCGAGGCGCTGGAGCGCGCGCTCTCCTCGACCACGCCGCCGGTCTCCAGCCGGTATCCCGGCGGCAGCCCGGCGGCGAAGGCCTCCAGCCGCGGCTGCAGCGCCGCATGCACGGCGCTGGGCAGCACGCCCGGCGGCAGGCTGGCCAGGACGGTGATGGTGGGCTGCCGGTCGCGGCGCCAGACCACCGGATCGTCCTGCAGGTAGTCCAGCCGCGCGACCTGGCCCAGCGGCAGGCTGGCGCCGCCCGGCAGCGGCAGCTGAAGCGAGGCCAGGCTGTCCAGCGACAGCCGCTCCGCCGCCTCGGCCCGCGTCACCACCTCGATCAGGTAGCGGCCGTCGCGGATCTGGGTGACCACGGTCCCGGCCAGCACGCCGTCCAGGAAGGCGCCCAGCTGCTGCGAGGTCAGCCCGGCGCGGCGCGCCTGCTCCTGGTCGACCTCCAGCCGCACCAGCCGCGCCGGCTCCATCCAGTCGAAGTTGACCTGCCGCGCCTGCGGCTCCTCGCCGATCGCCGTGGCCAGGCGCATCGCCTGCGCCCGCACGACGTCGCGCGCCGGGCCGCTGACCCGGTATTGCAGCGGCCAGTCGGTGGAGGGGCCGAGCGCCAGCGGATAGACCTGCGACACCGCCTCCGGGATGGTGTCTTCCAGCTGCCGCTCCAGCCGGTGCCGCAGCCGCTCGCGGCCAGCGAAGTCGCGCGCCACGATGATGGTCTGGGCGATGGCGTCGCTCGTCATCGGCACGTTCAGCGGCAGGTAGAAGCGCGGCGAGCCCTGGCCGACATGGCTGGTCCAATGCGCGACATCGGCATCGTCCTGCAGCAGCGCGTCGAGCCGGGCCGACAGCGACGCCGATTGCAGGATCGAGGCGTTCTGCCGCGCCCGCAGGTCGACAACGATCTCCGGCCGGTCGGAGGCGGGGAAGAACTCCTGGCCCAGCAGGCGGAAGCCGGCGAGCGAGGCTGCGAACAGGCCGAGGGTCAGCGCGATGGTGGCCAGCCGCCGGCGCAGCGCCAGGCGCAGCAGCCGCTGGTACAGCCGCATCCCGGCGCCCGGGCCTTTCGCCGCGCCCGGCGGCGGCGGCCGCAGCAGCGCCACGCCCTGCACCGGGGTGAACAGCACGGCGACCAGCCAGGAGGTGACCAGCGCCATCCCCACCACGGCGAAAAGGGAAAAGGTGTATTCGCCGGCGCTGCTGCGGGCGAAGCCGATCGGCAGGAAGCCGGCCCAGGTGACCAGCGTGCCGGTCAGCATCGGGAAGGCCAGGCTGTCATAGGCGAAGCTCGCTGCGCGGAAGCGGTCGTCGCCGGCGGCCAGCCGCGTGACCATGACGTCGACCGTGGTGGTGGCGTCGTCGACCAGCAGGCCGAGCGCGATGATCAGCGCGCCGAGCGAGACCCGCTGCAGGTCGATGCCGCCCCAGAGCATCAGCGGGAAGACCATGGCCAGCGTCAGCGGGATGGCCAGCGCCACCACCATCCCCGCCCGCCAGCCCAGCGCCAGGAAGCTGACGCCGAGCACGATGGCGACCGCCTCGGCCAGCGAGCGCAGGAAGTCGCCCACCGCCCGGTCCACCGTCGCCGCCTGGTCGGCCACCAGATGCGGCTCGATGCCGAGCGGCAGCTCCGCGGTGATCGCCGCCATGGCGCGCCGCAGCGTCTGGCCGAGGGCGATGATGTCGCCGCCGTCGCGCATGGCGATGGCGAGGCCGAGCGCTGGCTCGCCGCGATAGCGCATCATCGGCTGCGGCGGATCGGCCAGGCCGCGCCGCACGGTCGCCACATCGGCCAGCCGGAACAGCCGGCCATTGGCTGAAAAGCTCGCCTCCGCCAGCGCCGCCTCGTCGCGGAAGGCGCCGCTGACCTGCAGCGTGATCACCTCCTCGCCGGTGACGACGCGGCCGCTGGGCAGCACGGCGTTCTGCGCCCGCAGCGCCTCGACCAGGGTCGCCGGGCTCAGCCCCAGCGCCGCCAGCCGCCGCGCCGAGAATTCGACATGGATGCGCTCGTCCTGGGCGCCGAGGATGTCGATGCGCTGCACCTCGGGCAGCCCCAGCAGGCGGCTGCGGATATCCTCCACCTGGTCGCGCAGCTCGCGCGGGCTGAAGCCGTCGGCGGTGAAGGCATAGACGATGCCGAAGGTGGTGCCGAACTCGTCGTTGAAGAAAGGGCCGGTCGCGCCCTGCGGCAGGGTGGCGCGGATGTCGCCCACCTTCTTGCGCACCTGGTACCAGAGGTCGGCGACCTCGGCGGCGGGCGTCTCGCCGGTCAGCTGCACCTGGATGATGGTGCTGCCCGGCCGCGTCACCGAGCGCAGCTGGTCCAGCCGCGGCACCTCCTGCAGCGCACGCTCCAGCCGGTCGGTCAGCTGCGCCTCGGTCTCGTCCAGCGTGGCGCCGGGCCAGCCGGCCTGCACCAGCATGGTCTTGACGGTGAAGACCGGGTCCTCGGCGCGGCCCAGCCGGCCATAGGACCAGAGCCCGCCCAGCAGCACGACCAGCATCAGATAGACCACCAGCGGGCGGTGGCGCAGCGCCCAGGCGGAAAGATTGCTGCTGCTCACGGCAGGCGCACCCGCTGGCCGGGATGCAGCGCCTGGGCGCCGGCGGCGACGACGGTCTCGCCGCCCTGCAGGCCGGCGGCGATGACCACGGCGGCGGCGGTGTGGCGGGCCACCTCGACGCCGCGCAGCGCGACGGCGCCGCTGGCGGGGTCGACCACCCAGACCGCCGCCTGGCCGTCGCGGGCGACCAGGGCGCTGGCCGGCAGCTTGATCGCCGCCTCGCCGGGCAGCGTCACCCGGCCGATCACCGCGGCGCCCAGCCGCATCGCCGGCGGCGGCGCGGTCAGGCCGACGCGCACCCGGAAGGTGCCGGTCGCCGCATCGGCCTGCGGCGCCACCTCCCGCACCCGGCCCGAGGCCTGCACGCCAGGATCGTCGGCCAGGGCGACGCTGACCTCGAGCTCGATGCTGGCGCGGCGCAGCAGCGCCGCCGGCACGTCGAAGACGGCGTCGCGCCCGTCCTGGCGGGCGATCTGCAGCACCGGCTGGCCGGCGCGCACCACCTCGCCCACCTCGGCGCCGCGGGCGACCACCAGGCCGGGCGCGTCGGCGCGCAGCTCCGTGTCGTCCAGCCGGTCCTCGGCGATGCGCAGCTCGGCGGCGGCGGCGTCCTGCTGCGACTGCGCGGTGGCCAGCGCCTGCTCGGCCTGCTCGTATTGCGCGCGGGTGGTGAAGCCGCTGGCCAGCAAGCTGCTCTGCCGGCCATAGGCGCCGCGCGCCTGGGTCAGCGCGGCGGCGGCGGCGACGGCGCGGGCGCGGGCGGCCTGCAGCGCGTTGCGCTCGTTCTGCGGCTCCAGCCGGGCGACGACCTGGCCGGCGGCGACGCGCTGGCCGATCTCGACGGCGCGCTCGGCCAGGCGCCCGTCATGGCGGAAGGCCAGCGCCACCTCGTCCTGCGCCTGGACCTGGCCGGCGAGGCTGAAGGGCGCCTCGGCCGGGCCGCGCTCGGCGGTGACCACGCGCACCGGGCGGATCGGCGGCGTCTCGGGCGGCGGATCGTCGCAGCCGGCCAGAGCCACGAGCAGGAGGAGAATGGCCGCGGACGGGCGGCATCGCGGTTTCAGGGCTGCATGGCTGGGCATCCTGCCTTCCCTCTGCATCCCGGATCGACGGTGCCGGATCAGGGCGAACGATAGTTCGTTGCGAACCCGACCAGAACGCATCCCTGCTGACAAGGCCGAAGCAGAGTCGCACCACCATAGAGGCTGAAAACCACGCGAACTTGACCGGTGCCACCGCGCGAAAGCCGCGCCTGCCGCCGCGGCTGCCAGCTACGCTGGCGCAGCGATGCGGACGGAGGGCGGCATGCAGCAGGCCGGCAGCTATCTCCTCGCCCTGGCGGCGCTGGTGGTGGTGCTGGGCGGGCTCTGGGCCGCCGCCGCCCTCTTCGCCCCGCTCGCCTGCGCCCTGTTCATCATCGCCGTCGTCGCGCCCTGGCAGAGACGGCTGGAGGCCTGGCTGCCGCGGTCGCTGGCCCTGGCGCTGGCGGTGCTGGCGATCATCGCCGTGGTCGGCGCCTATGCCGCGATGGCGGCCTGGGCGATCGGCCGCGCCGGGCAATGGCTGGTGGAGAACAGCGGCACCATCCTGCGGCGTTACCAGGAGATTCTCGACCTGCTGGCGGCGGAGGATCTGCAGGCGGCAGGCATGTTCGCCGCTCCGCTCGATCTCGGCCTGCTGCTGGGGCTGGCGCGCGGGCTGGCGGCTTCGCTGCAGGGGCTCGCGACTTTCTGCCTGCTGATGCTGCTCTTCGTCGGCTTCGGCCTGGTGGAGGTAACGCCGCTGACCGTCCGGCTGCGCAGCGCCGGGCCGGACGGCAGCGCGGCCCGGCTGCTGGCCTACGGGCAAGCGCTGTCGCGGCATTACCGGCGCTACCTGCTGCTGCGCACGGCGATGAGCTTGGCGACCGGCCTGTGCGTCTATGCCATCGCCTGGCTCTTCGCCCTGCCGCTGGCAGCGGAATGGGGCGTGCTGGCCTTCGTGCTGAACTACCTTCCCTTCATCGGGCCGCTGGTCGCGACGCTACTGCCCTGCCTGCTGGCGCTGGTGCATCTGGATTCCAGCCTGGCCGCGGCCGGGGCCATGGCGGCGATGGTGGCGGCGCAGATGGCGATCGGCAACGGGCTGGAGCCCAGCCTGGCCGGGGCCAGCCTGTCGATGCCGCCGCTGCTCGTGCTGTTGGCCGTGCTGTTCTGGAGCCTGCTCTGGGGTCCGGCCGGCGCCTTCATCGGCGTGCCGCTGGCCGCCGCTGCCACCCAGGCGCTGCGGCTGCATCCGCGCACGGCGCATTGGGGCGGCTGGTCGAATCCCGGCGGCATGGCGGAGGCGGGACCGATCCGCCGCTAGAGCGGTGTCCGGGCTGTCCGAATCGCTTGTGATCCCGTGCCCGGCTCGAAGCTGATTCACTGGCCATGGTGACGGCGACGGTGGTCAGGATGTCGCAGGCGCTTCCGGTGGATCTGCGCGGCCGCATGGTGGCGGCCGTGGCGGCGGGCTTCTCCTGCCGGGCGGCGGCGCGCTTCGGGGTGAGCGCCTCAGGCGCGATCCGGTGCCGGGCTGATCCTGGATCTGGTCGACAAGCGGCCGGACATCGCGCTGAAGAAGATCCAAGGCATTCTAAGCCTGGTTCAGCCGCAAACGGTCGTCGCCGCCGTTGTCGCATCGTCAGTCGGCAGATGCATGTCGAACCTGGGTCATCCTGGCGACAGCAAGGGCCGCCAGATCTTTCAGGACGGCCTGCTGTAGCTCATCCAGGGGGGCATGCGAGGTCTGGTCGAGAACGCAGAGCGCGCCCAGATGCAGGTCGGTGTCGGGCACCACCAGGGGAGCTCCCGCATAGAAGCGCAAGCCCAGCCCGCCTGTAACCAGCGGGTTCTGCGCAAAGCGAGCATCCGCGGCAGCGTCCGGCACCACCAGGATCTCTTCCGAGGGCGCGACAAGATGGGCGCAGAAGGCGACGTCGCGCGGCGTTTCGGTCGCCTCAAGCCCGCTTCGCGCAACGAAGATCTGCCGTTCCCGCTCGACCAGGGACAGGGCAGCCATCGGCGCCCCGAAGAGCCGCGCGGCCAGCCGGGTGATGCGCTGCAGTTCCGGATCGCCGGGAGAGGCAGCGATCGCAGCGGCATAGCCCTGCACCGCCTCGAGCCGGGCGGCTTCATTGTTGGGGGGCAGGGCGCTGCGCGCCGCGGGCGGGATTTCCAGCGCCATCATGACCTGGTTCCGTCCCTGGTGCTTTGCCGAGTAGAGGGCGCTGTCGGCTGCAGCCAACAGCGCCTCTGGGCCGAAACTGGACAGCATCTCGGGAATGATCCCGGCGACGCCAATGCTGGCGGTCACCACTGCATGAGGCGGGTTGTCGGCGTGCGGCAGCGCTCGCTCCTGCAACGACAGGCGGAGCTTCTCCGCCATCTCGACCGCGACGGACACCGGTGTATCGGGCAACAGGAGGGCCATCTCCTCGCCGCCATAGCGCGCAGCGACGTCGCCCAGGCGGCGCGCGCGGTCCCGCACGGCCTCGGCCACGCGCTGCAGGCAGGCATCGCCGGCCTGGTGGCCATAGTGGTCGTTGTATTTCTTGAAGCGGTCGACATCGAGCAGCAGCAGGCTCAGGGGCAGGCCTCCGCGCGCCGCGCGGTGCCATTCCAGCGCCAGCGCCTCGTCGAAGGCGCGGCGGTTCGCCAGGCCGGTCAGCCCGTCCGTCGTCGCCAGCGCGGCCAGCCGAAGCTCCTGCTCGCGCCGTTCGGTGACGTCGCGCGACACGGCGACCACGCCATCCGCCTCGCCGGTCTGGATGTCGCGGGTGACCCGCAGCGCGCTCTCGAGCCAGAGCGGCGTGCCGTCGGGCCGGCGGATGCGGTAGGTGACGGTCGCCTCGTCCGCCTCGCCGGCGCGCAGCCGGGCGATGGCCGAGCGCACCGGCGGCAGGTCCTCGGGGTCGATGAAGCCATCGGCCGGCTGGCCGACCAGATCCGCGGCGCTGCGGCCCATCAGCCGCTCGCCGGAAGGCGAGACATAGGTGCGCCGCCCGTCCAGCCCGAGGCGGGAGACCATGTCGCTGGAATTCTCCGCCAGCAGGCGGAAGGTCGCCTCGCTTTCGGCCAGCGCCTGCTCGGTCTTGTGCCGCCGGTGCACCTGGCCCGCCAGGCGCAGCCCGACCGAGGTGAGCAGCAGGATCACCAGGGCGGCCGCCACCAGCCTGACGACCAGGTCGCGCCGCCAGGGGCGGAGCGCCTCGCGCTCGCTGATGGCGGCGGCGATGACCACCGGGTAGCGGCTGGCCCGGCGATAGGAATTCAGCCGCTGCGCGCCGTCGAAGGGCGAGGTGATCCAGGCGCTGGCGGCCGCTGCGCGCGGCAGCTGGTCGCGGAACAGCGGCAGCGCCGAATGGTCGGCGCCGACCTGCTCCTCCAGAAAGGGGTTGCGCGACAGCAGCACGCCGTCGGCGCGGAACATGGCCACCGCCCCGTCCCGGCCCAGATCGTGGCTGGCGAAGAAGCCGGCGAAGTAGCGCGCGTCGATGGTGGCGAGGGCGACGCCGGCGAAGTTGCCGGCCGGATCCTGCAGCCGGCGCGACAGGGTGATGATCCAGTTGCCGCGGGAGCGGCTGCGCAGCGGCGGTCCGACCAGCAGGCTGCCATCGGCCTGATCCCGGTGGTGCCGGAAATAGCCGCGGTCGGCGTTGTTGGCGTCGCGCGGCGTCTCTGGCAGGGAGCTCGCCAGCCACCGGCCCTGCGCGTCGTAGACAAAGAACGACAGTGCCGGGGGCGGGCGCTCGGCCTCGCGCCGCAGCAGCACGTTGAGCCGGTCCAGGGCGGCGGGCGCCGTGCCGTCCTGGCCGATCCGCTCGGCCAGCTGGGTCAGCAGCAGATCCGCCCGGTCGAACAGGTCTTCGGTGTGCTGCACCAGGCCCTGCGTGATGCTGGCGGTCGAGGAGGTGACCTCCGCGATCCGCATCTCGTAGCCGCGCCAGGTGTTCCAGCCTTCGACGGCCAGCAGGGCGCCGCAAGCCAGCAGCGCGAAGGCGGCGGATCGGATGCCGAGGGAAGGGGCGAGGCGGTGCTGCGGCGTCATGGTCCTCGCTTGTCTCGGCCGGGGCGACGGCCGCATCCAGCCAAGGCCTGATCGGTCCTGACCAGCCTGCAGCCACAGCGTCCGCGACCGCTCGCAGGTTGCGTCACCTGAGGCGCAACAGGATGCGCGCTGGCGGGGCGCGAGCGGCCCTGCTTCCGGTCACCCATGGTTCTCACGGCAACGCCGTCGCGCCGGATGAAGCCGCCTGCTTCAAGCCAGGGCTTGGCGGACAGGACGAGCACTCGGGAGATGGTCACGATCGCCGCGGAGGCAGCGCGCCAGCAGGACCAGGAGCGCATCGACGCCAGCATCGCCGGTGGCCAGCACATCCTTCGCTTCGTCCAGCATGCCTGCGACCTTCGCATCGACGGCAAGGATCGGCGCTTACGCGATCGATTGCGTCAGAGGATATATGATTCGCTCCCAGGGTCGTCAACGTGATGGCTGGCGCCGGCGAAGCGTGCTGGCAGCCAACTCCTCTGCTCATCTCGACTTTTCGGGCCAAGCTACAGCTTCTTCTCACTGCTGCACGGCCGGCTCGCAACAAAGCCGCCGCCTCACGACAACGTCCTGAAACCGGCCCTGCCTAGAAGCTCGCTGCGGCCGCGATGACGTGGCCAAGCTCGTGGAAGGACCCCGACCATGCCCGCGCCCCGCTTCGACTTTGGTCCCAAGCCGATCTTCGGCACCAAGGGCCATGGCAGCCATGGCCGTGCGCTGATCGGCAGCGAAATTGAGCTGACTGGCATCCGTCACCTGACCGCCAGCGACTTGATCCTCTGAAGCCGCGACGAAGGTTCAGCCGCCGGTCGCATCCGGGTCGGAGGCATAGCCGCCGCCGCGATGCGTCCGGATCCAGCCCGGCCGAGCTGAAAGCGCGCATCGCCGCGGTGCTGCTGCGGCGGCTTGCGCTGCGGGAGCGGATGCAGCCTCTCGGCAGCGGAGTCGTCGAGCTCCAGCAATGGCGCCTGCTCGATCGGGATGGCGCTCCGATCCCCCTCACCGGGACCGAGATGGATCTTGTCGCCGGTTTGGTCAGCCATGTGGGTCAGATCCTGGCGCGGGAGACATTGTTGCGTCTTGCTCCAGCGCGCGACGGCGAGGCCTTCGACCGGAGCATCGACAGCCGCCTGGCACGGCTGCGCCGCAAGTTGGAAGCTCATGCCATCGTGCTGCGGATCCGGCCTGCAAGAGGGATCGGCTACCGTTTGGAAGACCAAGCGCCAGCCAAGATCCAACTCGAGGGAAGCCAGCTGCTGCGTATCATCGACAGGAGCTGTGGCGGCCGCGCAGCCATTCATGCGGTGCCGCTTGCCCGCCAGACCATGGCGGATCCTTCTGCGACTTCGGTGCCGCAGCCCTGACAGCGCCCTGCTATGGCAGGAGCATGCTTTCCCGCCGCTCGCCCTTTGGCCAGCTGCAGCAGATTTGCCACAGTCACGGTCGGGAGCACCAGCATCGGCCGGCAGCGCCCCGCACGCCAGCTGGACGCCGCGCCATATGGCCGTCTGCGTCCTCGGCGCCGGTTGGAGTCAAGGCTTCTGAAGCCCCGCCGGTGCCCGTGCGCTGGCCTGCCTGCTGACTATCCAGTTGCATGCGGCACCGGCGAACATGATCAGGGCCGTCGCCAGGAACACGGCCTGCATGCCGACATGGCCGCCGACGAAGCCCCCGGCCAGCGGCCCCAGCACCTGCCCCGCATATTGCGCCGAGGTGTTGTAGCCCAGGATCGTGCCCGCCGCGCCCTGCGGCACCTTGTGCCGGATGGTGGCCGCGATGGCGGGAAGCAGCCCGGCGAGCGAAAGCCCCATCAGGAAGCGCAGGCCGATGAGCTGCCAGCTTTCCGTGACGAAGGCCTGGGGGATGAGCAGCAAGCCGCAGGCCAGCAGGCAGATGGTGATCAGGTTCCACGACCCGATGCGGTCCGCCAGGCGGCCAAGCCGGGAGGCGGCGAGGATGCTGCCGATGGCGGAGGCCGCCATGACCAGCCCGGCCGTGAACACGACATCCCCGCCCGGCGGCACGAGCTGCGCGACATAGACCGTGATGATCGGCTCGATGGACATGTTCGCCAGCATCAGCAGCATCGCGGTCCCGAGCATGGCGATGACGGGGCGCCGGTCCGGGATCATCGACCAGGCGCTGCCGGTGACGCGGGCCGCCCCTTTCGGCCCGGCCTGCCGGTCCTCGCGGATCAGGAAGACGGTGGCCAGGAAGGCCAGGAAGATCACGCCGCCTGCCAGGAAGAAGGTGCCGCGCAGCCCGATGAGGCCTGGCAGCACGCCGCCGACCAGCGGCCCGAGCAGCGTGCCCGCCATGGTGCCGATGGAGAGGGTGCCGAGCGCCCAGCCCGCCTGCTCCTTCGGCGTCTGGGTCGCCACCAGCACCACGGCGCCCGAGGCGTAGCCGCCCAGCACGCCCGCCAACAGGCGCAGGCCCACCAGCTGGTAGATGTTCTCCGCCACGCCGATCAGCGACATGCAAACCGCCATGGCCAGGCAGGCCCGGATCAGGATCAGCTTGCGGCCGTAGAGGTCGGCCACCTTGCCCCAGACCGGCGCCATGAGGCCGGCGCCCAGGAAGGTGATGCCATAGGCGATGCCGGACCACTGGACGATGGCGGCATGCCCCTGGACGCCGAGCTGCTCCACGTAGAGCGGCAGGAAGGGCAGCAGCAGCGTCATCGCCGTGACGTTGGTGAAGGAGCCGAAGAGGCAGACGTACATGTTGCGCCGCCAGTGGCGCGAGCTGTCCGGCATGGTGATGTTTCCTCCCAGGCAGCCGGTGAGCGGGCGGCACCATTGATACGGCCGCGGCTCCATGATTTCTAATGCCGCTGGATGCGCTCTCCCATAACGCCAGAGGCATGGCACGGATGGATCTTCGACGCCTGCGGGCCTTTGTCACCCTTGCCGAGGAAGGCAGCGTCACGCGGGGCGCCGAGCGGCTGGGCATGCAGCAGCCCCAGCTCACGCGCCTCCTGCGCGGCATGGAGGCCAAGTTCGGCACCCTGCTGATGGAGCGGCTGCCGCGCGGGGTGCGGCCCACGGAGGCAGGGACCGCGCTGCTGACCGAAGCACGCCAGGTGCTCGCGAAGGTCGAGGGCCTGCGGGGCGCGGTGGACCGGGCGGCCCGGGGGGAGCAGGGACACCTCGCCATCGGCTTCACCGGCTCTGCCGCGCTGCACCCCCTCGTGCCCAGGACGCTGCGGCAGTTCCGCACGGCCTTTCCGGCCGTCTCCCTGACCCTGGAGGAGGCCGCGACCCAGGAACTGGTGGAAGCGCTGCTGCAGGAGCGGGTCGACGCGGCCTTCGTGCGCTCCGACATCATCGGCATGCCGGAGGTGCGGGTGGAGAGCATCCTCGACGAGCCGATGCTGGCGGCGCTGCCGCCCGGGCACCCGCTGGCGCGGGAGGAGAGCCAGCCCCTGCCGCTGGCGCGGCTCGCCCCGGAAGCCTTCGTCCTTTACCATCGCCCACCCCGGCCAGGCCTCTACGAGCCCATCATCACCGCCTGCCGCGCGGCGGCGTTCGACCCGCATGTGGTGCAGGAGGCGCCGCAACTGCCGTCGACGCTCAGCCTCGTGGCGGCGGGCTTCGGCGTCTCCCTGGTGCCCGCCTCCCTGCGCGACCAGGCGCCGCGCGTGGTGACGTTCCGCGCGCTGGCAGAATGCTTCGGCCTGTCGGCGCCGCTGCGTCTCGCCACGCGCCGGACATCGGGATCGGCACCGCTGGCGCGCTTCCTGGACATGGTGAGACAGCAGCAGAGGAATGGAGATGGCTGATCGTGCCGGAGCGGATTGATCCGGCCGCTGGATGCTTGCCAGATCTGGGCTGCATCAGCCCCCACCTTCAACGGCGCCATACCGGCAGTGCTGGCGTCCAGGTTGACGGTCTGGCGCATCCCCTTGCGGATGCTGGCGCCCTTCTCCTGACACAGGCGCAGCCGCTGCGCCATGTCGGCTCCAGCTGGTCAACCCCTTCGCCGGTGATGAACTCGGCGAGGCGGTGACAGCGCTGCGGGGGCCGCCGGCGGCAGTGTCCTTCCGGACGTGAGGGGGCGCCGGCACGCCATGGTGCACGATAATCAGGAGTTATCGTGCTAAAGAAGTTGTGCTGAGAAGAATATTGCTACCCAGGGTTACATATTTCCGTCGTATACAACCAATGGAAAGCAAGGAAGCAAGCTATGCCTGGGCTCAAAATACCTCTCCAGACGGCGCGTCGGCGTGTCAGAGAGGGAGAAGTCCGTGTGGCAGATCAGGCCGTGATTGTCGCTCACCTTCAAAACAGCCCTTTTCTCGAAATTGCGGCGATCGCCGAGGACCTTCTTCAGCAATACAACGAGCTTCTGCAGCAGGCTCAGGATCAGGTTATCTGGCTGGAACGAGCAGCGAGCGCACACGTCAGCTACCAAGAGGCGGCCGGTCCAGCCTTCGGCGGAGGCAGAGCCGCAACAGCCGATGCGGAAGGCCGTCACTGAGGGACGCAAACTTATTCCCCGTCTGCCAAACGTATGGGGGACATAGGCAATGCGGCAACTGGCAGGAGCCCTCGCTATGAGCGCGCCAGCCGAGAATTATCGTGCATCTCAGGTCGGAGGAGCGGATTCCATGCTGATCGATACCTCGGTAACACGCTCGGCTTACCATCAGTGTCCAACGCGCTTTGCTCAACTTTCAGCCGGCGACCCGTCGCACGCCAGCCAGGACCTCCGTCGTGTGCTCAGTCACGGCGTTGCATTCCACAACTCCGACGCGATCACGCGCGCAGCGCTGCAGGACCGGAACCGACGGGATCGTGCGACAGCTCCGCATCGCGGGCCGGCTGCCGGAGTGAGGAGCGCCGCGCCGGCGGGTCTCAGTTTTGCAGGAACTCCTTCAGCCGGGCGGCCTCGTCGCCCCTCCCTCCGTCCCCGGCTAGTGGCAACTCGGTAAACAGCTCTGCGAACCTGACCGTCATGGTAGTGTGCTTGGTGTGCGTACCCCTCGTGCAGTGAGCGCATGCGCAAGCTGCTGGAGGGTAATCGCTCCTGCTCTCCTCGCCGCCTCGACGTAGGGCAGTACCTCAGCCGCACGCCGTCTTGCCGTCGCCAACCACACTGCGCGCGCCTCAGCTGCCGTTGTACTGTCCCCTGGCCGAAAGCGCGAATTGCCAAGCCGTACCCCTTTCATCCTTGCCGCTGCCAGTGCCGCGTTCGTCCGCGCCGAGGTGGCGCGCGCCTCCTCCGCCACCAACGCCATCACCCCAATCGTGAGGCGGTTGGCGTAGGGCATGTCGGCCGCAATGAATTCAATGCCGGCCTTCTCCAGGCCGAGCAGGAAGTGGGCGTCGCGCGCCAGGCGGTCGAGCTTGGCAATGAGGAGGGTACAGTGGCGGAGGCGGCACTCAGCCATGGCAAGGGCAAGCTGGGGACGGTTGCCCTTCCTGCCACTCTCGACCTCCTCAAAGGCCACGGTTACGGATCCGCCGCACCCGGCGGCGTGTCGGCCTTGGCCTCGTACTGGGCGTCGAGTCCAAGGCCGGAGCGGCCCTGCTTGTCGGTAGAGACGCAATAGTAGGCCACGAAGCGCGGCCCTTAGGGGCGGGTCGGTCGGTCATGTGCCCCAATCCTGCCCATGGTGCGCCGATATCACAATCTGAAAGGTCCATTTGTCTGCGAAGGAGGATAGTCGACTTTCCAAGCTTACAGTGGCCTCCGAGGCCCTGGGACGCCCAGCAGTGGGCGTGGGATATAGGACCACGAAAACGTGCGATCTGGGTGGGAGCGCCTTATTAACGGCGGTCGTGCTGCGGCAGAGCTTTGCGCACCTTGGCGAGGCTTCGAGCGGCCGCCACGCCACCGCAGGGTCTGCTGAAATCAGCGTTGCCCAGACAAGTAAGTGGCTTCTTGCCATATCGTTCCGATTTCAATACTATTGCCTCTTCTTCGGGAGCGGTCCACTGCAGTCCGCGTCACAGAACAAGCTGCCGTCGACGGCTTCGATTGCGTCGGCACTATCAGACGCCGGGTCTCGTGCAGCTTGGTGCTTGGCGTGCTTCGCCCACGCTTTGCAGTGATGAATTGGCACATCTGCAGCTGGCTGTTCGGGGCGGCGCTGCTGAGGGCCCGCTGAACCGAAGGAAGGGGGGTAATTCATGCCGACGATCTCGCCTATCCGGCCGCTGCCGACTGATGAGGAGACGGAGAATCCTGAGCCCGGAATGGCACTGTGCCTTTCGGGGGGCGGCTACCGCGCCATGGTGTTCCATCTTGGGGTGCTGTGGCGGCTGTATGAAGCCGGGCTACTGCTCCGCCTTAAGCGCGTTTCGAGCGTCTCGGGAGGATCTATCACCGCTGGCGTGCTCGCCCTTCGCTGGAACGCCCTGATCGCTGGCGCCGGGTCGCCGCGCGAGACATTCGAGCAGGAGGTGGTGTTGCCGGTTCGCGACTTAGCTGGAGAGACGCTCGACGCGGAGGCTATTGTGCTTGGCGTTCTGCTGCCCGGCAGGATCAGTGACCGTGTCGCCGACGCCTACGACCGCCACCTGTTCCACGGCGCCACCTTGCAGGATCTGCCGGACGCGCCGCGCTTTGTCATCAACGCCACGAATGTGCAGTCGGGGGCCATCTGGCGCTTCGCGAAGCCGTACATGCGCGACTGGCGCGTGGGCGAGGTCCGCAATCCTACCTTGCCCCTGGCGCAGGCCGTGGCCGCCTCCTCAGCCTTCCCGCCGGTGCTGTCGCCCTTCGAGCTGCGGCTCGACCCGGCGTCCTTCACCCCCGGGTCGGGCCACGACCTGCAGCGTCGCCCCTTCACAAGCCGGGTCATCCTCAGCGACGGTGGGGTCTACGACAATTTGGGGCTGGAGACGGCATGGAAGCGCTACGACACCATCCTTGTGAGCGACGCGGGCGGCCTTATCGCGCCCGAGGAAGAACCGAAGGGCGACTGGGCGCAGCACTCATATCGGGTGCTCAACTTGGTCGACAACCAGGTGCGGGCACTGCGCAAGCGTCAGGTAATTGCCTCCTTCCGGGCTCCGGAGGGAGACGCGGCGCACCGTAAGGGCGCGTACTGGGGCATCCGCACCGACATCGCCGGCTATGGGCTCGCCGATGCGCTCGATTGCCCACACGAACGAACGATGGCGCTAGCAGAGACGCCGACGCGGCTTAAGCGCCTGGACGACGCTGTGCAGGAGCGGCTGGTCAATTGGGGTTACGCGGTGTGCGACGCCGCATTGCGGGCGCACGTGACAGGCCCCGAGCTCTTGCCTCAGCGCGCCTTTCCTTACCCAAACGCGAAAGTTTGAGGAATGGCGGAGGAGCACAAATCGTTGGCAATCCCCCGGAGCCTCGTCGAGTACGTCCTGCTTGGTCCCATCGACGACCGGCGCCTGCTGCAGGACACCCCCATCCTCGGCGACGTGTGGATCGAGTTTGCCGCCAAGCCCGGACAGCCACAGGACCTCCTGATCACGCCCTATAAGTCCCAACCGGCGGGCCGGGTCGCCCGCGTCGTCGCGAAACGAAGGAGAGCCCTGCTTGCGGCCAGCGGGGCTTGGCAGGGGGACGCCGCCAACATCGCCTATCTCCAAGGTGTGGTAGCAGCCCGAATGAGCTTCGTTGATATGCTCAAGGTCGTGCTTCCAATCACGACTTGGTGGCACTCAAAGATGACTGAGCCGCGCTTCGCCGACGGAATAGACCTCGAAGAGTTCACGGATATCATTGAGCGGGGCCTACGCCCGCCAACCGAGGGTAACGAGGGCCTCAGCGATCGACCCCGGACGCCGCTCGACTCCGCCGAGCGCTACGTCGCGCTGGCGGGGCTGATGCTTTGGGCGGTCGACGATCCCCCCGCCGACTTGCGTCTGCACGGCGATGGTCGCGACCTCGAGCGCCTGGCACCCGGTGATCGCGCCGCAATTGCTCAGCGGGTCCATAACCTGTTCCAGAGCGTCCTTGAGCAGGCCCACGTGGACGGGATACACGCCCAAGTGGACGGGCCGCTGGTTTGGCAGGTCTCCCTGAACCGGCGTGCCTGGGCGGCACTCGAAAAATCCGTTCCGACCGTTAAGGCGGACGCCGCCCGTGGTCTGTTCAACGTGAGTTGCCGCGAGATCACTTGGGCCGTCCTGGACTCCGGCATCGACGGCCGCCACCCTGCGTTCTTGGACCGGGCAGGCGGCACCTGCCGCGTCACGAAAGCCTTTGACTTCCGCCATATCCGCGAGGTGATCAGCCTCGACAACGCCGACCAGGAGCCTTCGGAGGAGCGGGTCAGGGCGTTGCTGCGTGACCCTGTCGAGGCGATGCGGATAAGGACGATTGCCGAACTGAAAAGAGACCTCATGGTCCTGGGTCGCGATGCGGAAGAGGGCCGGCCGATCCATTGGGAGCTCGTCGAGCCCTTCGTCGCGATCCGGCCGCAGGAGGTACCGCCCGCCCTAGCGCACGGCACCCACGTCGCAGGCATCCTCGGCGGCCGCGCGGTGGAGCCGGGAGAAGCGGCCAGACCTGGCCCGGCCGGGATGTGCCCCGACATCAACCTCTACGACTTCCGCATCCTGTCGCGGTCCGACGCCGATACCGAGTTCGCCGTCATCGCCGCGCTGCAATACATCCGTCACCTGAACGGCCGTAGCGGTTTTATGGCGGTCCACGGGGTGAACCTCAGCCTGTCCATCCTCCACGACGTGCGCAACTTCGCCTGTGGCCGCACGCCGGTTTGCGACGAGTGCGCACGGCTCGTGGACAACGGCGTGGTGGTGGTCGCTGCCGCCGGAAACCGCGGCTACCAGAGCTTCGAGACCAAGGAGGGGTTGTTCGGTAGCTATGCCGCCTTCAGCGTCACAGATCCCGGCAACGCTGAGGATGCAATCACCGTCGGCGCGACCCACCGCAACTGGCCCCACACCTACGGCGTGAGCTTCTTCTCCAGCCGCGGTCCCACCGGCGACGGCCGGGTGAAACCGGACCTCGTCGCGCCAGGCGAGCGGATCACCGCACCGATCCTTGATAACAAATGGGGCGAACTCGACGGCACCAGCATGGCCACGCCGCACGTCAGCGGCGGCGCCGCGATGCTGATGGCGCGCTATCCCGAACTAATTGGACGGCCGCGGCGCATCAAGCAGATCCTTTGCGACAGCGCTACCGACCTCGGGCGGGAGCGCAGTTTTCAGGGCCGCGGGCTGCTGGACGTGCTCCGCGCCTTTCAGAGCGTGTGAGGAGGGCACCGCGCATGTTCCTCAGCCTTGAGGTCCTGCCCGCGCGCAAGGGCGACTGCCTGCTACTGCACTTCGGCAAGATGGCGCCGACGCGTCTCGTCTTGGTGGATGGTGGTCCGTCAGGCGTGTACGGCAGCCATCTCAAGCCGCGGCTGGAGGCGCTGCGGGCGGCGCGGGGCCTCGTCCCCAACGAGGCTCTGCAGTTGGACGCGCTGCTCGTCAGCCACATTGACGATGACCACATCCGTGGCATCCTGGACCTGACAAAGGATCTGAGGGAGGCCAAGCAGCAGCAGCGTCCCCTGCCGGTGCGCGTGAGCCGCCTGTGGCACAATGGCCTTGAGCAGCTCCTAGGCGGGAGGCCTGCCCAGCTTGATTCCCATGCCAGTTTTGGTGCGGCCGCACTGCTGGGCGAGGTCGAGTTGCCGGAGTGCATGGACGATACCGCAGCAATGGTGCTGGCGAGCATTCCGCAGGGCCGCAAGCTGGAGGACGACGCGCGGTTTCTCGGCTGGCAAGTGAACCAGGGGTTTGAGGACGGGCTCATCTTGGCCAAGGAGGGTCCTGTACAGGCGACTCTGGCCGACGACTTGCGTCTTACCGTTATCGGCCCACTGCGAAGCGAGCTGGAGGCTTTGTGGAGGGAGCACGAGGCATGGCTCCGCAAGCACGATGGGGAAGCGAGGCCCGCTGCGGCACTTGCCGCTTACCTCGATGAGTCCGTGACCAACCTGTCCAGCATCGTTCTGCTGGCAGAGATGGGCGGTCGGCGCGCACTGCTGACCGGCGACGCCCGCGGTGATACGATCCTGAGGGGGTTGAGGCTGGCGGGCCTCCTTCCCAGGGACGGTGGCACCCTCCACCTGGATCTGCTGAAAATTCCCCACCATGGCAGCTCGCGCAATATGGAGGAGGATTTCTTTCGCCGAATCACTGCCGATCACTACGTGTTCTCTGGCGACGGCGAGCATGGAAACCCGGAGCGCGAGACGGTGGAGATGCTGTTGGACGCGCGCGACGACGGCGCGCCCTTCACCCTGCACTTCACCTACCCGATCGCCGGGATCGATAGTCGCCGCCGCGAGGACTGGGAGAAGGCGCGGGCTAAGGAGGAGGCTCGGCAGAAGAAGGGCGCTAAGAAGCCTGTGTCTTCCGACTGGGACACGGGCCGCCAATCCATCGTGGCGCTCTTTGCGGAGCGTGGGATTCCCAGCGGCGGCCGGGAGGTCCGGGTCGTTGAGGCAGGCAAACCTCACTTCATTCACCTGCTCGGCATGGTGTCGCCCTGACGTTCGTGCGACAGCCAACGCCCGACAGTGTTTCGGCGAGCCGCCCGATGAAGTCCGCGGCTTTTCGGAGTGGTCATGACACATGACTCTTGACATTCCGGAGTCGTAACATAGAAATTAGAGAGGCTTGGCTGTTCGCAGACAGTCAGCGTGTCGGCCTTGAAACATGAGGCGATGGCTAAACACTGTCATTTTTGGGTGGAGGTGTCACTTTGCTTCGTTCAGTCTGCGCATTTGCAGTGCTGCTGGTGACCTCCGGTTGTTCAGATGTCCGGATGTTCGGCTCTTACCCTGGCCAGACAATCCGAACCGAGGCGCAATCCCGCCTCTTGGTGTCGCGGCCAGTAACGGAGCGCGACCCGGAACGGCTTTCCCGTGCGATCAGCGCAGGCTACGAGCCGCCCGACCGCATCGTGTGCGCCGAACCCAGCCCCGACGCGATTAGTTCTCAAGCGCGCTCCGGGGGAGCGCAGGGCCGAGTGCCCGTCTCCGTCGGAACACCAGCCGCCGCTGGAACTGTTGAGGCTGCCTTCGCTTACGCGACTGCGCAGCAGGTCGCCTATATTGGGTATCGGACCGCGACCATCCAGGCTCTTCGCGATCTCGCTTTCCAGGCCTGCCTCGGCTATTCTAATGGTATCTTTAGCAGGGATGACTATCGGCGGGTCCTGGCGTCTACTGACAACGTGATACTTGGCATGCATGCCATTGATGGCCTGACTGGAGCGATGCCTGCCCCACCCGTCGTTGTCGGGGTAGGAAGCCAAGCTGGCGCGCAGCCAGGACAGCCTGTTAACGCATCTGCCACGCCTGCAACCATCAATGTTCTTACACAGGCGGGGGCGTCTCCGCCTCGGGGGACGGCTGACGTAGGTGCGGGCGGAAACACGGGAGGGCGAACCCCTGACAAGCCCGAGACGCCGTCGGACCAACGTTTAGAGCATCTTGCCACCGTTGCAGATGCCATCGTGCGGATTGTCTGTCACACTGTTCTGAACCGGGAGTTGGATTACGGAAGAACTACCATCGAACCTGTAACAGGACGTCCGATCCCAGCTGTGGTGAATGTACCAACCTGGGGCTGCCCAGATCCAGGGCGCCCGGCCAACCCGTCGGCACCGGCGCCCGTGGCGGACGGGCAAGTTCGTCGCTTGGATCGGTGACATCACTTCCCAGCGTGATTGCGCTTTCGTACCATTTGAGCAAGTTGCTGCGTTGGAACGTCTTTTGCAGGCGACGTGTGGTCCTGCGCTCAAGCTGAAAGTAGTATCCGCCGTACTTGGGCCGGTGCCCACTGTCGACCGCCGCGCGGGGCGGGCACGCCGCAGGCCATGAGAGCCTCCGCGATCTCTGCCAACGTGACGGCACCCGCACGGCGCACGCGCTTGATGGTGGGCAGCACGGCCGCAGCATACCGCTGGGCGTTCTCGATCTGCACCAGGTTGCCCTTGGTGGAAGTGGCAGGATCACGCGCGAGCAGGCGCGGGTTACCGAGATGCACGCCACGCGCCTTCGCCGTGGCGAGCGCCGCCTTCGTGCGGGTCGAGATCAACCGCGCCTCCTCCTCGGCAACGGCGGCGAGAATGTGCACAGTGAGGCGATTCACCACGGGCATGTCGGCGGCGACGAACTCGACGCCGCTTGTTGATTGCCACTGAGAGCTGACCCGGGTTGTGGATGTGGGGTTTTCAGATCTCGTCAGGTTGGCTGTGGTTTCCTTTCAGGCTGGGCTTGGGTGGCGGAACTGTTCCTGAAGCGGAAGCCGTTGTTGCGCAGCCCGGCGACGAAGGTCGTCGTTTTCCAGTGGCCATGCGGGATCGGCGCCCGCAGTCGCTGGCCGCGTGGCGCCCGGCCATGCATCCGCGCCATCTTCGTCGAAGCCCAGGTTTCATCGATGAAGACCAGCCGATCGGGATCAAGATCGAGCTGACTGTCGAACCAGGCCCAGCGCTGGCTCAGGACGTCGGGGCGGTCCTGCTCGGCCGCATGCGCCGACTTTTTTTGCGCGTGATCCCGTGCCGCTGGAAGAACCGCCACAGGCTGCCGATGCCGACCGGCACGCTGGCTTCCGCCAATGCGCCTTGGATCTCCTTCAGCGTGATGTCCGGCTGCTTGTCGACCAGATCCAGGATCAGCCCGGCATGTGCCTCGATCCGCCCCGACCGGCGGTCTCCGCCCAACGGGCCAGGGGCGACTGAACCAACTTGCCGGACCAGGGCGCACCACCGGATCGCGCTTGAGGGGCTCACCCCGAAGCTCGCCGCCGCCGCCCGGCAGGATGAGCCCGCCACTGCCGCCACCACGCGGCCGCGCAGATCAACCGAGAGCGCCTTCGACATCCTGACCAGCGTTGCCGTCACAATGGCCAGTGAATCAGCTCCGAGCCCAGCCCAAGATCACAAGCGATTCAGACAGCCCGGAAACTGCTCTAACGGCGGTAGCGGACTTCCAGACCACCCAGCAGGTCTGACGGTCAGCTGGATGCGCCGCAAGGCAGTCGAAGGAGGACGCTTACGTAGGCCGCACAGATCTCGCCTTTTCTTCCCGCTGTCGCACGGCGTGCCGCGGGTGGACGACCAGCGGGTCGTCAGCGGGATCATCCACGTCATCCGCAATGGCCTGCGTTGGTGCGACGCGCCCACCGAGTACGGCCCGCACAAGACGCTCTACAACCGCTTCATCCGCTGGAGCCGGATGAGCGTATTCAACCGGATCTTCGCGGGCCGCCGAGGCCAGCCCGATCGGCTGATGATCGACGCGACCCATCTGAAAGCCCACCGCACGGCCGCCAGCCTGCTCAAAAAGGGGCTCTACCCCGATGTATCGGCCGGACGGAGGGCGGGCTGAATTCCAAGCTGCATGCCGCCTGCGACGGCCAGGGCCGCCCCGTCATGCTGTTGCTCACCGAAGGCCAAATGAGCGACCACAAGGGTGCGGCTTTGATGCTGCCCCACCTGCCGCAAGCAAAGGAGCTGCTGGGCGACAAGGGCTACGACAGCCGCCGCTTCCGCGAAGCCTTCTTCGCCCGCGGCATCATCCCCTGCATTCCCTCAACGCGCAGTCGGAAGATCCCGATCCCTTACGACAAGGTACTCTACCGCCAGCGCCATCGCGTCGAAAACATGTTCGGCCGTATCAAGGACTGGCGTCGCGTCGCCATGAGCTATGACCGCTGCGCCCACACCTTCTTCTCCGCCGTCTGCCTCGCCACCACCGTTTCTTCTGGATTAATGAGTCCTGAACCTAGACTGCCTGTAAGGAAGCGGCGCTTTGGCCCACTCACCTTCTGGATCTTAACCGGTGACGCACGTTATCCCCTTGGGTCACGAATCTGGACCATAAAACGGAATTGCCCCTGATCACCTATATTCTCAAGCCTGACATAAACTGAGCCATCTCTATCTGCCGTCCAACGAAGACTAGAACTTAATCTCTCGTCGCCGCCATCATCATCGTCGTCAAGCGTGTGCCCATCGCGCTCAACTGCAATGATTGTGTCTACGTCTTTTCCGAGCCCGAATGTCGTCAGATGAAGTGCTTGCCCACGTCTTAATCCGTCAATACGGATCCAGCCCTGAAATCTTCGAGACAGAGCCCCGTCTTGACCACTCGGGAGACCATCTACCACATACACACGACCAGACTCTACCGTGGGAGAGATGGTAACCTCGGAAGCTCGTGCAGGCGAAAGTGAAACTTTCTCCAAAGCTTTCAGTCTAAGATTGCCGCTTTGAGAAGACGTGCGGACTAGCCATATCTCTTCATCTTCCTCTTGCTGGCTACGGGCAAACCAGGGCTCACCTGGCTTGAGAACCCGAACTTGATGATTAGAAGGATTATAGAATGTAACCTCATCTTTGGCAGCAGCATCCAGAAAATCTACAAAAACTGTCTCCAAAGGATCGATCTGAAGTCGGCCAAATTGACCATTTTGCGCAAGGCCTAATTGCAACGACGCTTGTCCCAATGTGAAGATCGTCAACTCTTGCCGGTTTGCGTTGGGCCAGCCGGCCTGTGCAAGTAGGTCATCAAGGAGGGTTGAGGCATCAGCTGGGCGTACGCCGCCGAGCCGCGCGGGACCTGTGGCGAGCCGATTGAGAATTGTAAGGCCGTTACGTCGCTCTACAGCGTTAAGTACTGCATTTGGATCGATGAGAAAACTCAGCCTGAGGCCATTCAACGCCGAGACCGGCGGTGAGGTGGTAGCTAGCGCTGTCACCATTCTAGCTAACGCACTGTCGATATTTGTAGTCTCGCGCGTTGTCTCTGCACTCGAAAAATTTATTAATCCATCAGCGATGTTTTTAAATACCGAGTTCCGCAAGCTGTCCGGCATGGTCTGAATGCGCTGTGCTATCCATCCGAGCTCCTCGCGGCTTACAGACGAGAACAGGCGGCTTGAGGCAGCTAAGAAAACACGGGGGTTGGCCAATCCTGTCCCCATATCCTCAAGTGCTTCCCATGCAACGCGTGATGGTGCGGTACGAAGGATCGTCATTGCTGCAAGCTGCATCACAGCTGGAGTCGGTGAGCGCGACATGAGGAGATCTGCGGTTGGCGCAAGTAGTTGTTTAGCTTCAACGCCCAGATCATCGGTCATGCGAGAAGCTGCTATAGCCCAAATGAGACCTAGGGTCGCGAGGCCCTCTCCTTGCCATCGCGTGACTGCTCGCAATGTGTTCCACTCTCGCTCTCCATCTTCTGGTCGCATCAAGGCAGCAAGAGCACAAATATCAGTTCTAATCTGAGTGATGTGGTCAACGTCCTCTTCTAATGCGACGTTTGCGACCGCCACGCAGGGCGAGTCTGGTAAGCGGGTTACTGCATCAGATCGGATGGCCTGCGATGGTCGACGCGAACGAGAGGCCCATTGCTGAATCTGACCTCGAAGTTGCTGGTGAGGTAACAGACTGCGGATTAGCTCGGCCTCAATCCCGAATGCATTGCTCGGTTCAGCCCGACCGCGTGAGACAACACCTAAAGCCATAGTTCCAGCCTCTGAAAGTGAGCGGAGCTCCGCTCCAGGAGCCATCAAGCGAGCCCAAATCGTGCGAAATAGATGAAGCCGTTCTCCGGTCGCTAGCGCAGTATCGGGAAGCACTGCAACAGCACGAGCCGCAGAGCGGGAGAGCTCTGCATTCCCCATCGTCAGCCAATGTGTCAGTGCACCCACTGCATCTGGCGTGCCTATACGGACTAGAGCGGTAGGAATCAGGTCGATAGAGGCTGAGCGATAAGGTGCATCATTCGCTAGAACTTCTTCATGCCAGCGATATAACGACGTGACCCAGCTTGATGATGCTATTGCATCCAGTTCACGGCCCTGTCCCAGAAAGGCTGCCATAGCTCGTGTGGCAGTTCGCTCAGGTGTACAGCGGACGATTGCACAGTGTTCTCGCCATACGGAGAGAGCTAAGGTGAGAAGCTCCATTGAAATCTCCGATTTTATGGAGCCCGAAAAGCTTACAGCGCTTAGCGCTTGAAGTGCGATGTCCCGCCCCCGTTGCTCTCGGCTACCGCGAAGAATGTCCCGAACGACCTCATTTGCCCGATTTTGGTTCACGGCTGCAAGTAATGCGAGAGCCACTTCGTGGCTGCTCTCGTTTGGGGATGCTTGACGGACGGATGCACTTAGTGCGTCGGTAATAATTCGACTAACACCGCCTCCTTCGGTCAGAACTTTTTCTACATCCCGAGCGAATTGTTCGCGGAATACTCTATTTTCTTTAATTTGTTCCAGGAATTTGGTCCTCAGTGCTTCACTTTGATTGGACCAAGCAGAGTTCATTTCGCGATTCACAGTTTCAGCCAATCTTCCGGTGAATTCAGCTTCCTTTGTTGCTGCCGCAAGCGCGTTTTGAAGGGCGGCGCCTTGTTGGCCTATAAAAGACTGCGTGACAAAATCTCTTAATTCAAGCCGAAGCATTTCTCTTTGAGGTTGGGCGGCTCTGTCCACCGCTGGCTGTACAGCGTCCCGCACTTTACGCTCAACAGCTTGCTCAATGGTCCCCCACACCAAAGTTCCTGCAAGAACGAGTCCAGGTAGGCCGAATATTGTAAGACCTCGCCATATTCTTTGTCCTGCTGCGGCAGCTACATCTCGCGAAAATCGATCGGTTAATATGCGCTTAACCTCGCTGGTAGGGATCTGGCTCAGCATTGGCTCGCCATGGTCCATAGCCTCTTCCTCCCCCAGCTGAGTTGCGCTGAAGTTCAGAGCTAAACTCCCTTCGCCAAGGTTGCGCAATGGAAATGATGTGCGAAAATTGTTTTTAAGGCCGCCGGGAGCGCGACCTAGTTCCTGCTGGGGAAGTTCGGTTCCGAAGCGTGTCCTCGTCGGACTTTGCCTCCTCAGACACCCGCATCTAAAGGCGCGTGAGGCGCAACGCGCGCT
Organism: Teichococcus deserti; assembly: GCF_001982615.1. Taxonomy (GTDB): domain Bacteria; phylum Pseudomonadota; class Alphaproteobacteria; order Acetobacterales; family Acetobacteraceae; genus Pseudoroseomonas; species Pseudoroseomonas deserti. The sequence goes on along the minus strand of NZ_MLCO01000090.1, from coordinate 47,563 downwards.
TGCGGTTGGCCAGCGGGTCTCCAACGGACCGCTGGTCCCGGTTCAGCAGGGTCGCAACGGGCCGGTAGCCGTAGGTAGGGCGGGCGTCGGTGACGGCGCGGATCTCGGCCAGGGGCGCGTCATCCCCATCGCGCTGATAGGGGCCGCGGCGATATCCTGAACACTTCAACTGCTCGACCAAGTCGGAGCCGGCGAGGCCCAGGGTGTCAGCCACCGCCATCACCGGGGATCGGCCGGAGGCTGCGACGGCAGCCGTAGGCCGGGCTTTCCTCCCGCGGCGTCCCAGTGCCTCCAGCAGGATCTCGGCCTCCATGGTCTTGCGGCCAAGCAGGCGCTCCAGGTCTTGGACCTTGGCCTCCAGCTCTTGAACACGGCTGGCGGTGACCATATCGCCGTCCGCCCTGGACGCCTCCAGACTACCCTCGGCCATGCGACGCTTCCACCCGAAAAGCATGTTGGGGGAGATGCTGGGGAGCCGGGCGACGGCTGGAGACCGTCATGCCAGGCTGGATCGTCTCCTCCACCAGCCGGACCTTCTCGGCGGCACTGTAGCGCCTGCGGCGCCCGCGGCTGGCGATGATCTCGACGCTCTCAATTGGATTGGACATAGGCGCACGCCTAGGCTTCAGCCTAAACCCTCGAGTTACGCCACCTGTCCGGCCGAAATGTGGGGGCGCTCCACCGACCGTCAACTGGACGTTTGAGTTTGAAACACCCCCTCCGGTTAGCGGCTGGTGACCTTTACGTTTCGTCAAACCACCGTTTGGAAACGTAAAGGCTGGCCACCGGCGTCTGTCTGTGAGGTTTGCCCGTAAACGGCGCTCAAAGGCTGCTCAGGACCGTCTTGGCACCGCAAGGTCGTCGTTTGGCCTGCCAACCTTGCCTGGCTGAAGCGGCCCCTATGGCGTGTGCTCGGAGCCCATACAGATCCCTCCCAAAAGGCCCTCACTGGCAGAACTCGAAGGGAAGATCTGACTTGCACCAACGGGCGCCGTAGGAGGCGCCACAGGGGCGTCATGGTGTCTCGCGCTAGGGGTATGGCTGTCGTGCCGCTGTGCGGCCTCTGGCGGCGCCTGAGGAGCCTGCAACGTGGACAGGAGAGGGGTGGGGGGGTCCAATCCCTACCCGGCGAGGGGGTGCCCCACCGTAAGGGGGGCACATTTGCAGATTAAATCCCGGGCTTTGATTTCTTTGATTTCGACGCTTTGATTAATTGACTATATATTTCAACGCTTAACTCTATATTAGAATCGAAAATTCAACGGCCTAATATCCTGTCCCTACAGCGGATTATCTGACGCAAGCGTTGATGATTTGGCAGACGTAAGCAGTAGCTCCTGATGAGCTTACTGAAGGCAGCCCAATCATCGGAGAGCATGCCACGTTTGCAGCACCTAGGTGGTGAACTTGGGTTACACCTTGATGGAGCCTCTACTACCGCTGAGTTGCGGTCCTAATAACCAGCTAGTGCCTAAGAGCCCACAATTGGTCGCAAGATGATGTCGCAGATAGATGGCTCGGCGGCCGCTGCCTGCCGCGCGGTCACCTAGCCCGGCAACGATCTGCCGCCAATGCGCATCGAGCGCCGCGGGCACCGCAGCGGGCAGCGCAGCCGGCGCTGGCGAGGCCAAATGGCTGCTGCCGCGCTGTAAGGCGCCATCCCAGTCGCGTGCCATGTCAGCCGGTCGTCCAAGCTGTTTCAGGAGGCCCCTGAACTTTCCATGGGCGGGCAGCGCAAGCATCACACCCGGCACGCCATAGGCGGCGGCGGTGATGTAGCCGTGCAAAGATCCGCCGACATAGAGGTGAGCACCGGCGATGGCGGCAGCCAGCGTCTTCAGGCTGCCGGCCTCGTTGAGCAGCAGCGTCGCCGTGCGCATCCGCGGCGCCAGGGCGGCGGCGGTCTCGCGGTCGCCCAACTCCGGCCCCAGCACCAGCAAGACCGGCAGCAGGTCATGGGCTTCGGCGAAGTCGCTGAGCCGCGCCGCCAGCGCCTCGACATCGCCCATCGCGCGCGCCCGCACATGTAGGGCCAGGCAGCGCCGCTCGGGCGGGATGCCGTGGCGGCGCAGCAGCGCCTGATGCTCCTGCAGCAGCGCCGCGCGCGGCCAGACCCGGGGCAGTTCGAGCACGCTGTCGGGCAGGATGCGCGGCGCCAGGTCGGGCGCCGGGAACAGGCTTGCGCTCGCCGCGTCGCGGAAGCTCAGATAATCGGCGGCGCGCAGCGCCGGCAGGATCGCCTCCTGCAGGCGGCGGGAGGAAAAAGGGAAGGGCGCGCCCGGCGCATTGAACAGCAGCGGCACGTCGCGCAGCGCCGCGGCCAGCGCCGCGCCGATCCAGAGCGACGGATAGGCGAGCCCGGCGATACCCGCCGCCTCATAGCTTGGCAGGCCCGTCGCGGCCTGGCTGATCAGGATATAGCCGCCGCCGACCAGGATGCCGCAGACCTCGAAGGCCGGATCGGCCAGCATCTGCGTGGCCGCGACAGGCTGCATGGCATCGGCATAGGCGGGCTTCGTTGCGGTCGGCGAGACGGGGATGACCGCGATGCCGGCCTCGGCCAGCCGCGCCGCGGCGACCAGCGGGAACAGCAGATCGCCGTAATTGGCAACATCGAAGGTGCCGGCAAGGAAGACACGGCGCCCGGCTGCGGCAGCGTATGGCTCAGCCATGTCCGGACTCTTGCCGCAGCTTCCCCGAGCCCGCCTCGAACAACAGGCCGCGATCCTTGATCGGGCGGATTGGCCGGCCGGTGATGCGGTAGTATTCCGCCGACAGCCGCTTGCCCGCCTCCATGCCGCGATTCGGCGCATTGCTCAGCGCGCCGCCATGCAACTGGTGGAAGGTGCCTTCATCGGCGATGCGGATCAGCTGCGTGCCGGGCGCGGCGCAGGCGCGATGCAGCATGTCGATATTGGCGCCGCCGCCGCCGGGGCCGACGAAGCGTGCATCATAGCCGCCTAGCTCGTCCCAAAGCGCGCGCGGCATGAACAGCGCGTTGCTCTCCAGCATCGGGCCGTCGCGGCCGCCATGCCAGACCTCGGTCGCGATCTCGCGCAGCCGTGCGGCACCCCGCGGCCAGTCGATGCTGGCCAGCAGTCGGTCCTCCTCCGCCTGGTCATAGCCGTCCAGCATGCTGAGATACTGCTCGGCCGGGCCCAGGTGGTAGTTCACGGTCGCCAGCACCGGCCGCGGATGCAGCCGCGCCGCCCGCGCGCAGGCGGCGAGCAGCCCGGGCGAGGCCAGCCGCGCGCCGTCGATACAGACGCCGACCAGCGCGCCGCGTGCCAGCGACAGGCCGAGATTGATCGCGGCCACCGGCGAGGGTCCGGCCTGGGGCTGGTGGTGCAGGCTGAGCGTCAGGCCCGGCGCTGCCAGATCCTCCTGTTGTGGCGACACGGCCGAGCCGTTGTCGACCACGATCACCTCGCAGCGTCCGGGCGGACAGTCCACCTGGTAGCCCGGCGACAGCGACAGCACGGTGCGCGGCAGCTCGCGCGCCATGTCGTGGCTGATGACGACGACGGAGATCTCCGGCTCAGCCATGCGCGCGCTCCGGGCTGTCCGGGCGCAGCGCGCCGAGCGCCGCGTCGTAGAGCCAGCCACGCTGGCGCAACGCCCGCATCGGCCGGCCGCGCAGGCGGAAATACTGCTTGCTGCCGAGCTTCAGCAGCGCCGCCGCCCGGCGCGGCCCAGCGCCGGTCGTCACCCCGCCATGCAGCTGGTGGAAGGTGCCCTCGCCGAGGATGCGGATCAGCTGGCTGCCCGGCGCAGCGCAGGCGCGCAGCAGCATGTCGATATTGACTGCGCCGCCGCCGGCGCCGCCGAAGCGCGGGTCGAAGCCGCCGAGCGCCTGCCACTGCGCGCGCCGCATGAACAGCGCGTTGGATTCGAGCAGCGGCCCGGTGGGATCGGGCTGCTCCGGCGTCGCGATCTCGGCCAGGCGCGCGGCGCCGCGTGGCCAGTCGATGCTGTTCAATAGACGGTCCTCGGCGGCGGCGTCGAAGCCGGACATCGCGGCGGCATGCTGCAGCGCCGGGCCGAGATGGTAGTTGCGCGTCGCCACCACCGCGCGCGGATGCAGGCGCAAAGCGCGGGCGCAGGCGCCGAGCAACCCGGGCGAGGCCAGCCGCGCGCCATCGATCCAGACGCCGACGAATTCACCCGTGGCGTTCTGCAGCCCCTGGTTCAGCGCCTCCGCCACCGCGGCCGCCGCCTCCGGGCCGCGGCGGATGACGCGCAGCGCGACATCCGGCGGCGCGACCTCTGCCGCCTGCACCGGACAGGCCGAGCCGTTGTCGACCACGATGATCTCCCAGCCGCCGATCTCGGCCGGCGGCACCGGCGCCGTGGCCTGGTAGTCCGGCGCCAGCGAGCGCAACGTGCGCGGCAGCGCGCGGGCCATGTCATGCGCCAGCACCACCAGGCTCAGCGCCGGCGGCGTCATGCGGCGACTAGGCCGGCTTCTTGCAGCGCGTCCAGCAGGCCTGCGATGGTGGCGCGGCGGAAGGGCAGCTCGGCATCGATCTCAAAGCCAAATTCCTCCTCCATCACCCCGGTCATGATGACGACCTCGGCGGAATCGACGCCGATCTCGCGGAACTCGGTGTCGAGCGGCACCGCCTCCGGCGCCAAGTCGATGACGGCGGCGATGTAGCGCACCACCCAGTCCTGCACGATCCGGCGGCTGGCGGCGATGTCATCCGACATGGTGTTCTGTTCCTGCGATGGGCACGGGGATAGGGGAGGAAGGATCGAGCCGGCCCTGCAGCTGCTGCAGCCGCCGGAAGGAGGGATGCGCCTCCCAGCGCGGCGGCGGCGCGGCCTCCAGCCGCAGCCCGGCCTCGAGCAGGGCGGCCAGCAGCAGCTGCGCCTCCAGCATCGCGAGGGGGATGCCGAGGCAGGCATGCGCGCCGCCGCCGAAGGCCAGCGGCGGCGCACGGCGCCGGGCCGGATCGAACAGGTCGGGCTCGGGATGCACCGCCGGGTCGTGCTGCGCCGCCTCGACATCGGCGATGACGATGGCACCGGCCTCGATCTCGATCTCACCGAAACGGGCTGGCGCCAGCAGCCGACGGCCGGGCAGCCGCCGCAGCGGCGGCGCGCAGCGCAGCACCTCGTCGAGGAAGCCGCGCAGCGGGATGGCGCCGTCGCGCAGCGCCGCGGCCCGCCCCGGCGCGCCGAAGGCCAGCAGCATGGCGCTCGACAACAGCCCTGCCGTGGTCTCGATCCCGGCCATGACCAGGTTGAACAGCGCGCCGGCCACCTCGGCCTGCGACAGCCGTGACCCTTGCTGGTTCAGTGCCAGCAGCGGCTGCAGCGGCCCGCCGTCACGCGCGGCGCGGTCGAGCTCGGCCAGCAGCGCCGCCTCGATCGCCGCCGCCTGGCGCTGCAGCGCGTCATAAGCGCGCAGGGGCAGGCCGCGTTCCCAGGCATTGACGATGCCGCGGCCTTCGGCGAGCAGCGTCGCCACCGTCGCCTCGGCGAAGCCCAGCGCGCGCGCCATCACCAGCACCGGCAGCCGGTCGGCCAGCGCTGCCACCAGCTCGACCGGCCGGCCATGCCGCAGCGGCGCCAGCGCGACCTCGACGCAGGCGCCGACCGCCGCCGCCGAGAAGCCGCCGGCCAGCGTCGCCAGGCCGCGCCGCAGCCAGTCACGCGCCGCGCCATGCTCCGGCGGGTTGCGGAACATCAGGATGCCGGCGAGCAGCCGCACCAGGCTGCCATAGTCGCGCCCGGCGCGGCGGCCGATCGCCGCGATGCCGGCGTAGAACTCCACCGCCTCCACCGCCGGCTGGCGCAGTAACTGGGCGACATCGGCGTGGCGGGTCAGCAGCCAGATCCGGTCCCGGTCGCACCAGCGCGCCGGGCCGGCGTCCAGCCGCGGCGGCATGCCCCCGGGGCGGTCGATGCCGGGGCGGTGCATGCTGGGGCGGGTCACGCGGCGCCCCATTCCAGCAGCGGCAGCCGCCGCTCCAGCCAGGCGGCGCGGGCGGCGCCACGCTGCACCTTGCCGCTGGTGGTGCGCGGCAGGCCGCGCGGCGGCACCAGCACCATCTCGGCCGGCGCCAGGCCATGCGCCTCGGCCAGGCGCCGCGCCAGCGCCGCCGCCAGCGCGGCCGGCACGCCCTCGCGCCGGCCGCGGGCCGAGGCCTCGCAGAGCAGCACCAGCACCTCGGCCGCGTCGCGCTCGACGGCAATGGCGGCGGCGGCCTCGATCTCGGCCGCCTCCGGCTGCTCCAGCAGCGTCATCTCCAGATCCTCGGCATAGAGGTTGGCGCCGCGGATGATGATCATGTCCTTCAGCCGCCCGAGCACATGCAGCTCGCCCTCCACCAGGATGCCGGCGTCGCCGGAGCGCAGATGCGCGACGCCGTCCAGCGTCACCAGCCGCCCGGCATAGGGCGCGATGCCGCCCGGCACCGCCGGGGCCCAGGTGCCGGGGCTGACATGCGGGCCGGCGACGCAGATCTCGCCGAGCTCGCCCGGCGGCAGCGCCACGGCGCCGGGACCGGCGACGGCCAGGCGCCCGGGCGCCCAGGCGGCGCCGCAGCTGGCGATGGATTGCCGCGCGGCGCCGTCGGTCGCGACCTCGGCGAAGCGGCGGCGCTCGAAGTCGCGGCCGCGCGCGCCCTGGCCGGCCCGCCCGCCGGCGATGAACAGCGTCGCCTCCGCCATGCCGTAGCAGGGGTAGAGCGCGCCCGCGTCGAAGCCCGCGGCGGCGAAGCGGTCGGCGAAGCGCCGCATGCTGCGCATCCGCACCGGCTCGGCGCCGCAGAAGGCCAGGCGCCAGCTGGACAGATCGAGACCTTCCAGCTGCGCGTCGGTGACATGGCGCAGGCAAAGCTCATAGGCGAAGTTGGGCGCGCCGCTGGTGGTCGCGCGGTGCGCGGCGATCGCCCGCAGCCAACGCGCCGGCCGCTGCAGGAAACTCAGCGGCGACATCAGCACGCAGCGGCCGCCGAGATAGAGCGGCTGCAGGATTGAGCCGATCAGCCCCATGTCGTGGTGCAGCGGTAGCCAGCTGAGCACCACGGTCTCCGGACCATGGCCGAAGGCGGCCTGGATCATCGCCTGGTTGGCCATGATGTTGCCGTGGGTGACGACGACGCCCTTCGGCGCGCTGGTCGAGCCGGAGGTGTACTGGATGAAGGCGATGTCGCCTGCCGCCGCCGGCAGCGGCGCTTTCAGCGGCGGGCGGTCGGGGCACTGCAGCTCCTGCGGCAGCAGGCAGGGCAGCGGCGCGCCGTCGGCCAGCTCCGCGACCACGGCAGGGTCATCAGCGATGACCGCGGCGGGGCAGGCGTCGCGCGCCACCAGCCGCTGCCGCGCGCCCTGCTGCCGGCGCAGCGTCGCCGGCACCGGCACGGGCAGCACCCCGGCATAGAGGCAACCGAGGAAGGCATGGATGAAGGACAGCCCGGCCTCGCAGGCTAGCAGCACCGGGCGGCCACGCAGCCCAGCCGCCAGCAGATGCGCCGCCGCCTGACGCGCCCGCAGGTCGAGCGAGGCATAGCTGTCGGATGCCCCGGGCCGCTCGCCGCGCTCCAGGAAGAGCAGCGCCGGCGCCTGCGGCTGCCGCTGCGCATGGCGGTGCAGCAGGTCGGCGATGCTGGAGGCAACGCTCATGCCGTCCGCGCCCGGGCGGAGGGCGGGTGCCAGCCGGCCATCAGCCATTCCAGCCCGCCGCCGCCCTGCCGCGATACGGCGCGCAGCGTGAGGGCGCGCAGCATCGCGGCGCGCTCGGCGCGGCGGCGCTGCGGCGCCTCCAGCATGGCGGCGACCGCGGCCCAATGCGCGTCGAGCGCCTGCCAGATCCGGTCGGGCACCACAACCCGCCCGCCGGCCAGCAGCGGGACAGCCCGCGCGCAGGCGGCCGCCCAGTCGGTGGCCAGATCCGCTGGACGCTCCATCCAGTCGAGGAAGCCAGCGAATTTGCGCAGCGGCTGCGCGGTCACCACGAGGCCGGGCACGCCATAGGCGGCGGCGGTGACATAGCCATGCAGCGAGCCGCCGAGATAGATCCGGGCGCCGGCGATGGCGGCGGCGACCGCCTGCAGCGACCGGTCGCCGCCCAGCACGCGCGCCGGCACGGTCATCGCAGCCGCCAGCCGCCGCGCCGCCGCGCCGTCGCCGAGATCGTCGCCGATGGCGATCAGCAGGGGCCGCAGCCCCTGGCCGGTGCAGAAGCCGTCCAGCAGCGCGGCGACCGCGGCCAGATGCGCCTCGGGCTCGCCGGCTAGCCGCAGATGCAGCGCGGCATAGGGCTGGCCCTCCGCCTCGGCCGCCGGCGCCAGTCCGTCGCGCGGCCACATCCGGGCGATCTCGATAGCGGTGTCGGGCACCTGCTGCACCGCGACGCCGGCGGCCTCGGCCAGCCGCGCGCTGGCGGCGTCGCGGAAGGCGCAGCAATCGGCCGCCTGCAGCACCGGCCGCAGCACGTCGCGTGCCGTGGCCCCGGAAAACGGATAGGGCAAGCCTGGCGCGTTGAAGCCGAAGGGAATGTCGCGGATCGCGGCAGCGAGGGCGGCGCCGAGCCAGAGGCCAGTGTGCAGCCCCTGCCCCAGCCAGCTGTCGCGCGCGCCGGACCGCGCCAGGTAGTCGGCACGCAGGTTGTAGACGATGTTGCCGCCGCCGATCAGCACGCCGTCCAGCATTTCCCCGCCGGCCAGCAGCCAGTCCAGGCTGCGCGGCGTCAGCGCCCCCGGCCGCAGCCGATGGGCGGCGCCCGGCGCCACCGCCTCGACCGCGATGCCGAGCGGCGCCAGCCGGTGCGCGGCGATCAGCGGGAACAGCTGGTCGCCGTAATTGGCGATGTCGCAGACGGCGGCGACGGCGACGCGGCGCGGCCTGGCGTCGTCGCGGGCGCCGCTCATGCCGCCGCCCCGCACCGGCGCAGGCCCAGCCCCTGCTCCAACATGGCATCGAGGCTGCCATCGGCGAAGGCGCGCAGCGCGGTGAAGGAGGTGTCCTCGCCAGGAAACGGCCAGGGCATGACATTGGGGATGCCGTCGAGCAGCTGCATCTGCGCCGCATGCCGCGGCCGCTCGGCGCTGTAGGCGTAGAGGAAGCGCATCGACGGGCGGCGGGCCAAGTCATCGCGCAGGTCGACCCGCGCCTTCAGCCGCTCGAAGGCGTTGCGCACATGCTGCGGCCGCGCCGCCAAGTCGACCGCCGGGTCGAGCAGCGTCGGCCCGGCCAGCGACAGCGCCGCCGTCGCGCCGAGGCGGCTGCCCAGCCGCGCCGCCGCGAAGCCGCCGACCGAGGCGCCGAGCGTGACGATGCGGCGGGCGCCCAGGTCGCGGCAGATCGCCGCCAGCGCCTCGGCCATCGCTGCCTCGTCCGCGCCCAGGCTCGGCAGGCCCTGCAGGAAGGCGGCGCCCAGCGGGTCGCGCAGATGCACCGCATGACAGTCGTAGCGCTGCAGCCAGCGGTCGAACAGCGCCAGCGGCAGGTAGCTGAAGCGGCCCATGACGCCGCCGAAGACCAGCAGCACCGTCGCGGCGCCGGGCTGCGGCACCACCTCGACCTCGCGCAGCCGGTCCTCGGCGAAGCGGGCCGGCGGCAGGCCGCCCTGGCGCAGCCGGCGCAGCGCCGGGGCGAGCGCCGCGACCATCGGCGCGACCGCCGGGTCGTCCATGCCGGGCGTCTCCAGCGCCGCCGCGGCCGGCGCCAGCGCCTGCTGCTCCAGGCAGGCCAGGGCGTATTGGAACAGCGCGCGCGGCTGCAGCGTGTGCTGGCGCGCATTGGCCTCGATCTGCGCGAAGATCCGCGTCACCGCTTCGCGCCGCAGCGGCAATCGGCCGAAGCGGAACAGCAGCCACCAGTCGGTCGGGTGGCGCGCCACCGCTGCCTCCATGGCCTCGCCCGCCAGCCCCGGCTCGCCTGCGGCGGCGGCGGCGATCACCAGCTTCTCGGCCAGGCGTGGATCCTCCGGCGCGCGGGCCTGCAGCGCCTGCGCCTCCGCCAGGGCGTCATGGTCGCGGCCGGCGGCCAGCAGCAGGTCGACATGGATGCCGGCTGCATAGACCGGCAGCGGCCCCGCCGCGCGAGCGCGGTCCATCGCCTGCAGCGCCGGGCCGGGCTGCTGCTGCCGCGCCAGGAAGACTGCTTGGCGCAGCAGGACCACCGGGCGGGGCTCACCGCCCTCGAGCAGCGCGGCCAGGAAGGCCAGGGTGGCCGCGGGCTCGCAATCGGCGCCCGAACTCAGCTGGTTGACCAGCCGGTCCTGCACCTCGGCCGCCGCCGGGCCGCGCCAGACCAGCGCGCGGAAGATGTCGCGCGCCTCGACCAGCCGGCCCGCCTCGCGCAGCAGCCGCACCAGGCGCTGCGCCGCGCCCTGGTCGCCCGGCGCCTGGCGCAGCACCCCGCGTAGCAGCGCCTCTGCCCCCGCCACGTCGCCGGTCCTGGCCAGCAGGTCACCGCGCAGCAGCAGCAGCGCGGCCGGCAGCGGCGTGCGCGCCTCGGCCGCCGCCAGCAGGCGCTGCGCCGCCTCGAGCTCGCCGGCGCGGATGAGCTCACGGATCGCGGCGGCGGAGGGCGCGGGTTCCTGCACGGGCCGCGGCTCAGGCGGCTGGCGCGGGGTGGTGCAGGAGCTCCGCCGGGGCCTCGACGCCCGGCTGGTCGAGCAGCCAGGTCAGCCCGGCCACGGCATGCGACAGCGCGCCGCTGTCGATCGTGCTGCGGAAGTCCTGCAGCGGCTGCGTGGCGCAGCGCAGCACGGCGGCCCGGTCGAAGGCCTGCCAGGCGGTGTGACCGGCCGGCAGCCGCTCGACCAGCCCGCGCATCAGCGCCTGATGGCCCTGGATGGCCGCCTCGTTGCCGAAGCGGACATTGCCCGGCGGCGGCGCCTCGCGGCTGCGCTGCAACGCCTCCTTGACCTTCAGCCGCACCGCATGCTCGTGCAGCAGGCCGCGCGAGCCCTGGGTCGGGATCATCTCGCCCGCCATTAGCGCGCCGGTCAGCCGGCTGAGCGCCGGCGTGTCCGGCCCGACCGGCTCGATGTCCGCCGCGTCGGGAACCAGCCCGGCAGGCAGCACCGGCGCCTCCCAGCGCTTGCCAGCCAGTGGCATCATGGCCAGGCTGCGCGAGGTCTCGCCGCCGGCTAGCATCAGGTCGAGGATGACCTTGTTGCGCCGGTGCAGCGCCGAGGGCAGCAGGCGCCGCGCTCGCACCAGCCAGGCGCTGGCCAGCGGATCGGGGCGCACCCGGCCGATGCTGCCGACGCGGCTGGCCAAGCCAAAATGATCGCGGCAGCGCACCCGCAGATAGAGCTCGGCCGAGAGCTGGTCGCGCGGCACCCCCGTCGCCTCCAGCGCGGCCAGGCAGGCAATGGCGTTGCGCCGCACCTGCGCCAGCGCGTCGGGATGCAGCAGGCCCGTCGCGCCGACCTTGCGGCGGCGGTCCAGGATGATGTCCACCGCACGCTCGGCCGAATAGCCGCCGGGATCCGACCCGGCGCCGGCCAGGGCGACGAAGTCGGCGCTGCTGCTGCCGCCGCCGAGCTCGCCGAAGGCGCCGGTAAAATGCACCAGGTGCGGGAAGGCGATGGCTGGCGGCGCCGCCTCGACGACGCGGGCGCCGCCGCTGAAGGCGGCGTTGCTCAGCACTGCGCCTGGCACCGCTGGCTCGGGCTGCATCAGCCGGCCGATGTCGATGCCCGTCGGCAGGCGCGCCACCGGCAGGCCGAAGCGTTCCATGATGGCGCCGGCTACATTGGCGTCCGGATTGGGGAAGCGGGTGAAGCAGCGCCCGGCCAGCTCGTCGCGCAGCGGGGATTCCAGCAGCAGCGATAGGACGCAGCGTGAATCAACCCCGCCGCTGACATCGGCCACGACCAGCCGCGGCGTCGCCACGGCGGCGGCCACGGCGTCGACATGCGCGGCGAGCGCCGCGCGCGCCGCGCGGATCGTGGCCTCGTAGTCCAGCGGCATGTCGAGCGCCGGCCTGGGCGTCAGGCGCAGGGTGTCGCCGGCCTCGATGTCGCAGCCGAAGGACAGCCGCTCGATCTCCTCGACCGGCGTGCCCTCACCCAGGCTGCCGCCCATCACCATGCCTTCCAGGCAGGGCAGCAGGCTGGGCGTCGCCGGCAGTCCGTGCCGCCGCAGCAGCGCGACGATCGCGGCCAGCACGTTGGAGATCATGAAGCCGGCGCCGCGCCGGACCAGGTAGACCGGGTACTGGCTGAGGGGATCGGTGACCAGGCGCAGGCCCTGCGCATCGATCCGTCCGAGGACGAAGACGCCGGCATTGACAGCCTCGGGCGTCAGGCGCCCCTCAACGGCGGCGTCAATCATCCGCGCCATCCCGGCGGAGGCGGCGAGGGAATGGTGGAATTCGCGGCCGACCGAGGCCTGGCCGTCGAACAGCCGGAAGGCGGCGGGCGCATCCGGCGCCAGCCCGTCATTCAGGCCGAAGGGATCGGAGGCGAAAATCTCCAGCCTGCCGATCCTGCAATGGCGAAAACACCCGCCAGCATAGCCCACGCAGGCGGTCTTGAGCTCGGCCAGATGCGCCGCCATGGAGAAGCCCCGGGCAATCAGGAAGTCCATCGCCAGGTTCCTCGTCTCTCGTCGGGCATCACCTGAATCAGCTTCTTCCGTGACGAAGGCTGGCCCGTCAAGCTATACGATAATACCGATAGAAGGGAATACGACCGATATCGTATTAAATCAGCAAAATCGCTTTTTTTGAACGACGAGTCGCCCGTCCGATCGACTTCGTTTCTCACAACACAACCTATGATGTTTCCTCCTCGCCGCGTTGACGGGGCGGGATGATTTTGATTTTATCCGGAGCTTGCCGGGAACAACACGCCATGCTGCCTGAAAGTCTAGCGCTGCCAGAAGCTATTGGCAGCAGGTTGGCGACTGCTACCGGGACCCTCGACGTTCTGTTGCTGCGGCTGCGGACCTTTCGCTGGCTGCTGCAGACGGTCTGGCCCGATGCGAAAAACCTCCACTTCCTGGATGTTGGCGCCGGCCCCGGCCACTTCTCCCGCGTTGCCGCGCGCCACGGCTTCGCCGTCACCGCGCTCGACGCCCGCCCGGCCTGGGCCCTGGCCGAGGCGCTGGACCAGCCCGATGCCGGTGGGCTGGCGACGCCCCGCTGGGCGCCGCGCGCCGAGTTCCGCCGCCTCCAGGCCGATATCCGCGACATCCGCAACTTCGACGAGCACGACGTTATCGGCTGCATCGGGCTGCTCTACCACCTGCCGCTCGACGACCAAGCCCGCCTGCTGCGGCGCGCCGCCGGACGGCCGGTGATCGTCGATACCGAGCTCTACGACGCCGCGCGGATCCTCCCTGGGCGCGCCGACCGCTTCGAGGCCTGCCGCAGCGAAGGCCGCTATGGCGGCGCGCTCGTCGCGGAAAAGCAGAATGTCTATTCCGCCGTCGGTCCGCATCGCAGCTTCTGGTTCGACGAGGCCAGCATCCTGGCCTTCTTCCGTGACCAGGGCCGTACCCGGGTGACGCAAGTCGATCCCGGCTATTCCTCCGCCTTCGGCTCGCGCCGCTGGTACCTGCTGCATGGCTGACGCAGCACCCGGCGCCCCGCCTGCAGCGCCGCAAAGCTTTCTGTCCTAATGGCCGTGCTGAGCACGGCCTTCGTCGCGGCAGGTGCCGAGGTCGCGATCCAGCCCGGTGACGCGCGGCTCGGCCCCTGGCAGGTCACGGCGAAGCGCTCGTCGGCGGAGCTGCGGCTGTCGCTCTCTGCCACAGGGCTCAGCCTCACCTCGGCGGCCGAGGCTGAGGTGGTGAGCCTATTTGCTGAGATCGCCGTGCCGCTCGAGGCCCGGCAAGCCGGGCTGCAGCTGGCGGTCACCTTGCGGGCCGCCGATCGCCGGGCGCTGCGCGGCGCCCTCGACAGCATCGCCCTGCTGCGGCTCGGCCGGCGCGAGCGGCGCATCCCGCTGGCGAGCTGGGGCGGCGACCTGTTTCTCGACGACGCGACCGAGGAATTGCGGCTGAGCGCCGGCTTAGCCTGGCCATTCCAGGACGGGCGACATGCCATCGAGCTGCGCCTCCGCCCCACGGTCCTGCCGGTCGCCCTGGCGGCGATCACCCTCGACCTCGCGCTGCAGCCCGAGCGCCCGGTCGCGGCGCCCCGCCCGGCCTGGCCGGCGTTTGGCAGCCCGACGCGCTCCGCCACGCTGCCGCTGCAGGTCGCAGTGCTGAGCTGGGATGTCAGCGACAACCCGCTGGGCCGCGCGCATATCCTGGCGGACATGATCGGCCGCCACCACGGCGTCGAGCTGCTGGGCAGCGAATTCGCCCGGCCCGGGGCCGGCGCCTGGGCGCCGCTGCAGGACAGCCCGCTGCCGCTGCGTAGCTTCCCCGGCGGCAGCATGCCGGAATTCCTCGCCGCCGCCATCGCCTTCGCTAGCACGGTCAGCTGCGACATCGTCTATCTGTCGAAGCCGCGGCTGCCAGGGATGCTGCTGGCGCTGCTGATCGCGCATCGCCTGGGCTGCCCGGTCATCCTCGACCTCGACGACCACGAGCTGGCCTTCTTCGGCCCCGAGGCCACGCCCTGCGGCTTCGAGGCGCTGGAGGCGCCCGCCACGCCGGCGCCGGTGGCCGAGTTGATGAAGCCGCAAGGCCGCTTCTGGACCAGCCTGGCGGAGACGCTGGTCGGCAGCTTCGCGCATCGTAGCGTCGCCAGCGCGGCGCTCGCCGTGCGCTTCAGCGGGCTGCTGGTGCGCCATGCCCGCGACGAGGCGCGGTTCCGCCCGGATCCCGTCGCGCGCGACGCCATCCGCGCCGAGCTCGGCCTGGCGGAGACCGACCGCGTCATCCTCTTCGCCGGCACACCGCGCCGGCACAAGGGACTCGACCGGCTGATCGCGGCGCTGGCGGCGATCGACGATCCGCGGCTGCTGCTGGTGGTCGTCGGCACCGTGCATGACCGTGGCTACCAGCGCGAGCTGGCCGCGGTGGAGAAGCTGCGGATCCGCTTCCTGCCCGACGCGCCCTTTGCCCGGCTGCCGGCGCTGCTGCGCATGGCCGACGGCGTCTGCCTGCTGCAGGACCAGGCCTCGCCGATCTCGGCCTTTCAGACGCCGGCCAAGCTGTCCGACGCGCTGTCCATGGGCATTCCGCTGGCGATGACGCCGGTCCCCGCCGCGATGGAGCTCGCGGCGCAGGGGCTGGTCACGCTGATCCCTGACGAGGCGGCGCTGCGCGCCTGGCTGCTGGCGATCGCGACGGCGGGCGAGGACAGCGCCGCCGCGGGCCGCCGGCGCGACTGGTTCGAGGCCGAGCTGAGCTATGCGGTGAACGGTGCGCGGCTGGAGCGCGGCCTAGCCCGCGCACTGGAGGCGCCTGTCGAATGGGCGCCGGAATGGACCCAGCTGTTCCGCCACCTCAACCGCCGCTTCGGCGCGGCGCTGCCGGAGGCGCCGCCGGCCTGGGCGGCGCGCAGCCCACGTGCCGCGCCGGTGGTGCGCCGCCGCCGGCCGCTCGATCTGGTCTGCTTCTGGAAGCAAAACGACACCGGCATCTACGGCCGTCGCCACGACATGCTGCTGAAATATCTGCGGCAGAACGAGCAGGTCGGCAGCATCGTCCAGTTCGACGCGCCGATCCGCGTCGACCAGCTGCACGAGCAGGCGGCGGGCGCGGACCGGCCGCTGGAGCACGGCAAGCTGATCCACGACGCGACCGCGCGCCGCTTCCTCGAGCTCGACGACGAGCCCGGCATGGTGCGGCGCACCTTCGTCCATGCGCGCGACCGCGGCACCAGCTTCCTCGGCCGCAGCCTGCCGAGGCGCGACGACTACCCGGCCTATGTCGCCGAGGTGGTCGCGCGGCATTGCCGCGGCCCGGTCGTCGGCTGGTCCTGGCCGATCGCGCCTCTATTCCCGCAGGTCGCCGAAAGCCTTGGCTTCGACCTGGTAGTGGCCGACCTGATTGACGACCAGCGCAGCATGGCGCGCGACGCGGTGCGGGCGGCGGAGGCGGAGCAGGCCTATGCGGCGGGGTTGGCCAGCGCCGACCTGGCCTTTGCCAATTGCGCCGCGGTCGCCGAGGCCTTCGCCGCCGTCAGCCCGGCGCCGATCCATGTGGTGCCCAATGCCTGCGAGTTCTACGCCGAGGCCGGGGGCCGGCCGCGCGAGCTTGAGGGCATTGAGGGGCCGGTGATCGGCTATGTCGGCAATCTGCGCGCCCGCATCGACATTGAGCTGCTGGACAGCATCCTCGCGCAGCGGCCGGGCTGGACATTCGTGCTGATCGGCTCGGCGCACAACACCACCGAGATCCTGCGGCTGCGCCGCCATCCCAACCTGTTGCTGCTGGGGCCTAAAGTTTACGAGGAGGCGCTGACCTATATGCGCCGCTTCGACGTCGCTATCATGCCACATTTGCGCAACGCGGTGAGCGACCGGATGAACCCGCTGAAGCTCTACGTCTATGTCGCGCTCGGCATCCCGGTGGTCAGCAGCGACGTCGCCAATATCGACGAGCTGCGCGGCCGCATTGCGGTGGCTGGCGACCGTGCGGACTTCCTGCATCAGCTCGACGCCGCCATTGCCCGGCGCGGCTTCGTCGGGCCCAGCCGGCCGCCCGCTGCCGAGGAGCTCTGGCCGATTTCCTGGCCACGGCGGGTCGCCGACATGGTCGGATTGTGCCGCCAGGCGCTGCTGGGCTGAGGCCTCAGCCTGGATCGCGCAGCAGCGCGGCCAGCTCCTGCTGCACCGCCACGGGCAGGACGGCACCAGCCAAGCGCTGCCGGTGCAACGCGCGCGCCGCCTCCGCCTCGCTCTCTGCGGCCAGCAGCCGCACCAGCCGCACCGCCGGCCAGGGATTGCCGGCATGCTGCTCGCAGAGCGCAACCAAACGCTGCCGCGCCGCCGCCACCTGGCCGGCCCGCTGCAGCCATTCGGCTTCCAGCAGCGCCAGGCGCAGATGTTGCGGCCAGCGCGCCCGCGCCGCGGCGATGCGGGCGCGCAAGGCCTCGTCGGCCGGGCCGCGCAGTGCGAGCGCCAGGATAGCCGCCTGATCTTCGGCGGTCTCTGGCGGCCGCGGCGCGCCGGAGACCGCCTGCCGCAGCTGCGACCAGGCGGGGAAGGCAGCGGGCTCGGCCGAGACGGCGCGCAGCAGCGCCACCCGCGCCGCCACCACCGCCGGCGGCGAGACCGCGGCCAGCAGCCGGCGCAGCGTCGCGCCATGCGCCTCGATCCGCGCCGCAGCCTGGTCGAGCCGGGCGCAGGCGTCGGGCGACAGCGGGCGCAGCAGGTCGGTGGACAAGGCTGCCGCATCCTCCCAGCTTTCCTGCAGTCGAGCCGCCTCGCCCAGCGGCTCGAGGAAGCCCAGGAACTTGACCATCCGCGTCCGCGCGACGGCGATGCCCGGCCGCCGGTAGGACAGCGCCGTAATCAGCCCGTGCAGCGAGGATCCGATATAGGCCTCGGCATGGGCGATAAGCCCGGCGATCTCCCGAAGGCCCTGCGGCTGGTCGACCAGCAGCGCTGGCCTGTCGATGAAGCTGAGTGCCTGGCGGGCGAGCGCGTCGTCGCCATGGCAGGGCCCTATCGCTAGCAGCACCGGAACCGCCTGCAACCGCGCCGCGATGCGGTTGACAGCCATGCAGGCGACCCGCAGGTCGCCGCCGATGTAGCGATCGTTCAGATGCACCGCGATCCACCGCGCAGGCTGGGCTATCCCGCGCGAGTCGAAAGCCGCTTGCGCCGAATCCAGCAGCGTCGCTGGCGGCCACACCGCGCTGAGCGTCAGCGCGGTGTCCGGCACCACCTCCACGGGGCCTGCAGGGGCGCCGAGGAAGACCCGGCTGGCCTCGTCGCGCAGCGCGACGTGGTCCGCCGCCGGCACGGCAAGGTCGCGCAGGCGCCGCGCCCAGCCGCCCTCAACAGGAAACGGCACGCCCGGCGCGTTCCAGGCCAGCCGCGTGCCGGCTTGCGCCGCCAGAATTGAGGCGCCCAGCCAGAGCGAGGCGTAGGTGAAGTCCGAGCGCGCGAAGGCCCCGGCATAGTCCGGCAGCGGCGTCGGGCTGGCATGGATGATATTGCCGCCGCCGATCAGGCAGAGCACGGGCGCAGGATCGTCGGCGAATGCGCTGACGGCGCTGGCTGGCCAGCAATCCGCCCAGCCCGGCGCGCCCCCGCGGGGCGAGTAGCAGCGCAGTTCGCCGGGGCCGAGGCCGAGCAGCCGTGCCGCGACATGCGGGAACAGCAGATCGCCGTAATTGGCGACGTCAAAGGTGCCGAACAGCGCGGCAGCAGGTCGGGGCGGCGTCAGGGCCATCATGCCGCAGCGGCATCGCCCGGGGCGCGCTTGCGGTAGGCGCGGCGATGCTCGCGCGGGCCGTAGCCGATATCCAGTTTGCGGTACTCCGGGTCGCCATCCATGAAGAGGTCGCAGATCAGCCGAACATGCGGCGTCTTGATCTGCTCCTCGCTATAGGCCTCCAGGATGGCGGGGAAGACCGCAGGGTTCATGGTTGGCGAGATAGCGAAGGACCAATCGTAGTCATCGAAGAGGATGACGCCGCCGGGCTTCAGCAGCTCCTTCAGGATCAGGGTCGCAGGCGCACCGTGGTGGAAGGCATGGGCCCCGTCGAGGAAGACAAAATCAAATAGTGGTACCTCTCCGCCAGCGGCACGACGTGTCAGCAGCATCTGCGCCAACGCCCAGTTACAGCTGTCGGGCTTGCGTTGGGTATTGCCATGATAGACGACATTGTTGAAGCCCAGGCCGTCGAGCTCGGGCTTTAGATCGTTGAGGCGGCTGGCGAGCAGGCGACAGATCTCGCTCGTGGTTGCCCCGATGCCGACCTCACAGAGCACTGGCATGAGCTTCATGCTGCAGCAGGCTTTCGATCAGCTTCAGCGCATGCTGGTTCGGCTTCGATGTATAAATATTCGCTGGATCGCTCAGCTTCTCCAACATGCTGCCCTGCTCCTTGCCTTGCCTTGCCTTGCCTTGCCTTGCCTTGCCTTGCCTTGCGAGCATTCCTGTCTCGGTACGATTGTCAACTTCTAAGCAATTGGCGTTCTCTTCGGCAATATCCTGCGCTTCAGAGCATCTGCTCGGGGTAAACAAGCAGCAACTGCTTGTCGGGCGCGATTGAAGCACCTGCGCCGAGCAGGACCAAGCGCCCGATAACTCTCCACCATCAGCTCATTGGCTGACTGTCTGCATGGCAACGCGCCGGGTTTGGGGTTATTCGGCCGGAGCTAGGCTTGACGTCCAGTCAGATGCCAGTGTCGGATCGCCTTCATATCGGGCAGCCCACTGGGCCGGATAAAGAGGGCGGGTTGGCGGCTCCAGTAGCGGCGTGGGGTTCCCTCAACGGTGACGCGACCCAACAGGCGAAATCCCAGGACCTCCAGAACGCCTTTCAGCGCTCGGGTGCGCGGCGGCACGATCCGCATGTCCTCGAGAAGGCTGCAGAGATCCGGCGATGAGAGCAGTTGGGCCGAAATGTAGGGCTTGCCGCTGCTTGCAATCAGCTCCTCGATGAGGACTGGCATGCAGGGCTGCGGCCGCTTCGAGCCACTTTCCTCATCGGGAGCGTGGCGCAGGTCGACAAGCGGGACCCGAGGGAAAGATGCGAGCTCCATCAATGGAGGCTCCTTAATCGAAGTTAGCTGTACACAAGCTGAACATTGAAGATTGGGGCGAAGCATCAGGCACGTTCACTATGGGAGTTTCCAGTACGCGGCCAGTGTGTCCAGCGCCTGCCGTGCTCGCCAGGCCGGCGCTGGCTCCTGAAGTACCACAGCATCTCGCACCGATGCAGCATGCTGCGGCCCGAGCCGCTTCACGACGACCTCGAGCCAGTTGCGGTAGTCCTGCCAGGCACGCTGGGCCGCCAGATACTCGTCATGGCTGAGGTGCCGCAGCCCACCACGATGTCCGTTGCCATAGCCCCTCGGCATCTCCATCGCCGGCCTGGCGTCGCGATAGGTGCTGGCCAGCACCTCTGCTGCCTCCATCTGTCGGGCCGTGAGGTCCAGCACCGTCAGCGGATTGCTGTCGAGCATGCGGCGAACGTCTTCCGCTTCGCCTGGAAGGGTCACTACGGCCGCAGGACGCGCCAGCATGGCCCTGCCCTCCGCCCCGCGGTCCCGAACCGCCTCCAGACCCTCCTGAGCCGCTCTACGGCACATGCCTGCGGCCTGGTCCCCCCTGCTGAGCTGCTGGGCGCGCTGCAGCTGCTGCGCCTGCCGCTCGGCGCGGTCGTGGGCGATCTCCTGGCGGATCAGCAATCCTGCCCGCTGCTCCAGCCGTTCCATACGCCCTGGATCCGGCGGGGCAGGATCTGGCTCGACTGGCCGACGGTGCGTGATCTTTGCCGGCGGAAAGACCGGCGTCCGTGTCAGCCGGACCAGCTGGCCTCCCGCCGCACGTGCCTGGGCGAGAGTTCCTTCAGCACGCCTCTGAACGACTTTCCTTTGCGCGGCCATCCTCCTTCCCCTCCTGAGCTATCAGGGTCAGGATCTAGCCTCTTTCTGGAACAAATAAAGAACAATTTTGCTGTTTGAGGACTAATGCGGGATTTATTCCGGTCGCATGTAGGTCAGGCTGCCAGGTCCAGTTCCGCCGCCATGATGTCCCAGAGGTGCGGGTACAGGTGCCGCATGATGCCCTCGGCGTTGATGCGGCGCTGATTGTCGCGGGGGAGACCATCGCGGACCATGGCCCGAAGCTCATCCATCCGGCTGCGCTCATCGGCGGTAAAGCCCTGCGCATCCCGCTGGGCCGCCGGCGGACGCGGCGGGTTATAGACCAGGGGTGCTGCCGAGGCCTGGCGGCTCTGCGCGCCCAACCCCGCGGCCTCGTGCATGGCGGGCGTGAAGTAGCCCAGGGTCTTCACAACGCCAGGGTCGTAGCTCGCGCGGTTGGCGACCTCCTGCACGACCGCCCGCATGCCCTCGGCCGAGACGCCGGCGGCCTGCCAGCCTGCGACGATCTCCAGCTCCCTGCCCTGCATCCGCGGCCTGAAGCCCGCCAGCCCGGTCAGCTCCTGCACCAGCGCGGCCGCTTCGGTTTCCTCGCGCGCGCTACTACTACCAGTAAGTTTAGTAGTAGTAGTTAGTACCGCGCGCGAGCTTTCCCCGTTCGGTTCCGCTTCGGTTTCCTGAGGTTCCGCCAGCCCTCCCCGGATCGGCAGCATAAAGGAGCCCTGGCGGCGTTCCCGCCGCTCCTCGAGCGTCTCGCCTTTGCGCGGCCGGCCGCCCTTCAAGCCGTTGATCCTGGCGGCTTCGGCGCGGCGCGACGTGTCCCGCGCGCCGGCCAGGAAGATGGTCCGGCTGGCTTCGTCCAGCTCGATCAGCCCGAGCTCGCAGAAGGTTTGCAGTTGGGTTTCCGCTTCGGTTTCCGACATGGGTTCCGCCGTGGAAACCAAACGGGAAACCAAAGCGGGAACCGAAGCCGTACCCGGGAACTGCAGCTGACCTCGCACCGGCGCCGACAGCAGCATGTTCATCAGGTGCACCCAGAAGCCGACCTCGGCGAAGGAGAGCAGGCGAAAGCGGGGATCGGACATGGCGACCTGGATCAGGTCTGTCGGGCGGCGTGGCATGGCTTTCAGCAGATCCTGGGTAGCAAGCGGGGGGGGGTGGTGGGGTCAGAGCGCGGCGGCAGGCCGACAGCCATTGCGTGGGGGACGCACCCGCCAGCCGGCATACTGCAGCTGGGTTCTGAGGCTGGCGGCCAGCGACCTGCCGCTCTCGGTCAGGCTTCTGACCTGCGCCTCGAGGTGACCGGCATCCATGGCGCTGATCCTGCCGGTGCCGAACACCTCTGAGGCCAGAGCCTTGGTCTGATCGATCTCCTGCGACCAGGCTGCCAGGCAGGCATGGAGATCCCCTGCCCTACCCTGCTGCACCGGCACCAGCAGATAGCCAGCGCCCCGGGCGAGTTCGGTTAGCAAGGCGAGATCGTTCGGAGAGCCGATGCTCTCCATCCGCGGCTCGGTTCCGCAGCGTTGCAGCAGCATCATGGAAGGCGGCCTTCTCCATCCGGCCGATGCGGCGCCAGGAGGACAGCCTCAACCGAACGTATAGAGAACAAACCTCTGGCGCAACAGGAAGGGGGCATGGTTAGAAGAGCTCCAGAGGCTGCTGCACGGAGGATGAAGGAACGCCAGCCTCGAACCTTGGAGCTGCTCCGCTCCTGCTGGACTTGCCTTCTCTGCGACGATAGGAGTAGCGCGGAATACCGGCAAGGTGATTTTTACAACTATCATGAAATACGAGCTGCTTCTTTCCCGGATCGATGAGCGCCTCCGTGCCATGGGCACGCCCACCCGGCCGCTCAGCGAGCGGAAGGCCTGCCTGATGGCGGGCGTGGGCGAGAACACCATCCGCCACATGAAGCCGCCGCGGGAGCACGCGCCCAAGCCCGAGAACCTGAAGCGGCTGGCGGACGTGCTGGGTGTCCCGCCCGCCTACTTCCTGGAAGCAGCCGTCTCGGACACCCCTGCCCCGGCCGAGGTCAGCCTTGGGCCCGTGACGATGGAGCCCGTGCAGGTTCGCAGCCATGTGCAGGCCGGCGTCTGGCGTGAGGCCATGGAATGGCAGTCAGAAGAGTGGTTCCCGATCACCGTGCCAGCAGACCCCCGCTATCCTGGGATCCCGAAATACGGCCTGCTGGTGCGCGGCGATTCCATGGACAAGGTCTACCCGAACGGCAGCATGGTGGTGGTGATCCGCTACACCGATCTGGGGCGGCTGCCCCGGCCGGGCGAACGCGTGGTGGTGCAGCGCCGGGGCGCTGCTGGCTTTGAAGCCACCCTGAAGGAGTACCAGGTCGACGAGCGTGGGCGGCATCTGCTTTGGCCGCGCAGCGCTCATCCGGCCTTTCAGGACCCGATCATTCTTTCTGCGCCGAGCGTCGCCATGGACGATGCCGAAGATGTCGATCAGACCATCGACTGCGGAGAGGAAGACTACAGTCACGCCTCCGGAGAAGCCGATCTGGCAATCACCGCACTGGTGGTTGGCAGCTACCGTCCTGAGTATTGAACCGGAGATAAATCATCCATTCAGACTCTGGCACATGCCGAACGCCGAGGCGACTGGCTACATCGCGATGAATACTGCGGCTTCGATCGTAGACTTGATCGCCCCAGCTAGGCTGATCCTCGAGAATGCCAATGACCTGCAGCCCGCGCCTCCATCGCCGCTGCCCCCCAAGCCGCCCAACATGTCTACATGATAACATGTCTACATGTTGGTAGGTCGACGTGTGGCAGTGTCGACGTGTCGGCTAATGCTTTCGATGAAGATGCCAAGGAGAACGAGGCTGCTTGCGGCAACTTGGTGAAGGTCGTGGACGCAGAGCCCATGTTGCTGGCAGATCGTCCCGGCCGTGGCGAACGGCGCTAACAGAAGCAAACCTGGCCCGTGATGCATAACGGAGGCGGTGCTATATGGAAGACGAAGCTGACAAACCGACGTCTCTGTAGCGCTCCGCAGACAAGCGATCTTCAGGGGTTGCCGCGCGACCTGCTGGAAAATCGCGCTCGCTTCGATATCCCCGAAGAATGGTCGATCTGCCTAGAGCAGATCCAAGCGGCCCTGAGGCACTGAGGCACTGAGGCATCAGCGTGCCACTGTCGGCCGTGGCGCCGTTTGGCAACCAATTTACCATGAGCTAAAATGCCGACATGTCTATATGTCGACATGTATGAGTGTTAGTGCGCAGCCCGGTGAAACAAGCCTCTCTGCCCACTGGGCTAAACCTGATCCTTCGCTGACGGGGCCTCATCGAACTAGCAGCATTGCTGTCCCTAAACGGGCGCGTCTACTTGGCTATCTGCTGCGCCGGGCCGCTGCCGCGTTAAGGGCACGGTGTCCTATACCTGGAGCGCAACTATGCCAGCTTCCTGCACTGGACAGGATTGGCGGGATGCCGTCGACCATAGGGCAGCCTATATGGCGGCTTACTTTGCTGACCTGCGACGCGAGCGAGAAGAGATCTAACACGCCGACATGTCGTCATGTCGGCGTGTCGACATGAAGTCAGTCCTGCTGATCAGCTACTCGCGCCATCCCTCGAGACTGGAAAAGCAGGTTCAGCGCCTCATTCATCACCTGCTGCAGTGACTTCTCCTCATCGAAAGCGAGACGGTCCAGCTGCCGCTTGGTATCACCGTCCACGAAAAAGGCGACCTGCTTCTTGCCCAACCGTGAAGCAGGCACGGCCGACTTCGCTACGGCCTCGGGCTGGTCGTCTCCGGCAGGCCGGCGGGGCAAAGAGTTGAGCTTAGGGCGGGTGCGAAGCGCCATTACATGACACCCTTGGTCGACGTGTCGACATGTAGACGCGCCAACATGTCGTCATAAAGCCTGCTGATTTCCTGCGCGGCCTTGCCGCCAGGCTCGTACTCGGCTGCCGTTTTGCCTTCGGCTAGGCAGTGTCGCAGGGCAACGCGGTAGGCGATAACGGCGCTGGAGACGTCCGCCCCGGTCTCCCGCACCACCGCCACGGCATCAGCCACGACGCTCGAATTTTCTCTGGGCGGGGCGGCGTTGATCACCACCACAACCGGGCGCTTCAAGCCCAAGCATAGGTCAACGGTTGCGTTCAGCGCGTCGAGATCGAACTGCGCCGGCTGGCAAGGGCTGACCACCAGGTCGGCCGCTTGGGCCACCAGCATGGTAGTGCGATCAGCATTCGGGGCCGTGTCAATCAGGGCGAGGTCGTAGCCCTCCGCCCGCGCTTCCTTCAGCGTCTTGCCCAGGTTCGAGGCGTGGATAGCCTCGACATCCGGCGCCGCGTCGCCGCGGCGCTGGGCCCAGCTGGTCAGGTTGCCTTGTGGGTCGAGATCCAGCAGCAGCGTCTTCAGGCCGCGCGTCGTTGCCTCGGTTGCTAGGTGGACCGCCAAAGTAGATTTTCCGGCGCCGCCCTTCTGGCTCATGATTGCCATCACATGCATGTCTTCACTCCAACATGTCGACACTCATACATGAAGACATGTTGCCTCAGGCGTCAATAGCGTGTCTACACACCAACATGGCTACATGTCGACGCGT
The DNA here is from genome assembly GCF_001982615.1 of Teichococcus deserti. GTDB lineage: Bacteria > Pseudomonadota > Alphaproteobacteria > Acetobacterales > Acetobacteraceae > Pseudoroseomonas > Pseudoroseomonas deserti. Next base: position 22,560 of record NZ_MLCO01000090.1, on the reverse strand, counting down.
CGGCATGCCCCTGAAAAACAAGGGTATTGTCACAGGCCTGCTGTGTGGTGATGATCACGCCGCCGCGTATTCCGCGTGGCCGAGATTCGCCCAGAAACAGAAAGGGCCGGGCCAGCAGCAGAGCTACCAGACACCGACCCCCTCAAAACCGAACCGTAGCCCGGGCGTGTGGTGACCCCAGGCTACGACCCTCTTCGGAAAACCGCAAGCGCGCGGTGAGGGGTATCTGCGTCCAAAATCCTGGTGCTGGGCTGGCAGATCGCCATGCCCATCCGAATCTTTGCGCCTGCGCGGCGGGGCTCGGTCGCTGTCGCGAGCTGGCAGCGGCAGCGGCTCGGCCATGCTGACCGCGTGCGGCTCATGGACGCCGCGCGGCGGCGCGAGCGTATGACACGGCAGCCGGGCAGCGGCCGTCACGGCGGCGAACTGCGGCAGACCGGCCTGCGCGTGCTCTGGGCGCTGCTCTACCGCGGCTGGGGGCGCGCCGGCGCCTGCGACCCTGCCATTACCCAGATCGCGGAGGCGGCCGCCTTGGCGCGCTCCACGGTGCAGGAGGCGCTCGACCGCCTCGAGGCCGCCGGCATTCTGCTGCGGATCCGCCGAGGCCTGGTGGTGGGGCGCCGGTGGTGCCAGGTGACCAGCGCCTACCTGTTCCGGGCGCCGGCGCACTGGGCGCCGCCGAGCGATACCGGCTTCCGGTCAGCCTCAGCTTCTGAAGATAAGATCCAGGAGGAAGAATGGCAGAGAGCGGCGCTGCCGGCGCCGACTGAACCGCCTGATCCAGCCTGGCTGCGCGCGGCAGCGGCGCGGCTGGGCCTGCTGGAGGTGACTGCATAGGCAGGGAAGGGCAGTGGCAGCGTCGGCGCCCCTCGCAGTGGTGAACCGGGCTTGCTACCAGCCTCGACTACCCGGCCCCCCTTTGAAGGGGCCCGCCACATGCGAGGTGATCCAGCCGCCGTAAAAACCGCCGGGCTGCGGTATCACCCGTTCACCGTCGACCTCGCAAAGGTCCAGCGGCGCCGCATAGAACGCCAGATAGCCTGCAAGGGTCTGAAAGGCGGCGGTCGGCCGAAGGTAGCTCCAGGCAATATCCGGCAGCACGGTGTCGCCCAGTACCAGGTCGAAGTACACCGCCTGGCCCTTCCACTCGCACAGGGACCGGCGCGGGGAGGGGCGTAACCGCGTCATCGCCACGTCCTCTGGCGGCAGGTAGTAACTAGGCGGGTGGCTGGTTTCCAGTGTGCGGATGCTGCGCCGGCTGTCTGCGATGATGACGCCCGCATGTTGGATGCGGATGCGCCGCGTGCAGGCTTCGGCCACGGCGGGGCGTGGAAAGGACCAGACGCTCTCCTGGCCGGGGAGGGGCGGATCGGGCACCACGGTCATCGCGATACTCCGGGGGAAGGGAGATACCGCCGGACCCAGCGTTGCAGGGCAGGGCGGCCGCGCAGGAAGGCCCGGTAGACCCGCTCCAGCAGCCACAGCACCCCAGGATTACGGGCTGCTAGGCCGAGCGGCCGCAGCGCAGGAATAGCCCGCCACATCGCCGCGAAGGCCGCGGCCCCTGACAGCATCTGACCGTTCTCCCGGGCATGGAAGCGCGCCAACAGGTCAGCCCGGTCCAGCGGGCAGGTGGCCTCCGGCGAAGCAACGTCGATGAAGGTGATCGCGGCGCGGCGGTCGAGCCGCCGCATCAACGCGATCTCACGCTGGCATAGGGGGCAGGCCCCGTCGTACCAGACCTGAAGCTGTGACATGTCCTGGCAGATGGGACGGTTAAGGCTTTTGTCACCCCACGGCGTCTGCCGACCCGATGCTGACGGGCCATGGCATCGCTGAACAAGGAAACGAGCTCCGGCCGCCGACCTGCTTAATCATAGCGCTTAGCAGCCTTCTTGAGTCTGAAACCGATAAAGAGAAGCAATAAGCGGGAGGTCATGCGCGCAGGCAGCCCTATGCGCGATTGCATAGGGCATTAAATGTAGCTACGATAAATTTTGATGAGGATCACCTTCAACCGCGAAAAGCGAGATATGACCCTGCGCGAGCGGGGTCTGGATTTCGCCGATGCCAAGGAGGTCTTCGCAGGCCGGCATGCCACCCTGCCAGATGACCGCAAGGACTATGGAGAGCCGCGCTTCATCAGCGCCGGCATGTTGGGCGAGCGCCTGGTCGTCATCGTCTGGACACCACGCGGCGTGGCCCGCCGCATCATTTCCATGAGGCATGCCCATGACAAAGAAGTCCGTGGCTGGCGCATCTACCTGGATGGACCCTGATGATGCGCCGGAGCTAACCGCCGAGTGGATGGCGCGCGCAGAGATCCGCGAGGGCGATAAGGTGGTGCGGCGCGGCCGGCCAAAGCTGGCGGTCACCAAGCAACTCGTCAGCCTGCGCATCGACCAGGACGTGCTGCAGGCATTCCGGGAAACCGGACCCGGCTGGCAGAGCAAGGTGAACGCGGCTCTGCGGAAGGCCGCGCCGAAGCGTAAGGCTGGCTGAGCCAGGCCCGTGGCAGCAGGGCAGGGGGTTGCGATCGTGGCAACCACGCGGCCGACAACGGCTAGACTGATAAACGGGCATTTTCAATTTAGTCAGAGAAGGTGCTGCGCAGGTTTCGCTCGCAGCACCTTCCAACGCTGTTAGGCGGAGTGCTCTTAAGCATCCCGCCTGAACCGGCTCCCCTTCCGATACCGAAGATCCTACTTAGCGTTGTTGAGATCCGCCCATGTTCCAGCTTCGCATCGTATCAACTTCGCTCTCTTGTCCATGGACGATCTGCTCTGCCAACTGGCGGAGTTGCGGATCCTTGCCGCTTTCCAGATAGAGCCGCGCCATGGCTAGCGCCCCTTCATGGTGGGGTACCATCAGGGCCACGAAGTCACGATCCAGGTCGCCAGTGACGCGGATACGGTTCATGGCACCGTGCATCTGCTCCATGGCGTCCTGCATGGCTGCGCTGGAGGCAGCCTGAGGAGCGGCGCTGCCATGGCCAGAGCCGTGGTAATGCTCGGCGCCGCGCCAGAAGCCGCCAGGCGCCGCGCCGCCCTGCGCTATTCGCTCGGTGCCGGCCCGCAGGATGGCCAGCGATGCACGGTCGGGTGCATAGATCGCTTGGTGCAGCGTGAAGTACGAACCCATGGAGAGAGCGAGTGCCACGGCCAGTCCCACCGGCACGAGGGGGGTGGCCCAGCGGGTCCGCGGCGCCACTTCCAGCGCCGTGCTGCCGCCCGGATCCGCTATGACCACCAGTAGCGCGGCCAGAATGGAGGCATGCCCGATCATGTCCACGCGGCCAAAAGGATAAACGGCGGCGAACATTAGCGCGAACAGGGCGAGGGCGGAGAGACGGCGGACCAGTGGTGTCCAAAGCAGCCCGAAGCCAAGGGTGAACTCAGCGACGCCGGCCATCGTCGTGTAGGGCCCGAAGGGAATGCCAAAGGCAAGGTAGGGGCGCTCTTCCAGCAGGGGCAGGAACCACTGCGGGTACATAAATTTCTCAAGGCTCGACCACATGAGCGCTAGTGCGATGCCCCAGCGGAGCACTGCAAAGCGGCGTTCTTGCCAAGCTCCCTCTGGAAAACCTGAGAGCAGCAGATAGCCAGCGAGCCCGAGACCCAGTGCCAGATAGTCGAAGAGATGGAACAGGTCGTAATCGCGCAGCGTGACGAACCAAAGCAGCACAATGGCGGCGGCTGCCACTGGCCGCGTACGACGTGCAGGAACCAGCAGTGCAATGACCAACTGGGCCCAAGGTACCCAACCCGCCTCAGTCTTTAGATCAGGCGTGAGATAGGTACCGCCAACGGCAAAGAGCGCGACAAAGAAGGCGAAGAGTACGGCGAGCAGAAAGGCATCGGCGCGGTGCCGCAGCGGGGCTGCAATCGTGTTCAGTCCTTTCGTCACGACTTGGCCTAGCGGCTGTCTCTCCAGCAGGGTCGTGACAAGGAAAAAACTGAGTACCAAGCCGAGCCCGATCCAGAAATACGGCAAAGACAAAGTCGTGCTGATGGGGACCGGAGCCGCGGCGACCTCATAGGCTTCGAACCACTTAACGTGGGCACCTGCGACGCCCGGTATCAAGGCGAGCATAAAGACCAATAGTGTTCGCTGCATATGCGTTCCTCCCCAATGAAGCATCAGAGCGACACAAGTTTACGTTGTGCGGGAGATTTCGCTTAAGAGGCGGATATGTAACATCTTAGCTAGAGGATGTTATGGACCTGCGGTTAGGTAACGATCAGGCTGCAGGACGTGAGTGTCCGCAAACCATACCCGCCTGATATTTCCGATGAAGAATGGGCATTGGTTGCGCCCTATCTGACATTGCTGCCCGAGGAGGTTGTCCAGTGGGAGCACTCGCTGCGCAAGGTATTCAACGGCCTGCGCTACGTCATCAAGACCGGCTCACCATGGCGCTGAATAGAGAATGATCTGCCGTTATGGGGCCGCGATTCTACCAGCAGGCGCAGCACCGGTTGGCAGCAGGATACTTCGAGACATTAGCCGAGGGTCTGCAGACGGTTCTGCGTCCGGCAGCGGGCCGCACCTCCTAGCCTCTCGCTACGATCCTGGACAGCCGCACGTCGCGTTCAATAACCTGAGAGTGACGACCGGCGACTATCCGGAGCTAAGCGGAATAAGGGCCCCAAGCTGCACCCGACGATAGACGCGCTAGACCATGTGATGACCCTGCACGTCACGCCTCGATAAACGGGCATTATCCGCGTACAGCTAGGCGTGAGAAGTTAAGCTCGCAGCATGAACGGCGGCTTCCTCATCTGATCGGCAATCGTTTGATAATGGTGCCGGTTAGCCAAAGCCTGATGAAGCTCCTCCGCTTTTTTCTTGAAGCGCAGAGTGGCGGCATGGGGCTCGCGGGCCTTGTCCAAGGCCAGCTTGGCAGCCGCATATCCCTTCATCGCCCGTTGAACGGCACTGTCCCATTCTCGGATATGGGCAAGAATTTCCTGTGGCGAGGAGGGCACAGGGGAGGGAGGGCAGAGCTTCAAAGCCATGGAGATCGCTCGACAGGGTTAGCCTCTCACTCAACTGCCACCCGCAGCACCGTGAGATTATTGTCGAGCTCAAACCATGCGATTTTCGTCGGGTTGCAAAGAATCGCAGATTTTTTTGCTGCCTGGAAAAGGGCATGTCCGCCTCATCCGGGGCCGGCACCGATATTCAGGAGTTATCGTGTAGAAGTGGGTGCCGCCGGATGCCTGCAGGGGTGGCGCTTAACGGGCCAGAAGCTCCGCGACGACCTGCTTGAAGTGTGGGTAGTGCAAGGGATGCAGCAGCTGTTTGCGGCCCTGGCAGAGAGGATCATCGCTCCGCAGCTCAAGGTCATTGACCATCATCGAGACCACCTCCTGCCGAGCAAGGCACGCAGGCAGCAGGGCGACACGCCGCTCGCGAAGCAGAGCATTGAAGATTACCAGGTCGACGTCGCCAGGCAGCAGGATGTCGATAGCCATGTCTTCGGTGGGCACTGGTCCAAGGATGGTGGCCCCTGCTTCCTGCAACGAGGTAGCCATCTCTGTCGCTGCGACGTAGTCCGTTTCCGCCACCAGAATTCTGCAGCCAGTCAGCATAGGCGTGGCATCCGCGATGAAAGAGCGTCTCGTCATCGCAAAGGTGCGAAGACAGAGGGGTCGAACCTCATAACGCGCCGAACAATGAGTACGGAGGCAATCCATATTGAGAATGCCAAAGATTTTCGGAGTGGCGTCCGATGAACGAGGTTTATCGCGCGCAACTCGCCGGCGTGACGCTGCTCACCACACTTTTTGAGATTGGTTCTCACCAGCGGCAAACCATGGCCCTTCTCTTCCCGTTTCAGCGGCGAAGGAGATCCATGATGGACAAGCTGCACGCCGTCGTTGCTGAAGACGACATGATCATTCGGCTCGATGCCGCGCAGATCCTCGAAGACGCCGGCTTCAAGGCGCTGCAGGCCCGGGACGCCGATGCCGCCCTAGCGCTGATCGCCGAGCGGGAGGGCCAGATCCATGTCCTCTTCACCGATGTGCAGATGGCCGCTGGCTCGATGAATGGCTTTCAGCTTGCGCTCAAGGTCGCACAAAGCTGGTCTCACATCCGCATCGTTGTTGCCTCCGGCAACATGAAGCCCAAGGCCGGTGACCTGCCTGATCAGGCCAGGTTCATCAACAAGCCCTTCAGCGCGCAGCTCGTACACAGTGTGCTGAAGGAGATGCTGCCTGAAGAAGAGATGCCGATGCAGCTGAAACAGAAGCCGGTTGCTTCCTCACCATGAACAAGGCCCAGCTATCCTCGAGCCATAATGTGGAGAGGCTATAGTGCAATGCGCCGCCCTCAATGCGGCGGCAGCCTGCCAGGGGCCGCCAGTATCAGCTGGCGGACTATGGCCTCGAGGCGGCATGGCTGCGGCAGCCGGCGCTTTCATCGATGCGAGCAGCGCTCTGGTGTGCGCTGATGGATGCCGTGAGGCGCAGCAGGGCTACTAGGTAGAGGGTTCAACTGCGGCGACACCCGGCTGAGATCAACATGCTCAGCGGATCTGTCGTCGCTATCGCGCGCTTGCTTTGCCATGATCCTAACGATGTTTCGGGCGCCCTCAATGGCCCGAAAGCTGGCCTGGCTATGCTGCGCTCGGTTCAAAGGTCTCGAAGGGATGAGAGGCATCACTGCCTCTGCGCCGCGAAGCCATAAAGCTCGGTCTGCGGCAGCCTTAGGGAGGCAGCTCGCATGCCATTCTTCAGCAGCTGCCTCACCGACAAGATGAGCAAGATGGACCGGAACGTTTAAGGCGCGAGCAGAGGCTTTGTCGAACATGTCCCGCAAGCTGTTCTCGACTGCATCCAGCATGGCTTGTTCCTCTTTGTGGAACATTTCAGCCCACAAAGAATCTTGCGGCACAAAAAATAGCGATAACCATACGTAACAAAAATGTGCGATATGGCTCGGGCCATGATGAGAAACAAGACAAAATATTAGTGCGTTGAAGACGTTTGCCGATGACGAACGATGGCGGCCGATAGGGTCTCCAGCAGGTGCTGAGGATTGAACGGCCACTGAATCACGTCATGATCTCGCAGCAGCGGATCACTGTTGTCCTTGCCAATCAGGCTCAGCACGACAGATGGCACGCCATGGCGATCCAGAGTTTCGGCGAGCCTGTCCGCGCGGATAGAGCGCAGGAAGCAATTGTAGACTGCCGCATCGAGAGGCATCGATGCGGCAAGCTCAAGCGCTTGGCCAATGGAAGGCACCGGCCCAACAACCTGCGCCCCTGCCTCTTCCAAAATATCGGCAGCATAGCTCGCGAGGAAAAAGCTGTCCTCAACCACCAGGATTCGGCGGCGGAACAGCGCAGCATGGATCATGCCCACGGCGACCTCCCGACTACAATAATCAGGAACCGGTCATGCCGATCCCGTGATACATGTAAGCAAGAGGTTAACCGCGCCTCAAGTATATTCTCGGTTCGGAATGAAAATTTTCAAGCCGGCTTGGGGGCAGCCTTGGCTGCGGCTTCGGCAGCTTGCTTCTCGATGTTCGCTCGACGGCCGGCCACCTCGTCAGCGACCATCTTCTCGATCTGGGCGTCGGTGGGATGCTTGAACCCGAAATCCACCCCGTCGAGCCATTCGGTCAGCTTGTAGCCGTGCCGCTCGAAGGCTTCCGGTGTCATGTGAAGGCCAGTCGCGCCGATGTAGCGGCCGTAGGTTGCAAACGTGTTCAGCGAAGGCCGCTTCAAGGCGTAGGACACTGCCTTCTTCACATCGTCCTGCGACGTGACGCCGACCATGATGCCGTTGCCCCGATAGTGGGCGCGGATGAGATCATGATCGCGGCTCTTGTAGTCGCGCCCCAGAGTCACGTCGTAGAAGACCTGCATCAACGGCTGCATCTCCAGCCAATGATGGCGGAACAGGCCGAAGCCCCAATGGTGCGCCAGGCGCCGCAGCTCTGTGCGGCGCTTGATCTGATCGGCAGAGGTCGCCTTCAGGTGCCCGTAAGCAGCAAAGTAGCCAACCTTTTTAGGACCTCGATACATCTCATAAAAGAAATCCAGAAGACGCAGATAGTAGGGCGACAGGATCATGTCATCTTCAAAGAAGTATGCAGCCTCAGCCTGCATTTCTTCGAAGAACAGCCGCTCGGCGTTCAGAAAATTCTGAGCTACGCCAATATTCGAGTCACTCTGATGGACGATGCCGTTTGGGAAGATGGCTGAAAAGATTGCCACACACTGCTCTATATCATCAGGATCCGCAGCTCTTTTCCCTGATACGGCGCTGACGGCGCCGTCTTGGAATAGATGAATAGGCCCGTGGCTACCATCGTCCTGCGCGGCGAGGGAGACGAGAACCTGCCGCAGATAATCCGGCCGGTTGAATGACATGACGGCGATAGGCGGCTTTGTGGTCATCATCTTGTCAGTGCAGTGGCCGGCAGAAGATGAGCCACGCAAGCTTTGGCAGCAAGGCGGCAGGCTGTAGTGGCCGGTCTTCCGCGGTAGCTGCGCGCCTATCCAGACGCATAAGAGCCACTATGGCAAGCTGCCGCCCGGACCGGGCGACGCATAACCGGCCATATGGCAAGGTCAGCCAAATGGCATTCGAGAAACCTCGCGGTCGCTGCTGTTTTTCTGCTGCACAGACCTCACACGGGACAAGGCTTGATGGAAATCGCCGACATCATGACCACGGAGGTCGAGTTCATCGCTCCTGACGCCACCACGCAGGAGGCGGCTGAGATGATGGGCGACCTAGATGTTGGTGGCCTGCCAGTCGGTGTCGCGGGCAACATCCAGGGTGTGATCACGGATCGGGATCTGCTGTATCGCGTGGTTGCCGCCGGCCGGAGCCCAGTCACTCTTAGGGTCAGGGAGGTGATGACCGCACCTGCCCTGTTCTGCCGACCGGGCGACGATTTGCGCACCGCGATGGACATGATGGCCGCTCAGAACATCCGCCGGCTGGCGGTATGCGACACCACCGGGCAGGTGGTGGGGTGGGTCACTCTGTCTGACGTGTCGCGTCGTCTACTGGTTAACAGCGACGCGCTGCAGCACGCGCTGCGCAGCGCTACCGAGACGGCGTGATACGCCGCCACCCCCCGCGCCGGCGCAGGTCGGCCAGCACTTCGGCTGGCAGAGCGAAGAAGAAGGCCAGGTAGTTCAGCCACGCCTCGACCAATCCGCCACGCCCGGCGCTGCCGACGAGCAATGCCAGGGTATAGGCATAGGCTCCCAGCTCCTGTTCGCGCAGCGCTTCCAGCAGATCGGCCAGAGGGCAGGGGTGGCCCAGAGCCGCCTGAAGAGTCTCGGCCTCGTTCTGCCCGCCGATGGCTGGCAGCAGCGGCGGCAGCGCCGTGGCGGCGATACCGGTCATGCGGGCACTCGCAACCAGGCTGTGGATGAGAAGATGTCTCTGCGCCGGTGGGAGGTTGCGCAGGTTCAGCGACAGCGGAAACAGCGTCTGGTGCCGGTTCTGCAGCCAGGCATGTAGCAGCTTGGCGGCCATCTGGTCCTGCAGGACCTGCTTCGGCGGCTGCGCCAGGACCCGACGACGCGCAGCGCCTTCCGCCGCAGACGGCTCCGGCGGGACACTCGGCTCTTCCCGCGCTTGACGCTCTAGCAATGCGGCCGCCGAGTCAGGCTGACCGCCAGCCGTCAGCAGGCGCAGCAGGCGCCGCGGGAGGGTGGTCATGGCATGCAGGCCTTTCTCGTCGCCGGAAGCGACAGCAACCCCTGGCTCCGCCAACGGTTTCCCGTCGCGCCCTACGCGACCAAGGATCCCCCGCATGTCCCGTGCCCTCGCCGCCTGTCGCCATTCGTGGGGGCCTGCATGACGCTCGACCAGGGCCTGGCCTTCGGCATCCTGGGGATCACCGTTGGCCTCTTCCTGTGGGGGCGCATTGCCTATGACCTCGTGGCGCTCATGGCGCTGCTGGCAGGCGTGCTGGTTGGCATCATTCCTGTCAGCAAGGCCTTTGACGGCTTTGCCGATGACGTGGTGATCATTGTCGCCGCCGCCCTGCTCGTCAGCGCCGCCGTGGCACGCTCCGGCGCCGTGGAGACCCTCATGCGCCCGGTGCTCCCCTACCTGCGGACCACGGCGGTGCAGGTGCCGGTGCTGGCCGGCGCAGTGCTGGTCGCCTCAATCTTCACCAAGAACATCGGTGCGCTGGCCATCTTCATGCCGGTGGCCCTGCAGGTGACCCGCAGGACCGGAACCTCCGCCTCGGCGCTGCTGATGCCGATGGCCTTTGCCTCGCTGATCGGCGGGCTGATCACGCTGACCGGCACCTCACCCAACATCATCGTGGCACGGGTGCGGGCGGAGGTGACCGGCCAGCCCTTCGGGATGTTCGACTATACCCCCGTGGGGCTCGGCGTGGCGCTGGCAGGAATCCTGTTCCTGTCCTTCGGCTGGCGGCTGCTGCCGCGCAACCGCCGTGCGCCGGCCGATGCCGCAGGCGGGGGGATCGAGAACTACACCATCGAGGCCTCCGTGCCCGCAGCCTCTCCTGTCATCGGGCAGACGGTCGCGGCGCTGGAAGCTCTGGGCGAGGGGCGGGTCAGTGTTGCCACCGTGATCCGCGAACGCTTCCGCCGCTTCCTGCCCACGCCGCAATGGCTGATCCGGGAAGGGGATACGTTGCTGCTGGAAGGCGATCCGGAGGAGCTCGAGCGGCTGGTGGCCCGCAGCGGCCTGCTGCTGCCGGGCGGCCAGGAGGGCAGGGACAGCGGCGTCGTGGAAGCCGTGCTGGCCGCCGACAGCCCGCTGGTCGGCCGCACCGTGGCGCAGGCCCGCATCGGCGAGCGGCACAAGCTGGACCTGCTGGCGGTCAGCCGCAGCGGCCACCGCATTGCGCAGCGGCTCAGCACGCTGCGCCTGCGGGCGGGCGACGTGCTGATCCTGCGCGGCAGCGCCGCCGCCATCAGCGACGCGCTGGGCGAGCTGCGGGTCCTGCCGCTGACCGAACGCCCAATCACCCTGGGACGCAGCCGCCGGTCCTGGGTGCCGCTGCTGGTGCTGCTGGGCGCTATGCTGCTGGTGGCACTGCATGTGGTCCCCGTGGCAGTCGCTTTCTTCGGCGCCGCGGTGCTGCTGCTGATGCTGCGCACGCTGAGCAAGCACGAGGCCTACGACGCAGTGGAATGGCCGGTGCTGGTGCTGCTGGGCGCGCTGATCCCGGTCAGCGAGGCGGTGCAGACCACGGGCGGCACGGACCTCATCGCCGCCGGGCTGGAGACGGTGGTGCGGCACCTGTCGCCGCTGGTCTCGCTGGGGCTGATGATGGTGATCGCCATGGCGGTGACGCCCTTCCTCAACAACGCCGCGACGGTGCTGATGATGGGCCCCATCGCCGCCAGCCTGGCCACCCGCATGGGGTTGAGCCCGGATGCCTTCCTGATGGCCGTGGCGGTGGGCGCCGCCTGCGACTTCCTCACCCCGATCGGCCACCAGTGCAACACGCTGGTGATGGGGCCGGGCGGCTATCGCTTCGGCGATTATGCCCGGCTCGGCGCGCCGCTGACGCTGATCGTGCTGCTGGTGGGCGTGCCGCTGATCGCCCTGGTCTGGCCGCTGGCGGGGCGCTGAACGGCGGCGGGAAGGGGGCGCTCCGGGGCCGAAGCCCCGCATCCTGGCCCCCGCCCCGCCCCGCCCGGCTCCTGGGCCCGCCGGCCTGTGGTGTCAGCCCTGCTCTTCCTGCCGCAGCAGGGCGGCGTCGATCTGGCCAAGCAGGCGGGAGAAATCCACCGGCTTCGGATGGTAGTCGTCGCACCCCGCCTCGATCACCTTGCTCCGATCTCCCGACATGGCATGCGCGGTCAGCGCGATGATCGGGATGCGCGCGGTGTCCGGGATGCCGCGCAGCGTGCGCGCTGCGGTCCAGCCATCCATCACTGGCAGGTTCATGTCGAGCAGGATGACGTCAGGCCTCTCCGTCTGCGCCATGTCGACGCCCTGCTGCCCGTCATGCGCCAGCACGACGTCGAAGCCGCGTCGCTTCAGGCGGCGGGACAGGAAGTCCCAGAGTTCCTCGTGATCCTCGACCAGCAGGATCTTGGTCATGGCGCGGGCCTTTCCTGTGCAGCGTCTGTGGGTCTGGCGGAGCGGGCGCCGGCGATGCGGCGCAGCTCCGTGACCAGTTCGTCGGGGATGCCGTCCTCAGCCGGCATGACATGGCGCACGTCGCGGCGAAGCTGGTGCATCTCGGCCTCCTCCACCGCGCCGTCGGTCAGCGCGATGATCGGCAGCGCCGACCATTCCGGCCGGGCGCGCAGGTCGCGGATCAGCGAGAAGCCGTCGCCGCCATCGCCGCCCTGCACCTCGACCAGCAGCATGTCCGGCGCCGGCGCCAGCGACATGCGGGCCAGGGCGGCGCGGCCGTCAGTGGCATCCTCCACCGTCCAGCCCTCGGCTTCCAGCAGGGCGCGGAGCTCGGCGCGCTGGCCGGGATCCTGCTCCATCACCAGCGCGGTGCCAGGCGCCGGCCGCGACCGGTAGCGGTCGAGCACGCGCTTCAGCCGGCTCCACTCCACCGGCTTGTTCAGGTAGTCGGCCGCGCCGAGCGAGAAGGCCAGGCCGCGTTCCTGCACCACCGTCACCATCACCACCGGGATGTCGGCCAGCGCCTCCTCCGCCTTCAGCGCCGACAGCACGCCCCAGCCATCCATGCGTGGCATCATGACATCGAGCAGGATGGCGTCCGGCTGCAGATCCTGCGCCATGCGCAGCCCGGTGCGCCCTTCGGGGGCGGTGCGCACGGTGAAGCCCTCGCGCTCCAGGAAGCGGGTCAGCAGCTCGCGGGTCGCGGCATCGTCGTCGATCACCAGCACGAGCCCCGCCTGCCGCTCGGCCGGGGCAACGGGCTGGTCCAGCGCGGCTTCGCCGGCCAGCACGGCGGGATCGTCCTGCTCGGCGCGCGCCTCGCGCAGGTCGGCGGGCAGCCGGATGGTGAAGGCGGTGCCCTGGCCCGCCTCGCTCTCCACCTCGATCCGCCCGCCCAGCATGGCGACGAAGGCCTTGGTGATGGCCAGCCCCAGCCCGGTGCCGCCGAAACGGCGAGTTGTGGTGGCGTCGGCCTGGCTGAACCGCTCGAACAGCCGCGCCAGCTGCTCCGGGGTCATGCCGATCCCGGTATCCGCCACCCGGAAGCCGATCCAGCCCGGCCGCCCCGCCTCCGGTGCGACGGTCAGGGTGATGCGCCCGTTCTCGGTGAACTTGGCGGCGTTGCCGATCAGGTTGAACAGGCATTGCCGCAGCTTGACGGGATCGGAATGCATCGGCGGCAGGCCGGGCTCGAGCACCAGCGCCAGCTGGTTGTTCTTCTTGCCGATCAGTGCCTCCACCGTCGCCGCAACCTCCTGCACCACCGCGGCGGTGTCGAAATCCTCCGGCTGCACCTCCATCTTGCCGGCCTCGATCTTTGACAAGTCCAGCACGTCGTTGATCAGCGACAGCAGGTGACGGGCGTTGCTGTTGATCTTGGCCAGATCCTCGCGGAAGCTCTCGGCGCCCTCCAGCTCGTCCGCCTCCTCCTCCAGCATCTCGGAATAGCCGATTACGGCGGAGAGCGGCGTGCGCAGCTCGTGGCTCATATTGGCGATGAACTGGCTCTTCGCCATGTTGGCGTCCTCGGCCGCCGCCTTGGCGCTGGCCAGCGCCTCCTCGGCCTCCCGCATCTCGGTGATGTCGGTGTTGGAGCCGAACCAGCCGATCAGCCGGCCCTCCGGGAACTCGGCATCCGCCGGCTCGCGCAGCGGCTGGGCGCGCGAAAGGAACCAGCGGTAGCGGCCATCGGCGCCGCGCAGGGGGAAGGTGTCCTCCCACGCCTCGCCGGCCTCGATCGCGGCGCGGAAGCGGGCGGCCACCGCCTCGACATGGTCTGGATGGTGCACCTGCCGCCAGCCGGAGCCCATCATGCTCTCAGCCGTGCCGCCGGTGTAGTCGTACCAGCGGCGGTTGTACCACTGGATCTCGCCCTGCGGGTCGGTCATCCAGGCGAGCTGCGGGATGGAGTCGACGATGGTGCGCAGCCGCGCCTCGCTGCGCCGCAGCCGCGCCTCGATCCGGTGCTGGGCGGTGACGTCGACAACCGCGATGCCGATCCCATCCCCCTCGCGCGGCAGCGGAAAGAAGCTGATCCGCAGCTGCCGCGGAGAGCGTCCTTCCGTGGCGGAGGAGGACACCGCCACATCGGTCACGGCACGCTCCGTGCGCAGCAGCTTGTCGATGGCCGGCGCCGCCTGCTGCCGGACCTCCTCGGACCAGCGGCCATCGCCCGCCAGCAGGCCCTCGCCGATGGCGGAGAAGGCCTTGTTGGCATAGCGGACCCGCGACTGCCGGTCGAGGAAGCCAAGCCCCACCGGCGCATGGTCCATGACGCCGTCGAGCAGCGCCGTGGCCCGCTGCTCCGCGTGTCGCCGCGCCACGGCATAGCCGGCGAGAAGCGCCATCGCCATCAGCAGCGCTGCGAGGCCAAGCACCGTCAGCCAGAGCGTGGTCTGGGCATCCTGCGCTGCCCGCGTGGCCATGATGGCGCGGGTATCCCGCTGCACCGCCGCCACCTCGGCGCGCATGGCGTCCATGAGCGCCTTGCCCTCGCCGCTGGCGATGCCCCGCAGGGATGCTTCCATCCCCTGGCTTCGTCGCTGGGCGATGGAGGCTTCCGTCCAGGCGGCCTTGGCTTCCATCACGGACCGCAGACGGCCGGAGGGGAGGCCATCCCGCTCGAGCCGGGGCAATACCGTGGCGATCACCGCCTGGGCCGCCGTCCGTGGCTGCAGGTAGCTTTCATCCCCTGACAGCACGAAGCCGCGCTGGGAGGTTTCCAGGTCCTTGGCAGCTGAAAGCAGGGCTTCTGCGTCCAGCATATGGGCATTGCCGGTCGCCATGACCTCACGCCCTCGGTCCACCACCCGCCAGCCCGCGACCCCGGCGCCAAGGGCCAGGAACCCCAGAAGGAGCGCGGTGATGAACACCGGACGGGCATGCAGCGGCAGCCTGTCCATCAGACGGACGCGACGCGATGCCGGGGCATCCGCGGTTGATGAAGGGAGAAGCAGGGGCGTCACTCCAGGGCTGACGCCCGGTAACGTCGCGATGTCACGAAGGGTTGTTGAACCGGCTAACTTTCCGCTTCCTGCGGCGTTACCCGGGCTTTTGGAGGATATCGCCTTGCGCGGCGAAAAGGCCACCGACCGCCTGCAAGGCGTCGCCCGGGAGATTGAGCACGCTGGCCCTTCGGCGCTCGGCGTGCTCAACGCTATCTTCGGTCTGCTGGCGGGGGCCCTGGCCATTGCTGCCCTGGCCCTCGGACGCGACCTCATCGTCCCGCTGGTGCTCGCGGTGCTGCTGGCCTTCGTCCTGGCGCCGATCGTCGTGGCACTGAGCCGCCTCCGAGTGCCGCAGGTCCTGGCCGTGGTGCTGGCGGTGCTGACGGCGGCAGGGGCGATCCTCGGCCTTGGCATGGTGATGGCGCGGCAGGCTGGCACGCTGGTGGTGGATCTCGCCGCCTACCAGCGCACCCTGACGACCAAGCTGCAGTCGCTGCATGTTGCCGAGCTGATGCGGGATGCCGAAGCCGCCCTGCAGAACCTCCGGCAGATGGTGGGTGACGGCATGTCGGGGCGCACCGCGGCCTATTCTGCCCCGTCGCTGCCGCTGCGCGAGACCACGGCAGCGCCGGTCGGCGGCGGCACCACGCCGCTGGAGGTGATCCAAAGCGTCGCCGGGCCCGTCCTGGCGCCGCTGGCCACTGCCGCGGTCGTCGTGCTCTTCGCGATCTTCATCCTGATCTACCGGGAGGACCTACGCGATCGCGTCATCCGTCTCGCCGGCTCGCGTGATCTGCACCGCACGACTGTGGCGCTGAATGACGCTGCGCGGCGCCTGTCCCGCCTGTTTCTCGCGCAGGTGGCGCTAAATTCTGCGATGGGACTGGTGATCGGGCTGGCCTTATGGTGGATCGGGCTCCCCAGCCCGGCGCTCTGGGGCATTCTAGCTGGGCTGATGCGTTTTGTGCCGTTTATCGGCACCTTCGTCGCACTGATCCCAACATTGCTGCTGGCTGTGGCAGTGGACCCAGGCTGGTCCATGGCCATCTGGGTGCTCGCGCTATTCCTGGTTGCCGAGCCGCTGATGGTGCAGGTACTGGAACCTGCCGTTTACGGTCATAGCACGGGGCTCTCCCCTGTGGCGGTGATTATTGCCGCCACCTTCTGGACGTTCATGTGGGGACCGATCGGCTTGCTATTGGCCACGCCGCTTACGGTGGTGCTGGTGGTACTGGGACGGCATGTTCCGAAGCTTTCCTTCCTGGAGGTGATGTTAGGGGACCGGCCATCCCTGCTGCCGCATGAGAGCTTCTACCAGCGAAGCCTGCAACGCGACGCCCGCGGGCTGCTTCAGCAGGCGCAGCAGGCGCTGCGACGCGGCAGCACCTTGGCCGGTTACCATGACACGGTGGCCCTCACCGCCCTGTCGCTGGCAGATCAGGACTGGGCACGCGAGGTATTGGAACCTTCCCAGCTGGAGGATGTGCGTGGGCAGATTCAGGGATTGCTGCTGGCGCTGGAGCCTGCAGCGCCCAACACACCGCCACGCATTGTCTGCGCAGCGGGGCGCGGCAGCCTGGACGACTTGGCAGCTGGCATGGCGTCACAGGCGATGCGAGAAGAGGGCTTCGGAGTTGCCAGTTTGGCTGAGGGCGCCCTACCGGAAGAGGCAATAGCCGCCAACGCGGGGCTCTGCTGCTTGTCAGTGTTAGAAGAAGGCAATACTGCAGACGGCATCCGCTACCTGGCGCGTCGGCTGCAACGGCAGTTGCCTAAGGCGCGCGTGGTGATCGGCCTGTGGCATGCCGGTACCGACAGTACGATGCTGGCAGAACTGCGGAGAGATGGCACGGGGGAAACGATCGTTACCTCGCTGCGGGAACTGGTAGCGCTGTGCCGTACCGAGGCATTGGTGCAAGCCAGAGAGAACAGATCCGCTGCGTTGTCCTAGCATCCGGTGAAGGGGTGCCAGTTTAACCATCGAACGTCCGTTAGGGTTCACTAAGTGGCCCGGCTGGAATGAAAAATTTCGATTCGTACCACATTACGTCGGAGCGCAATGAAATAGAGAAACCAACCTATGTTGTGCCGGTTTATAGCCCGACACACACGGGCGTTGCGATTCCGCAAGTTCAGTGCGTGTCGGAGAAATGATCTGACATGCGATTTGCGGCGGAACCGAATAGGAAGCAACTAGCCGTTGCAGCTCGCATATGGCCTCAAAATCTTAGAGCGCCTAGATCTCCTTATTTGGCTTTGTCTCTTGCCGCTGCGGCAACGCGAACGATGCGCAGTAGTCCTGCTGTGCTGGCGCATCGCAGGTGAGCACAGCCGGATTTCTAAAGCGGCTTCATCAGCCTGCTGGTGTCGTCGCCAGTGGCAGACGTGTCGACGGGTATCTGGCGCTTGAGGATTATGGCGCGCTAGGTGACGGCCGCTCGGTCGCCTTATCAGGTGCTGATGGGTCGATCGACTGGTGGTGCGTGCCAAATCTGGATTCGCCACCACTGTTCGATCGCTTGCTGGACCCGGAGGAAGGCGGGCGGTTCTGCCTCACGCCGGTCGATCCCTTCGAGGTAGAACGGCGCTACCGGCCCGGCAGCAACGTGCTGGAGACCATTTTCACCACGGCGCAGGGACGCGCGCGGCTGACCGAATCGCTGAACAGCGGCACCGCCGGGCGGCTGCCTTGGGGTGAGCTTGCGCGCCGCGTTGAGGGGATCGATGGCACGGTGGTCTTCGCGGTTGAGATGCGGCCGGGCCGCCGGGCGAACGGCGCCAGCCCCTATCGCTCGAAGATCGGCGAGCACGCCGTCTTCCATGTCGGCAAGGTGCTGGGCCTTCTGCTGCATTCCGACGGCTTCGCCGGTGAACAGGCCGATGACGGCGTCTGCGGCCGGCTGACCGTTGCGCAGGGACAGCGTGAGGTGCTGGCGCTGATCGTCGGCGAGGGCGAGCCGCTGGTCGTCGATCCGGTCGCCACGATCGACGAGCGCATCGACCTCTCCGACAAGGAATGGCGCGACTGGTCGGACCGCGTCGCCTATGACGGCGCCCATCGCGAGGCCTTCATCCGCAGCATCCTGGCGCTGAAGCTGCTGCTGTTCTCGCCCTCCGGCGCGATCGCCGCGGCGGCCACCACCTCGCTGCCGGAGGGCATCGGCGGCAGGAAGAACTACGACTACCGCTACGCCTGGGTGCGCGACGCCGGCTATACCATCAAGGCCTTCCTGACGGCCGGTGCGCGGGCCGAAGCTAAGGCCGCCTTCACCTGGCTGCTGAAGCGCCTGCGGGAGCATGACGCCCGCGTCTGCTACACGCTGGGCGGCGCGCTGGCGCCCGATCTGACGGTGATCGACGTGCCCGGCTACCGGCGCTCCGGGCCGGTGCATGTCGGCAACCTGGCCACCACGCAGCACCAGCACGGCATCTACGGCGACATCTTCGAGACGGCATCGCGCTTCGTGGCCTGCGGCAACATCCTCGATCCCTCCAGCGCCGAGCTGCTGTCGCATCTGGCCGATCAATGCGCGGATGCCTGGCGGAAGAAGGATGCCGGCATCTGGGAGCTGGAGACGCCACAGCACTACACCATGTCGAAGATCAGCTGCTGGCAGGCGCTGGCCCGGGCGGTGGAGCTGGCCGACCAGGGCCAGCTGCCCACCACCTGCCGCGACCGCTGGTCGCGCGAGCGCGACCGCATCGCCGCCTGGATCGAGGCGCATTGCTGGTCGGAGCGGAAGCAGGCCTTCACTTTCTACGCCGGCAGTGAGGCGCTCGATGCCTCGCTGGCGTTGGCCGTGCGCTTCGGCTTCGACGGCCACGACCGGCTGGAGAAGACGCTGGATGCCATCGATGCCGAGCTTGGCGCCGGCCCCTATCATCACCGCTACAGCGGCGTGGCGCGGGAGGAAGGCTGCTTCCTTGCCTGCAGCTTCTGGATGATCGAGGCGCGCGCCCTGCTCGGCCAGCGCGACCGCGCCGAGGCCGCGCTGGCGGCGCTCACCGCGGCGCTCGACCGCGGCGTCGGCATCATGACCGAGATGGCCGACCCCGCCAGCGGCGCCTTCCTGGGCAATCTGCCGCAGGGCCTGTCGCATCTGGCCCATGTCATGGCGCTGCATGTGCTGACGCAGCAGGACCCCTGCTGATGGACCGCCTGTCGCCGCCTTCCCCCAACCAGCCCCCGCGAGACCCCATGGCGCAGCCCACCTTGGTCTTCCTGCATTCGCTCGGCGCCAGCGCCGGCGAGTGGTCTCTGGTGTGCGCGGCGCTGCCGGAATGGAGCTGCATCACGCTCGACCTGCCGGGCTTCGGCGACCGGAAGGAGGCCGGCCATGCGGATGTCGCGATCCTGGCGGACGGGCTGGCCGACGAGATCCGGCGCCGCCGGCTGACCGCCTGCCTGCTGGTCGGACACAGCATGGGCGGCAAGATCGCGACGATCGTGGCGTCGCGCGCCGCGGCGGGCGAGGCGGGGCTCGCCGGGATTCTCGGCGTCGTCCTGGTCGCCGCCTCGCCGCCGGCGCCGGAACCGATGGAGGAGGCGCGGCGGGCGGAGATGATCGGCTGGTTCGCCCGCGGCGCGCCGACCCCGGCCGAGGCGGCCGCCTTCGTCGATGCCAACACGGCCCGGCCCCTGCCGCCGATGCTGCGCGACCGGGCGATCGGCGATGTCCGCCGGTCGAGCCGCGAGGCCTGGCTGGGCTGGCTGGAGCGCGGCAGCCGCGAGGACTGGCGCGATGCGGTCGGCCGCATCGCCATGCCGGCGCTGATCCTGGCCGGCGCCGAGGATGGCGACCTGGGCAAGGCCGCACAGCGCCGGCTGAACCTGCCGCATTACCCGCAGGGCGAGGTCCGGGTGGTGGAGGGGGCCGCGCATATGATCCCCTATGAGCAGCCCGGGCCGCTGGCGGCGCTGATCGCGTCCTTCGCCGCGGCAGCGGCCGCCGCGATGCTGCCCGCCGGCTTCGCGGCGCTGCTGGGTTCCGACCGGGTCAGCCGCCGCACCCGGGCGGCGATGCTGGCGCGCAGTCGGCCGGTTCCCGCGGTGGGGCAGGACAGCGCAGCGGCATGGACGCCGCCGCAGCGCGCGGTGGTCGCCGCCCTGCTCGCGCAGGTGCTGCCCAATTGCGCCGGTGACGCTGACCTGCTGCGCCGCTTCGAGCGAGAGATCGGCGAGGGCGCCGGCGATGGCTGGCGCTTCGCCGAGTTGCCGCCCGATGGCGAGGCCTGGCGGCGCGGCATCGCCACGCTGGACGCGCTGGCCGGCGGCTTCGCCGGGCTCGACCGCCACGCCCAGGCGGCCTGGCTGCAGCGGATCGCGGCGGGCGAGGCCGGCGCCGCCGAGGGTGCCGATCCGCTGTCGCCGGCGCAGATGCGGCTGTGGTTCGAGGATGTGCGCGCGACGATGGCGCGCCTCTGGGTGTCGCTGCCGGCGACCATGGCGATGATCGGCTATGACGGCTTCGCCGTTGGCGGTGATGGCCGGCGCAAGCAGGGCTATGCCCTCACCGGGGCGGACCAGCCGGAAGCCTGGCAGGTGATGGCGGAGACCGGGGCATGATCGGCGCGCAGGATATCGCGGACGTCGTCGTCATCGGCAGCGGCGCCGGCGGCGCGCCGCTGGCGGCCCGGCTGGCCGCGGCCGGGCTCTCGGTGGTAGTGCTGGAGGCCGGGCGCGCCTTCCGCCCCGAGGAGCATGTCGCCGACGAGGTCGCCGCCGATCTCTACTGGATGGAGGAGCGGCTCAGCGGCGGCGACAACCCCACCGCCTTCGGCGCCAACAATTCCGGGATGGGCCTCGGCGGCTCGACGCTGCACTGGGGCGCCTTCTGCCCGCGTCCCGACGTGCGCGACCTGCAACTGCGGCGACTGACCGGCGAGGGCCAGGACTGGCCGATCCCGCATGCCGAGCTGCTGCCCTATGTTGAGGAGGTCGAGCGCCTCATCGGCGTCTCCGGCCCCGCGCACTATCCCTGGGATCCGGGCCGCCGTTTCGCCTATCCGCCGGTTCCCCGCAACGCGCCGGCGGAGGTCATGGCGCGTGGCTGTGCCGCGCTCGGCATTGCGGTGGCCGATGCGCCGGCGGCGCTGGTCTCGCGCGATCACCAGCAGCCGCATTGGGGGCAGCGCCAGGCCTGCGTCAATTGCGGCACCTGCCACCAGGGCTGCCGCAACGGCTCGAAGACCAGCATGGACACCACCTTCCTGCCGCTGGCGGCGGCTCATGGCGCCAGCATCCGGGCCGGCTGCCGGGTGGTCGCCTTCGAGTTCAACGGACAGAGACGGATCACCGCAGCGGTCTACCGGCAGGACGGGCGGGAGCAGCGCCAGCGTTGCGCAAGCGTGTTTCTCTGCGCCGGGGGCATCGAGACGCCGCGGCTACTGCTGAATCTCGGCATCGCCAATTCCAGCGGCCACGTCGGGCGGAACTTCATGGCGCATGTCGCCACCCAGGTCTGGGGCCGCTTTGACGCCAAGATGCGGATGAACCGTGGCTATCCTTCCTCGCTAATCAGCGAGGAGATGATGCGTCCCAAGGCTGCCGACTATGTTGGCGGCTACCTGATGCAGAGCTTGGGCATGCTGCCGGTCAACCTGGCCACCGGCCTAGCGCGGGGCGCCGGCATGTGGGGCGCGCAGCTTCAGTCGACGCTGCGCCACTACAACCGCATGGCGGGGATTGGCATCAATGGCGAGTGCCTGCCGCATCCCGACAACTGCCTAACACTGGCAGAGGAGACCGATGCCTTCGGCCATCGCAAAGCGCGCATCGACTTTGCCTATCATGCCAACGAGCAGGCGATCGACCAGCATGCCCGGCAGGTGATGACCGAAATCTGGGCCGCGGCCGGCGCGCAGGATATTTTCGCGCTGCAACGCTCGGCGCATACCATCGGCACCTGCCGCATGGGCTTGAATGGCGACGACGCCGTGGTCGACGCCGATAACCGAAGCTTCGACATTCCTAATCTGCGCATCTGCGACAATTCAATCTTTCCCAGCGCGCTGGCTGCCAATCCGGCCTTGACGATCATGGCGCTGTCGCTTCGCGCGGCAGACCGCTTTCTTGCATCCGACCGCTAAGCACTGGAGCTAAGTCTGATTGATCACGTGACAATGGCGGCAACGACCGTTTGCGGTTGAAACAGGCTTAGAATGCCCCGTCCCCGCCTCAGGGCGGGCGCGAGGGTGGCTTCCTCCGTGTCGCTCTTCGTCGCCTCCTATCGCGTCTCCACCGATCAGTAGGGCCGCAGCGGCCTCGGGCTCGAGGCTCAGAAGGCGGCCGTGGCCAGTGTCATGGCCGACCAGGCCGCCGGCCGGCTGATCCCCGCCGGAACAGCGGCCTGCTGACCATCCAGGGCTGCGACGCCAGTGGCAGGCCCCTGGCCCCCCCACCCCCGGAGCCGCCGCCAGCGGCCCCCCTAGGCCCCGGCCCCCATCCACATCTGACCCTCCCGACGCAGTCACGCCAGCAGGCCCGCGAGGACTCCGACAGA
>NZ_MLCO01000009.1 GCF_001982615.1 Teichococcus deserti | reverse complement strand
CCCTCCCGCCCGATGCGGAAGGGGCCGGGGCAGTGATGCCCCGGCCCCTTTTCCGTGTCACGACGCTCGGCGGGGAAGGATCAGATCGCCGCCAGCAGGATGGCGATGCGGCGCAGCTCGACGGCCGTGACCTGGCCGGTCAGCGCCATGCCCAGCTTGCCCTCGCGCCAATAGGCCACCTGCTTCTCCCCCTGGCGCGAGATGCGCAGGGCGACACGGCGCTCGCTGCCCATATGTGCCATGTAGAGCGAGAAGGGCCCGGCATCGGCGGTGCGGAACATCACCACCACGCTGGAGCCCAGCGCCGCCGGATAGACCTGCACGTCCAGCACCCGCCAGTCGGTTGGGAAATGGGGCAGGGCGATCGCCGTGCTGTGCAGGATCTCCTGCCGGTCGAATTCCGGCGCCTCCAGCTGGGACTCCATCGCGGCCCGCAGGAGCGAGGTACGATGCGCCTGCACCGCCTCGGCGACGAAGCGCGGCGGCGGGGCGGCGGCCTCGCTGGGCAGGCCGCCGAAGGAATTCATCTGCCAATGCACCAGCCAGCCCAGCGCCACGCAGGCTGCGGCGAAGGCGCCCCGCCCGGCCGAGCGCCGCAGCTGCTGCCGTCCGAGCCCGCGCCGCAGCCGCCGCGCCGCCAGGTCCACCGGATCGCCGCCCGGGGGGGGCTGCAGCGCGGTTGCCGCGCGCAGGCTGTCGCGCACCCGGAGGTCCGCCATCACCTGCGCCGCCAGCGCCGGATTGGCCGCCAACGCGCTCTCCACTGCGATCCGCCCCTGCAGATCGAGCTGGTCGTTCAGATAGGCGTCGATCTCGAGGTCGGTGACCGCCTCAGGCATCCGGGTCATGCGAGCCTCCGACGACACGCAGGGAAGGGGTGGGGCCGCGCGTGACCCGGGGGGCGGCCTCTCCCGGGGCATCAAGGCGCCGCAGCATATCACGCGCGCGGGCCAGCCGCGACATGACGGTGCCGATCGGCACCTCCAGCACCTCGGCCGCCTGCTGGTAGGACAGGCCCTCCAGCGCCACCAGGTGGAAGGCGGCGCGCTGGTCGTCCGGCAGGCCCTGATAGGCGCGCCAGACCTGACCGAGCTGCAGCGCATGGTCCTGCGCCGGCTCGGCATGGCTGGGCGCCGCCTCGCTGACCGCCTGGATGCGGGCCCGCTCGGCCGCCTGGCGCCGCCAGCCGTCGACGAAGGTCGAATGCAGCACCACCAGCAGCCAGGTGCGCAGGTCCTCGCCGGCGCGGAAGCTGCCGCGGCGGTCATAGGCGCGCAGCAGGGCGCTCTGCACCAGGTCCTCGGCATCCTCGGGATGGCGCGTCAGCGACCGGGCATAGCGCCGCAGCGGCACCAGATGCGCCACCACGTCGAATTGTCGCCATCCGAAGATCATGACCCAGGTTACGTAGCCAGGGCGGGGTTTATTCCCGGCTTTTTCCGCGCGCCGCATGATTCCCTGCGCCGGCACGGCCGGGAACCTCGGCCGGCGCATGGGAGGCCCCTGAGCTCAGCCCTTCACAACCGCCGGGCCGCGTGTCTTGGTGGCGAAGCAGTCCTGTACCGCTGTTGGGAAACGTCATGAGCTTCACCCTGTCCATGGCCCGGTTGGAGGCCATGCTGCGCGAGGATGTCCCCTATGGGGACCTGACCACCCAGGGGCTGGGCATCGCCGAAGCCTCCGGACGCGCGACCCTGGCCGCCCGTGCCCCGATGACCGTCTGCTGCGCCGAGGAGGCCGCGACCCTGTTCCAGCTGGCCGGCGCCCGCGAGGTGCGGCGGGTGGCGACCTCCGGCGCGCTGTTGGAGCCCGGCAGCCCGATCCTGATCGCCGAAGGGCCGGCGGGCGCGCTGCAGGCGGCGTCGAAGGTGGCGCAGACGCTGCTGGAGATCGCCTCCGGCATCGCCACCCGCGCCAGCCGCATCCGCGCCGCCGCCCAGCTGGGCCGGCCTGGGGTGGTGGTGGCCGGCACCCGCAAGCACCTGCCGGGCGCCAAGGATCTTTCCCTGCGGGCGCTGACCGCCGGTGGCTGCGTGCCGCACCGGCTGGGCCTGTCGGACAGCATCCTGGTCTTCGCGCAGCACCGCGCCTTCCTCGGCCGCGAGCCACCCCATCTCTGGGTGTCGCGCCTGCGCGCCGCCCAGCCCGAGCGCAAGATCGCGGTGGAAGCCGAAAGCGTCGATCAGGCCGTGCAGATGGCGCATGCCGGGGTCGACCTGGTCCAGTGCGACAAGATGACCCCGGACCAGTTGGCCGAGGTGCTGCGCGCCCTGGGCAGCCATCCGAGCCGCCCGCTGATCGCAGCCACCGGCGGCATCCACGAGGGCAATGCGGCGGATTACGCCCGGGCCGGGGTGGACCTGCTGGTGACCTCTGCGGCCTATTCGGCTGCGCCGCTGGATGTGTCGGTGGTGATGGAAAAGATTTAAGAACAAGGGGAAGGCTGGGGAAATGAATTTCCCCAGACCCCTTTCTTTTATTTTTGTCACCGGCCGTTCGAGGACCAGCGCCCCACTTGGCCGGGAGGCAGCGGCAGCCTGAAAGAAAAAGATGGGGGCTTGGGGGAATTCATTCCCCCAACCTTCTCTTCTTAAATGATTTTCCTCATCTTGCGGCTCGGATTTTTAAAGAGCAGCCGCGCCGTCGCCGTCCATGGCGTCTGCCGCGCCACCAGCCAGTCCGGCCCTTCGAAGACCCCCTGCCGCTCCAGCCGATAGGCCGCCAGATACTTGCGGGCCGACCCTTCCACCAGCGCATAGCGCCGGGCGGAGATCACCCCCGGCACGGCGCCGAGGCGCGGCAGATGCTCCTCGAAATACCAGCGGTTCAGCTCTTTCTCATCGGTGGCAGCGACGTCCTGCTCGACGATGTAAAGAAAGGGCGCCTCCACGCCGGCGGCGCCGATCGCCTGCATCAGGCGGTAGCGGTCGCCAGACCCCGGGCCGGCGGGCTCCTGCCAAGCGATGACGTCGGCCAGGTCGTCGACAGCGGCGAAGCGCGGGCCGGGACCCGCGGCGCTGATCAGAAGATCGGCCATCAGTCGATCTTCGCGCCGGCGCGCTTGCCGATCTCGCCCCAGCGCCGGGTCTCCTCGGCGATGAAGCGGCGGAACTCCTCGGCGGAGCTCGGCGAGGCCTTGGCGCCCTGGCCGGCATAGGCGGCGACCAGCTCGGGGTCGCGCAGCGCCTGGGCGGCGGCCTCCTGCAGCAAGGCCTGGATCGGCGCCGGCGTCTTTGCCGAGACCACCAGCCCGTACCAGTTCACCGGCGCCACCGTCGGCTGGCCGGCCTCGGCCAGCGTCGGCACCTCGGGCAGCAGCGGCGAGCGGGCGTCGCCGGCCAGCGCGATGGGCCGCAGCGCGCCGGCCTGCACCTGGGACAGCAGCGCCGGCATGTCGGCGAACATCATCTGCACCTGGCCGGCCATCAGGTCGGTCACCGCCGGCGCCGCGCCGCGATAGGGGATGTGGATGATCTCGACGCCGGTCGCGAAGCGCAGGGATTCGCCGGCCAGATGCGGCATGCTGCCATTGCCGCTGGAGGCGAAGTTGACCTCGCCCGGGCGCGCCTTGGCATAGGCGATCAGCTCGGCCAGCGTCTTCACCGGCAGCTTCGGGTTCACCGCCAGCAGCTCCGGCATCAGCGCGACGAGCGTCAGCGGTGCCAGGTCGCGGGCGACATCGAAGGGCATGGCCGGCATCAGCGTCGGCGAGATGGCGATGGCGCCGGCGCTGGTCAGCACCATGGTGGTGCCGTCGGGCGCGGCCTTGGCGGCGGCGTCGGTGCCGACCACGCCGCCGGCGCCGGAGCGGTTCTCGATCACCACGTTGCGCTTGATCAGCGGCCCGATCTTCTGCGCCAGCAGCCGCGCGATCAGGTCGTTCGGCCCGCCGGGCGGGAAGGGGACGATCAGGCGGATCGGCGTCTCGGGCAGGCTGGCCTGGGCCAGGGCAGGGCGGTGCAGCGCAGGCAGCACGGCAGCGGCCGCGCCGAGCGCGGCCAGGTTACGACGGCTGAACATGGACTTCCTTGTTTGTTGGTCTTGGGTAAAGGCCAGGGGCGTGTCGCGGCGCTCAGCCGCCGGCCACCCCCTGCGTGTTGACATAGAGGGCGTAGACCGAGCGGCAGGCGGCCATGAACAGCCGGTTCCGCCGCGGCCCGCCGAAGCAGAGATTGGCGCAGCGCTCGGGCAGCGAGATGTGGCCGATCGGCTCGCCGGCGGCATTGAAGATGCGGACGCCGTCGAGCTCGGCGCTGCCCATGCCCCAGCCGCACCAGAGATTGCCGTCGAGATCGACGCGGAAGCCGTCGGGGGTGCCGTCGCCGGCGGCGATCAGCACGCGGCGCGCGCCCAGCTTCGTGCCGTCGCCGGTGACGTCGAAGGCCAGGATGTTGCGCGGCCGGGCGCGGGATTCGATGACATAGAGCTGCCGCTCATCGGGCGAGAAGGCCAGGCCGTTCGGGCCGGCGACGCCTTCCGCCACGATCTGCGCGGCGCCGGTCAGGCCGTCGATGCGGTAGATATTGGCCGGCAATTCCTGCTCGGCGGCGAAGCCCTGGTAGTTGCCGACGATGCCGAAAGGCGGGTCGGTGAACCAGATCGAGCCGTCCGACTTGACCACCACGTCGTTCGGCGAATTCAGCCGCTTGCCGTCGAAGCGATGGAGCAGCACCGTGATGCTGCCGTCATGCTCCGTGCGGGTGACGCGGCGGCCGCCATGCTCGCAGGTGACCAGGCGCCCTTGCCGGTCGCGGGTATTGCCGTTGGCGAAGTGGCCGGCGCCGCCGCGATAGAGGCTGACGGTGCCGCTTTCCTCGTCCCATTTCAGGATGCGGTCATTGGGCACGTCGCTCCACAGCAGGTGGCGTGCATCGCCGAACCAGACCGGGCCCTCGGCCCAGCGGCAGCCGGTGGTCAGCCGCTCCACCGCCGCCAGCGGCAGGTGGTATTTTTCGAAGGACGGATGCAGCGCGCGGACGGCCGGGTCGGGGTAGCGCGGGGTCGGGTCCCAGGCGGGCATCAGGGCGTCTCCGCCAGCTCGGGGGCGACGTTCTCGGGCAGGCCGAGCTCGAAGGTGTTCAGCGTCATCGAGACCAGCGCGTAATAGCCGAGGATGCCGACCAGCTCGACGAGGCCGCGCTCGCCCAGCACCGCAATGGCCTGCGCGTAGAGCGCATCGGGCACGCCGCGCGTCTCCAGCAGGGATTTCGACACCGCAAAGACCGCGCGCTCGCGGTCGTCGCGGAAGACGGGCTCGCGCCGGGCGGCGATGGCGGCGATCACCGCCGGGTCCATGCCGGCCTTCAGCCCCTCGCGCTTGTGCGCCACCCATTCGTGATGCGCCGTCCAGTGCCGCGCGGTGACCAGGATGGCGAGCTCCGACAGGCTCGGCTCCAGCGTCGTCTCATAGCGCAGCATCTCGCCGAGGTGCTGGCCGCGGCGGGCGAGTTCCGGGCTTTGCAGCCAGGCGATCATCGGGGCGGGGACGCGGCCGCGGCGGCCGGCGGTCACCTCGGCGACGGCCAGGCGCTGCGCCTCGGTCCGGGCGTCTTCGGCGGGCAGGGACAGGCGGGCCATGTCAGGCGGGCTCCTTCAGGTCTTCGGCGGCGGCGGCCTGCAGCCGGGCGACATCGCCGCCCAGCGCCGCGGTGATCTCCAGTGCCTCGCGCAGCACCAGGCGGCGGCACAGCGCCTCGACCGCGGGAGTGAAGCGGTAAAGGGGCACGGAAATGCCGATCGAGCCCGGCACCTCGCCCTGGGCGTCGATCACCGGTGCGGCGATGGCGGCGAGATCCGGATGGCGCTCGCCCAGCGTGACGAAGGGCAGGACGGGGCCGGGGACGGCGCCGCCGTCGAACAGGATGATTGCCCGGCCATGCGCGCCGCGGCCGAGCGGCTGCACCTCGCCGACGCGGGCGTAGTCGCGGACGATCTGCGGGCTGTCGAGCCGGAAGGCGCAGCGCCGCTGATCGCCGTCGCGCATGAAGAAGGTGGCGCTCTCGCTGCTTTCGCCGCGCAGCCGCTCGAGCGCCGGCGGCACATGGTCCTCGAGCCGCAGCGAGCGGCGGCAGCGGTCGCCCAGCAGCATCAGCGTCGGGCCCAGCACATAGCCGCCGCTGGAGAGGCGCCGGATGAAGGCCTGGCCCTCCAGGGTCTGCAGCAGCCGCAGCGCCGTGGTCATGCTGAGGCCGACGCGGCGCGACAGCTCGGCCAGGCCGAGCGGCCCGTCCTCCTCGCGGAAGGCGGCCAGCAGGGCGAGCGCCCGGTCGACGGCGCGGACGCTGCCTTCGCCCTCGGCGGGCGGCGTTTCGGCCGTGCGCTTGGGCCGGGCGGCCCGGCGGCGCGGCGGAGTCGCGGCCTGTCGTTCCAGGCTTCTGGAGGAGTCGGACGTTTTGCTCACGCCACGATGATAGCCGCGTCAGCGCCATTTCGGAAGTGTGTTGCGCGTGGTGGAAGTGGCGCTTAGCCTGCGGCCGAAACAGGGAGAAGAACGCCATGGCCGCACGGTTCCAGGACAGGGTGGTGATCGTCACCGGCGCCGGCTCGGTCGGGCCGGGCTGGGGCAATGGCCGGGCGGCGGCGGTGCTTTTCGCCGCCGAGGGCGCGCGGGTCTTCGGCGTCGACCGCGACCTGGCTGCCATGGAAGAAACCGCGTCCCGCATCGCCGAGGCCGGCGGAAGCTTCACCCCGCTGGCCTGCGACGTCACCGACAATGCCTCGGTCCTCGCCATGGTGCAGGCGGTGCAGGGTGCGGCGGGCCGAATCGACGTGCTCGTCAACAATGTCGGCGGGTCCGCCGCCGGCGGGCCGGTCGAGATGGCCGAGGAAGTCTGGGACGCCCAGGTCGACTTCAACCTGAAGAGCGTCTTCCTGACCTGCAAGCACGTGCTGCCGCTGATGGAGGCGCAGGGGTCCGGCGCCATCGTCAACCTGGCCTCGACCTCGGGCATCCGCTGGACCGGCTCGGCCCAGGTCGCCTATGCCGCCTGCAAGGCCGGCGTCATCCAGTTCGGCAAGGTGGTCGCCGTGCAATACGCGGCCAAGGGCATCCGGGTGAACACGGTGGTGCCCGGCCAGATGCACACGCCGATGGTCGAGGTCCGCCTGGCCGGCCAGCGGACCGGCGGCGACGCCCAGGCGCTGCTGGCCCAGCGCCTGGCGCGCATCCCGCTGGGCTTCGCCGGCGACGGCCGCGACACGGCGCATGCCGTGCTGTTCCTGGCCTCCGACGAGGCGCGCTTCATCACCGGCACCGAGCTGGTGGTCGATGGCGGCATGTCGGTGCGCTGCGGCTAGGCGGAGATGGCGGCGAGCAGCAGCGCCTTGTCGACCGGCTTGGTCAGGTAGTCGTCCATCCCGGCCTCGCGGCATTGCCGCTCGTAGAGCGGGCCGACCGCGGCGGTCAGGCCGATGATGCGCGTCGCCCTGTTCGGCCCGGCGCCGGCGCGGATGGCGCGGGTGGCGTCCAGCCCGTCCATCACCGGCATCTGCATGTCCATCAGGATGATGTCGAAGCGGCGCTCGCCGGCGCTGGCCACCGCCTCGGCGCCATTGGCCACGGCGGTCACCGCCATCCCCGCCCGCTGCAGCATATGCGTCAGCACCAGCTGGTTCACCGCATTGTCCTCGACCAGCAGCACGGCGCGGCCGGCGGCGGGGCTGGGTGTCACCGCCGGCGGCGGTGCGCCCGGCTCGGCGCGTTCCGGCCGGCCCAGCGCCTGCAGCAGCGCAGCGCGCAGGGAGGAAGGCAGCACCGGCTTGGCCAGGGCCGCGGCGAAGCGGGCGGCACGGCCCGGCCCGGCCTCGCCCGGGGCCTGCAGCGCCACCAGCCGCGGTGGCGGTGCCGGGCGGGCGGCGAGTGCCGCGGCCTCGGCGCCGGCGGCCAGGACCAGGGCAGCCCCGGGGGCTGCGGGCACGCCAGCCGCGCTTTCGGCGATGCGCGGCCGGCAGCCGAGCTGGCGCAGCTGCGCCACCAGCACCTCGCGCTCCGGCGCGCAGGGCTCGACCACCAGCACCACCAGATCCTGCAGCGGGCCCGGGGCGGGCGGCGGCGGGTTGGCGGCGGCATGCACCAGGATCTCGAAGCGGAAGACCGAGCCGCCGCCGGGGCGTGGCCAGGCCTCGATGCCGCCGCCCAGCAGCTCGGTCAGGCGGCGGGTGATGGCCAGGCCCAGCCCGGTGCCGCCGTAGCGCCGGCTGGTCGAGGCATCGGCCTGGGTGAAGCGCTCGAACAGCATCGGCACCTGGGCGGGATCGAGGCCGATGCCGGTGTCGCTGACCGTGCCGCAGAGCCGCCAGGCCCGGTCGTCCCCGGGCTCCGGCGCCGCCGAGAGCACCACCCGGATCCAGCCGGATTCGGTGAACTTTCCTGCATTGTCCATGAGATTGAGAAGGATCTGGCGGAAGCGCAGCAGGTCGCCCGAGACGCGCGGCGGCAGGCCGGCGGCCACCTCGCCCAGCAGGGCGACGCCGCGGGCGGCAGCGCGCGGCGCCAGCAGCGCCAGCAGCCCGCCCAGCTGCTCCTCGGGCGAGAACTCCACCGCCTCGCGCTCGATCTCCCCGGCGTCCAGCTTGGAGAAATCGAGGATGTCGTTGAGCACGGCCATCAGGTGGCCGGCCGAGCTCTGGATGGTCTCGGCATAGCGGCGCTGCACCGCGCCGAGCTCGGTCTCCAGCAGCAGCCCGCTCAGCCCGATGACGCCGTTCATTGGCGTGCGGATCTCGTGGCTCATGGTCGCCAGGAAATCGGCCTTGGCGCGGGAGGCGCTCTGCGCCACCGCCTCGCTGGCCTCCAGCCGCTGGCCCTGGCGCAGCAGCCGCCAAAGTGCTGCGCCGGCGATGGCCAGCACGGCGGCGGCGGCGCCGAGCAGGATGCGGTCCTGCTCGCGCGCGGCGCCGAGGACGTCGGCGCGTTCCTGCGCCACCTCGACCACCACGGGCGCCTGGCGGCTGACCGCGAAGCTGGCCGTCACCTCGCGCCCGCGCAGGTCGCGGCCGCTGAAGGAGCCGAGCTCCCGCCGCGGCAGGAAGTCGCGGAACAGCCAGTTGTCCGGCATGGCCTGGCCGATGCCCAGGCTGCCGCCATCCGCCCGCGCCACCAGCCGGCCCTCGAAGTCGTAGAGGCGGATGGCGAAGCCGAAGGCCTGGGCGGGGCGGGCGGCCAGCGCCGTCAGGTAGTCGGGGTTGAGCAGGGCGATGGCGGCGCCGACGAAGCCTGCCTCGGGCGCGATCAGCGGCAGCGCCATGGGCAGGGTCCAGCGCTCCCAGGGATCGGCATGGCCGCGCCCGTCCAGGTAGCGCCCGGGCTGCGGCGGGAGGAGGAAGAAGTCGATGCCGGGCATGTCGCGCGCCGGGCCTTCGCCGGCCTGGGGGTCGAGGCCCTGGAACCAGGGCTGGCTGCCAAGTTCCCGCCCGACCAGCATCGGCACCGAGGCGGAGACGACGCGGCCGGTCTGGTCGGTCAGCAGCAGGGCGCGCAGCTGCGGCATGTCGCGCAGCAGGCTGCCCATCTCCGGCGAGAGCTGCGGCGGCTGGCCGGTGGCGATGCGGCTGCGCTGCTCGGTCAGCACCAGGCCGGCGGCCTCGATGGCGCCCGAGATCTGGTCGGCCAGCCCAGAGGCCAGCGCCTGGGTCAGCTGCGCCGCCGAGGCCTGCGCGCGGGACTCGCGGCGCTCGGCCAGGATGCCGTAGGCTGATCCCAGCACCCCGGCCAGCAGCAGCAGGGCCAGGGCCACCACGCTGCGCGGCCCGGCCCAGCGCCTCGCCACCCGAGCCGCCGCGCGCCGCAACCCGGTGGTCAGACCCGGTATGCTAGCCCTCGGCGGCGGATCGGCAGGAGGCTTGGCGATGACATCCGATGCAGCATGCGAGGGAGCATCTGGGGGAGCATCCAGGGGCAGGCGCTGCGTCTCCGGCTGGCCGGCCTCGGGACGAGGGGCAGGGGGGCTCATGATCCTTCTGCTGGCGATCTGTTTCGTGATTGTTGCTGAAACGCGGCCGAGCTGGTCGCGTATCCCCGCGGCTACCTTTCTCGACAAGGCAGCGGCGTCGCGCCCCGGCCCCGGGGCCGAGCGGGTCTCGATGGAGGCCGCCGAAGCCGCCCCTCCCTCCCTGTCGCCGCGCCCGGTCCTGGCCGCGGTCCAGGCGCGCGGCCTGCTGCGGGTCTGCATCTGGCCGGAATACTACGCGATCAGTTACCGAAACCCGCGCAACCGTGCCCTGGAAGGCTTCGACATCGACATGGCCCGGGCACTGGCCGGGCGCCTCGGCGTGCGGCTCGAATTCGTCGACAGCAGCTTCGCCCGCTTCATCGAGGCGCTGGAGCAGGGCGACTGCGACATCGCCATGTTCGGCGTCGGCGTGACGCCGGAGCGGGCCGCCCGGGTCGCCTTCAGCGAGCCCTATCTGCGCGGCCGGGTCTATGGCGTCGCCGATCGCGGCCATCAGGGGCTGCAGCGCTGGCAGGCGGTGGATCAGCCTGGCGTGGTGGTGGCGGTGGCGGCGGGGACGCTGATGGAGCCGATGATGCGGCAGAAGCTGCGCCAGGCGACGCTGTCGGTGGTGCGCCCGCCGCAGACGCGGGAGGCCGAGGTGCAGGCCGGCCGCGCCGATATCTTCATCTCCGACTATCCCTACACGCGGCGGCTGCTGCGCGGCCAGGACCTGTTCCGCATCATCGAGATGCCGGAGGATTTCGGCGTCACCCGCTATGCCTATGCGCTCCGCCCGGGCGACGCTGCTTGGCTGGCCGAGGTCAACCGCTTCCTGCAGGAGGCCCGGGCCGACGGGCTGCTGGAGCAGGCGGCGAAACGCCACGACCTGCTGCCGATGCTGCAGCCGTGAGTGGAAAGGGGGCCGCGACGGCGCGGGACCAGCCGCCGCGGCGATCCTGGGAGGAGGGGATCGCGCCGCGTCTGACCGGTAGAGCTTAAGGGCGGCTTAAGACGTCGGCCCAGGACGCCGAGAAGGCGTCAGCGCAACACGCCGAGGGCGCGCAGCAGCAGGGTGGCGAGGGTGACGCCGCCGGCGGCGGCCCCCATGGCCAGCCAGGACAACAGGCTGCGGTCGCGCTGCAGCTAGATCTGCTCGGCGGAAAGCTTGAGCTGCTCGGCAGCCAGCTTCAGCGCCTCGGCGCCCGTCTTGCTGGCTTCCTGGCCGAGCTTGCGGGCCTTTTCCGTCAGCTCGCTTTGCTCGGCGGCGAAGTGGGTGGCTACCTCGGCCAGCTTGTTCTGCAGGGCAGCGAATTTGCGGGTCTCGGCCTGGGCGCGCTCGATCTGGGCGACCTGCTGGCCAGGTCCAGGCGGGCGCCGTCTTCCGCGGCGACGGCATCCGGGGCGGTCGCGCCCATCGGGCCCTCCGCAAGGCCGGCTGGCGGCCGTGGCCTTGAGGATATACGCATGCCCGCCGGTGCAGACAAGCATCGCGCGGGGGCGCCTCCCTTAAGCCGCCCTTAAGCCAGCCAGGCAACACCGTTCCAACAGCGATGGGGCTTCGGGCAGAAGAATGCGGGTGCTGGTGGTGGAGGATGATGCGGTGCTGCTGGATGCCGTCCGCGTCGGGCTGGGCCTGGCCGGCGCCACGGTGGACGGCGTCGCCAGCTGCGCCGATGCCCGGGCGGCGCTGTCGACCGGCGGCTTCGACGCGGTGGTGCTGGATGTCATGCTGCCCGACGGCTCCGGCCTCGACCTGCTCTCCGCCTGGCGGCGCGGCGGCGACCGCACGCCGGTGCTGCTGCTGACCGCGCTGGACGAGGTCGCCGACCGTATCCGCGGCCTCGACACCGGCGCCGACGACCATCTGGGAAAACCCTTCGACCTGGATGAGCTCGCGGCGCGGGTCCGCGCCATCGCCCGGCGCGGGGCGGGAAGGGCGGCGGCGCTGCTGCAGCTCGGCGATATCCTGCTCGATCCGGCGGCGCAGCGGGTGACGCTGGCCGGCCGCCCGGTCGAGCTGTCGCGGCGCGAATTCGCCGTCCTCGCCGCGCTGATGGAACGGCCGGGCACCATCAAGTCGCGCCCCGATATCGAGACCCGCCTCTATGGCTGGCAGGAGGAGATCGAGAGCAACGCCGTCGAGGTCTATATCCACAACCTGCGCGCCAAGCTGGGTCGCGAGGCGATTGAGACGGTGCGCGGCGTCGGCTACCGGATGCGGGCTCCGCGATGACATCCATCCAAGGCAGGCTTTTCGCCATCCTCCTTGCCGGCACCGGGCTGCTCTGGCTCTGCGCCGCCGCCTGGATCTATGCGGGCGCGACCCAGCGGCTGCAGCAGGTGCTGGACAGCCGGCTGCAGGCTTCGGCGCATATGGTCGCCTCGCTGCTGACCGACGGCAATCTGGTGGCGGCCAGCCCCGGGGCGGCGCGGATCCCCTCGCTGGAGGGAGCGGGGCGGCCGCTTTCCTGTCAGGTCTGGTCGCTGGATGGGCGCCTGGTCGCCCGTTCCGAGGGCGCGCCGCTGGCAAAGCTGTCGGACCAGCCGCCGGGTTTCGCCGACCACGATGTCGGTGGCGAGCCCTGGCGCGTCTATGTCGTCGAGGACCCGGCCAAGGGCCTGCGCATCCTGGTCGGCGACCGGCTGGTGGAGCGCCAGGCGCTGCTGGCCGAGCTGATCAAGAGCCTGCTGGTGCCGGGGCTGCTGATCCTGCCGCTGCTCGGCCTGCTGATCTGGGCCTGCCTGGCGCGCGGCTTCCGGCCGCTGCGGGCGCTGACCGGCGAGCTCAACCGCCGCTCCGAGGAGGACATGCGCCCGATCGAGGCGGCGCCCGACGCGCCCACGGAGATCCGCCCGGTCGTGCAGGCGCTGAACGACCTTTTCGCCAAGGTCGAGGCGGCGCGGCGGCAGGAGCGCGCGGTCACCGCCTTCGCCGCGCACGAGCTGCGCACGCCGCTGGCCGGGCTGAAGGCGCAGGCGCAGATCGCCATCGCCGCCAGCCATGACGCGGCGGTGCGCGACGGGGCGCTGCGGCAGATCCTGGTCGCCGTCGACCGCACCACCCGTCTGGTCAGGCAGCTGCTCAGCATGGCCAAGCTGGATTCCGCCAGCGAGGCCGAGCGGCTGGAGGAGATCGACCTGGCCGCGCTGCTGGCCGAGGTGACCGAGCCGCAGCGCGGCGCCACCGGGCGGGTGGAGATCGCCCCCGAGCTGCGCGGGCTGGTGCTGCGCGGCAACCGGGCGCTGCTGGCCCTCGCTTTGCGGAACCTGCACGAGAATGCGGTGCAGCACATGCCGCCCGGCGGCCTGGTGCGCTGGGGCCTCGAGGATGGCGACCGGCTGTTCGTCGAGGATGAAGGCCCCGGCATCCCGGCCGAGGAGCTGCCGCTGGTCACCCAGCGCTTCTTCCGCGGCCGGCACAAGAGCCCGACCGGCAGCGGCCTCGGCCTCGCCATCACCGAGCTTGCTTTGCGCCAGGGCGGCTGGGCGCTGGCGCTGCGCAACCGCGTGGCCAGCCCCGGCCTGCGCGCCGAGATTCTGCTGCGCGGCGCCTGAGCCAGGGCTGGATTTCCGCGCGCCGCCGGTCCTGAATGGACCGGCCAGCGAGAAGGGGCCCCGCCGATGCGCAATGCCAGCCTGCAGCAGGATTTCCGCGAGGCCAGCAGCGCCTCGGCCGAATGGGAGGCGCGGGGCAGGGTGGTGATGCCCATCGCCAGCTCCCGCGCCATCGCCTTCCACGATCCCTATCCGCTGACGGTGACGCGGGCCGAGGGGTCTTTCCTGTGGGATGCGGACGGGCAGCGCTACATCGATCTCGCCAGCAACATGTACAGCCTGGTGCATGGCAACGCCTTCCCGCCGGTGGTGCAGGCGGCGGCGGCACAGCTGGCCCAGGGCAGCGCCTGGCCGGCGAACAACACGGCGCAGATCGAGCTGGCCGAGGAACTGGTCGCCCGCCTGCCCGCCGTGGAGAAGGTGCTGTTCTGCAATTCCGGCACAGAGGCCTTTTCGCTGGCGCTGAACATCGCCCGCGGCCAGACCGGGCGCCACCGCTTCCTGATGGCCCAGGGCGGCTATCACGGCACGATGTGGGACACCAACCTGGGCGGCCGCGCTGCGCCGGGGCCGGTCCACTTCTCGGCGCCTTACGGCGACACCGCGGCTTTCCTGTCCGTCATCGAGCAGCACGGGGACGAGATTGCCGCGGTCTTCCTGGAGCCGGTGCTGGGCTCGGGCGGCTTCGCGCTGCCGCCGGCCGGCTTCCTGCGCGCGGTCTACGAGGCGGCGCGGGCCACGGGGATCGTCTTCGTCCTCGACGAGGTCATCAGCTTCCGCCTGGCCTTCAACGGCGCGCAGGGCGCGCTCGACTTCGCCCCCGACCTGGTCATGCTGGGCAAGGTGATCGGCGGCGGCTTTCCGGTCGGCGGCGTCGGTGGCCGGGCCGAGCTCCTGGCGGTGGTCGACCCGGCAGCGCCCCGCGCGCTGGCCTCGGGCACCTTCAGCGGCAATCCGGTGACCATGGCGGCGGGCCTCGCCTCGGTCCGCGCCCTGACGCCCGCGGCCATCGCCCATATCGACCGCCTGGCGCAGCTGCTGGAAGCCGGGCTGCAGGCCGAGGCGGCGGCGAAATCGCTGCCGCTGCACACCCGCCGCGTCGGCTCCATGCTCGGGCTGTTCTTCTATGATCCGGGCCAGGCGCCGGTGTTCGCGGCCAGCCGGCCGGACGCCGCCTTCACCCAGGAGCTGCACCTCGCCATGTTGCTGGAAGGGCTCTTCCCGCTGCCGCGCTGCGCCATGACCACCACCACGGTGATGACGGCGCCGCTGATTGCCGAGGTGGTGCAGCGCTTTGGCCGGGCCCTGGCGCGCGTCGGCAGCCTGGTGCCCGTGCCCGCCTGATCAGCGGTCCCGGGCAGGCCTGCCAGGAGCGGCGCAGGCGCCCGCCCCTTGGTGGCGCGCGCCTGGACGGCGGGGCAGCCAGGCCGCGCGGACCGGCGCCTGCTGCGCCGGGGGCCGGCTCAGCGCCGCATCATGCCCTTGCGGATCTCGCGCTCCACGGCAGAGCGCTCGGCCGAGCCGGTGCGGCGGATGATCTCGCGCACCACCGCCGGCGAGACCCGGTGGCGGCGGGCGAGGTAGTCGATCTCGGCCTCGTCCACCGCCTGGCTCTGGGCCGCGGCGGGGGCGGGCTTGCTGTCCTTGGCGAGCATGTCGATCTCCTGCCCGCGCCAGCGAGCCTTCGGCAGGACGCGCAGCCGACAGGGCGGCGCGTCGCTGCGGGGTCAAGAAGTCAGGAAGCCGGGGCGTCAGAACGCCGGGACGTCAAACCGTCGGGGCGTCAGAAGTGCGGGTGTCAGAAGTCCGGGTGTCAGAAGTCCGGGCGTCAGGCAGTCAGCGCGTCAGGCAGTCAGGGCGTGACCGGGCTGGCGCCGCGGCGGAGCTGGCTTTCGCGCACCACGCGCTCATGCCCGTCCTTCTGGTTGCGCACCCGGTACTCGCGGTCGGTGCCTTCGTTCGGCAGCAGCCGCTCCACCGTGTAGATGCCACCCGGAACATGGCCTTCATGCTTGCCGGGATGGACCTCGACGACCTGGCCGACGGAAAAACCATGGGGTTGCATGCTGATCCTCCGCGTGACGCTGTGGGGCGGGGCTGGCGCGGGACGCGCCGCCCTCGCCGGGTTGCCCGGGCTCCAGGGTCCGACTGACCCGGTCCCCGGGCAGGCTGCTGACCGGCGCCGCACCGGCGCCGGTCATGGCCGCAGCCTCAGCCCTTGCGCAGGTTGCCGGCCGAGACCTTGCCCTGCTGGCCCTGCTGCAGGTCGAACTGCAGCCGGTCGCCTTCGCGCGGCTCGGCCAGGCCGGCGCGCTGCACGTCGGAGATGTGCAGGAAGACGTCCTTCGAGCCGTCCTCAGGCTGGATGAAGCCGAAGCCCTTGGTCGCGTTGAACCACTTGACGGTGCCGAATGCCATGATGAAGCTTGCTCGCAACAAGAGACCACGCCGCGGGATCGCGGCCTGGATCGAACTTCGCGGGGAGACGGACACCGGGCTCGGCACTCAAGCGTGAGCAGGGAGAGCAGGCCGAACCAA
The DNA here is from genome assembly GCF_001982615.1 of Teichococcus deserti. GTDB lineage: Bacteria > Pseudomonadota > Alphaproteobacteria > Acetobacterales > Acetobacteraceae > Pseudoroseomonas > Pseudoroseomonas deserti. The sequence goes on along the minus strand of NZ_MLCO01000009.1, from coordinate 43,237 downwards.
ACGAGCTGATGGCGACAAGATGGGGGCGCGCGGGCGCCGGCGCAAGCGCCGTCGCCGCTTCGCTCGTCGAAACCGCCGAATTTACCTAGGGTTTGCGGCAGCCGTTCAGAAAGATTGCGATGGCGCGGTCGATCCGGGCCTCGACCACCTCCTGCGGGAAATGCGGCACGAAGCCCATCAGCTGCTCATGGTGGAAGGCGCCGATCGCCATGCCCATCAGCAGCCGCGCGGCCTCCGGCGGCGGGCCGAAGCGGTGGCCGCCCTGGCGTTCCAGCGCTTCCAGATAGTCTTCCAGCGCGCTGCGCGCCTTGCCGACGCCGCGCCGCTCGGCCGCGTCCAGCAGCGCCGGGCTGTGGGTGTATTCGGCCAGCGCCATGCGGATCCCGGCGATCGCCTGGTCGCTCAGCAGCAGGGCCGCGACCGCGCGCAGGAAGCCGCCCAGCGCCTCGGCCGGCGGCAGGGCATGGTCGATGCGGATGCGCAGGAAGGCGTCCTCGCGCTGGTCCTGCAGCGCGAAGAACAGGTCGTCCTTCGAAGCGAAGTGCTTGTAGATCGTCTTCTTCGAGCAGCCGGCGCCGCGTGCGATGGCGTCCATGGTCGCCAGGTGGAAGCCGCGGGCGCGGAACTCGGCCGCCGCCGCCGCCACCACGCGGCCGCGCAGCGCGCATTCCACCGGAGCCCCCCCGCCATCCAGGGCCGGTTCGCCGGCCGCTTTCGTATCCATCTGTAACGCCATCCGTCAAAGAATTGTGCAGTGCGGTATCGGCTTGACCGAAGCGTGGAAACCGGACAGTTTCCGGCCCCCGGAAACTACACGGTTTCCAAGCGCCACGACAAGCCCCGCCGAGGATGCCCCCGCATGACCCTCCCGTCACAAGCTTTCTTGGCCCGCCGGGGCCTGGTGCCTCTGGGCGGGCTGCTGCTCGGCGCCCTGGCGCTGGCCGGCTGCAAGGAGGAGGCGAAGGCGCAGGGCCAGGCCGCCGCGGCACCGCCGCCGCCGGTCACCGTGGTCCGCCTGGCGCCCGAGGCTGTCTCGCTCGAGACCCTGCTGCCCGGCCGCACCACCGCCTTCCAGACCGCCGAGATCCGCCCCCAGGTCGGCGGCGTGATCCGCGAGAAGCTGTATCGCGAGGGCGAGACCGTCGCCGCCGGCCAGACCCTTTTTCAGATCGACCCGGCGCCCTATCGCGCGGCGCTGGCCAGCGCCCAGGCCACCCTGGCGCGGGCCGAGGCGACGCTGAGCGCCGCCCGGGTCACCGCCAACCGCTACCGCCCGCTGGTGGCGCAGAACGCGGTCAGCCGGCTGGACTACGACAATGCGGTGGCCGCCCAGCGCCAGGCCGAGGCCGATGTCGCCGCCGGCAAGGCCTCCGTCGAGACGGCGCAGATCAACCTGGACTATACCAGGGTCAGCTCGCCGATCGCCGGCCGCACCAGCCGCTCCAGCCTGACGGTCGGCGCGCTGGTCACCGCCGACCAGACGGGCGCGCTGCTGACGGTGACGCAGCTCGACCCGATCTATGTCGATGTGACCCAGCCCTCGGCCACCCTGCTGCGGCTGCGCCGCGAGCTCGCCGCCGGCCGCATCCGCAGCAGCGGCGACGCCGCGGCGGAAGTGCATCTGGTCCTGGAGGACGGCACCGCCTATCCGAATGCCGGCAAGCTGCAATTCTCGGAAGCCACCGTCGATGCCGAGACCGGCTCGGTGACCTTGCGCGCCCAGTTCCCCAATCCCGACGGCGTGCTGATGCCCGGCATGTTCGTCCGCCAGCGGCTGGAGGAGGGCATCGCCCCCGACGCGCTGCTGGTCCCGCAGCAGGCCGTGACCCGCAACTACAAGGGCGAGGCCACGGCCATGGTGGTGCAGGCGGACGGCACGGTCGCCGGCCGTGTGCTGCGCACCGAGCGCGCCATCGGCAACAAGTGGCTGGTCTCCGGCGGGCTGCAGGCCGGCGACCGCGTCGTGGTCGAGGGGCTGCAGCGCATCGCGCCGGGGGCGAAGCCGCAGGTGACCGAAGTCTCCGCCGCCGAGTTCGATGCCCGCACCCGCCAGCAGGCGGGGAGCTGAGCCCGCCATGGCCCGCTTCTTCATCGCGCGCCCGGTCTTCGCCTGGGTCATCGCGCTCAGCATCATGCTGGCCGGCCTGCTGGCGCTGCGCAGCCTGCCGGTCGCGCAATACCCGAACATCGCGCCGCCGGCGATCCAGATCAGCCTGAACTATTCCGGCGCCTCGGCCGAGACGGTGCAGAACACCGTGGTCCAGGTGATCGAGCAGCAGATGACCGGCCTCGACGGGCTGCTCTATTTCAGCTCGGACAGCAACCGCGACGGCAGCGCGGTGATCAAGCTGACCTTCCGTCAGGGCACCAACCCCGACACCGCCCAGGTGCAGGTGCAGAACAAGCTGTCGCTGGCCGAGAGCCGCCTGCCGGAGACGGTGCGCAACACCGGCATCCGCGTCGCCAAGGCGACGTCCAACTTCATGATGGTGCTGGGCTTCGTCTCGACCGATGGCAGCATGTCGGGGCCGGACATCGCCGACTATATCGCCTCCAACGTGCAGGACCCGCTGACGCGGACCACCGGCGTCGGCGACTTCCAGCTGTTCGGCTCGCAATACGCGATGCGCGTCTGGATCGACCCGGACAAGCTGCTCTCCTTCAACCTGATGCCGTCTGACATCAGCACGGCGATTGCCGCGCAGAACGTCCAGGTCGCGTCCGGCGAGCTCGGCGCGCTGCCTTCGGTGCCCGGCCAGCGGCTGAACGCGACGCTGATCGGCCCCTCCTACCTGAACACGCCGGAACAGTTCGGCGCCATCCTGCTGCGGGTGAAGACCGATGGCAGCCAGGTGCGGCTGCGCGACGTCGCCCGCATCGAGCTGGACGCACAGAGCTTCAGCATCAGCAGCCGCTACAACGGCCAGCCGACGGCGGCGATCGGCGTGCAGCTGGCCTCCGGCGCCAATGCGGTCTCCACGGCGGAGGCGGTGCGCGCCACCATCGACGGCCTGCGCCCGAGCTTCCCGCATGGGCTCGAGGTGGTCTATCCCTTCGACACCACCCCCTTCGTGCAGATCTCGATCGAGGAGGTGGTGAAGGCGCTGGTCGAGGCCATGGTGCTGGTCTTCCTGGTGATGCTGCTGTTCCTGCAGAACCTGCGCGCCACGCTGATCCCGACGCTCGCCGTGCCGGTCGTGCTGCTCGGCACCTTCGCGGTGCTGTCCTTCGCCGGCTATTCGATCAACACGCTGACCATGTTCGGCATGGTGCTGGCCATCGGCCTGCTGGTCGACGACGCGATCGTCGTCGTCGAGAATGTCGAGCGGGTGATGGAGCAGGAAGGCCTGTCGCCGCTGGAAGCGACCCGCAAGTCGATGGACCAGATCTCCGGCGCGCTGGTCGGCATCGGCCTGGTGCTGTCGGCGGTCTTCCTGCCGATGTTCTTCTTCGCGGGCTCGGCCGGCGTCATCTACCGGCAGTTCTCCATCACCATCGTCACCGCCATGACGCTGTCCGTCATCGTGGCGCTGGTCTTCACGCCCGCGCTCTGCGCCACCATCCTGCGCAAGCCCAGGCACGGCGCCGGCACGAAGGGCTTCTCCGGCTGGTTCAACCGCAACTTCGACCGCACCAACCGCGCCTATGGCGGCGGGGTGAAGCGGCTGGTGGCGCGGCCGCTGCGCGTCATGCTGGTCTATGCGGTGATCGCCGGCGGCATGGGCGTGCTCTATCTCCGCCTGCCTGCCAGCTTCCTCCCCGCCGAAGACCAGGGCGTGATGTTCGTCCAGGTCGCCACCCCGCCGGGCGCCACCGTCGAGCGCACCCAGCAGGCGATCAACGCGGTCACCGACTACCTGCTGAAGGAGGAAGGCGAGCGGGTGCAGTCGGTGATGGGCATCACCGGCTTCAGCTTCGGCGGCCGTGGCCAGAGCTCGGCCATGGCCTTCGTCCGGCTAAAGGACTGGGGCGAGCGCAAGGCCGCCGAGGCCCAGGTCGCCGCCATCGCCGGCCGCGTCATGGCGCGCTTCGCCAGCTATCCGGATGCGCAGATCTTCGCCTTCTCGCCGCCCGCCGTCTCCGAACTCGGCAATGCGACGGGCTTCAACATGCAGCTGCTGGACCGCGGCGGCCTCGGCCAGGCGGCGCTGGCCGCGGCGCGCGACCAGTTGCTGGGGGCGGCGGCGCAGAGCCCGGTGCTGATGGGCGTCCGCCCGAACAGCCTGCGCGACGAACCGCAATACCGGCTGAACATCGACTGGGAGAAGGCCAGCGCGCTCGGCCTCGCGGTCGGCGACGTCAACGCGACCCTGTCGGCCGCCTTCGGCTCCACCTATCTGTCGGACTTCCTCGACCGCGGCCGCATCAAGCGCGTCTACATGCAGGGCGACGCCGCCTCGCGCATGCTGCCCGAGGATCTGGACCGCTGGCAGATCCGCAACGCGGCCGGCAGCATGGTGCCCTTCTCCGCCTTCGCCAGCGCCAGCTGGGAAGTCGGCTCGCCGAAGCTGTCGCGCTACAACGGCACCAACTCGGTCGAAATCCTAGGCGACGCCGCCGCCGGCCAGAGCACCGGCGCCGCCATGGCGGAGATGGAGCGCCTGGCCGCCGAGCTGCCCGCCGGCATCGCCATCGACTGGACCGGCCTGTCCTACGAGGAACGCGCGGCCGGCTCGCAGGCCATGGCGCTCTATGCCATCTCGATCCTGGTGGTCTTCCTCTGCCTCGCGGCGCTGTACGAAAGCTGGGCGATCCCGGCCTCGGTGCTGCTGGTCATCCCGCTCGGCGTCTTCGGCGCGGTGCTGGCGACGCTGCTGCGCGGCATGGCCAATGACGTCTATTTCCAGGTGGGCCTGCTGACCACCATCGGCCTCTCCGCCAAGAACGCCATCCTGATCGTCGAATTCGCCAAGGAGCATTTCGAGAGCGGCGAAAGCCTGGTGGATTCCGCCCTGCATGCGGCGAAGGAGCGGCTGCGGCCGATCCTGATGACCTCGCTGGCCTTCGTGCTCGGCGTGGTGCCGCTGGCTATCGCGACCGGGGCCGGCGCCGGCGGCCGCACCGCCATCGGCACCGGCGTGATCGGCGGCGTGGTCGCCGGCACCGTGCTGGCCGTCTTCTTCGTCCCCGTCTTCTTCGTGCTGGTGCTGAAGCTGTTCCGCACCGAGCGCCGCCGCGACCGGCAGCCGGCCGCCGCGCAGCCGAGCCTGGAGTCCTGAGCACCATGGTCCGCACCACTCCTCTGCTGGGCCTCGCGGCACTGCTGCTGGCCGGCTGCTCGCTGGACCCCGACTATGTCCGGCCGGCTTCCCCGGTCTCCGCCAGCTGGCCGACGGGCGCCGCCTATGCGGCCCCGGCGTCCGGCGCGCAGACGGCCGACAGCATCGCCTGGCAGGACTTCTTCCTTGATCCCGCGCTGCGCCGCCTGGTCGGCATCGCGCTGGAGAGCAACCGCGACCTGCGCGTCTCGACGCTGCATGTCGCCGCCGCCGAGGCGACCTACCGGGCGCAGCGGGGCGGGCTGTTCCCCTCCTTCGGCGCCAGCAGCGGCGTCAGCTACGGCCAGACCCCGGCCGACCTGGCGGGCGGCGCCGCCACCGGCCGCACCAGCCCGGTGACCAGCCGGAGCTGGAGCGCCGGCCTCGGCTTCACCGCCTGGGAGCTCGACCTCTTCGGCCGCGTCCGCAGCCAGAGCCGCGCCGCCTTCGAAGACTACCTGGCGCTGGAAGAAACCCGGCGCGCCGCGCAGATCACGCTGGTGGCCCAGGTGGCCGATGCCTGGCTGACGGTGCTGGCCGACCGCGAGCTGCTGGCCCTGACGAAGCAGACCCTGGCCAGCCAGGAGCAGTCCTACCGCCTGACCCAGGCGGTGACCGCCGGCGGCACGGCGACCGCATTGACGCTGCGCCAGGCGCAGACCGCGGTGGAGACGGCGCGCGCCAACCAGGCGCAATACACCCGCCAGCTGGCGCAGGACGAGAATGCCCTGGCGCTGCTGCTGGGCCAGCCGATCCCGGCCGACCTGCCGGCCAGCAGCCTGTCCTCGGGGCTGATGCTGGCCGACGTGCCGGCGGGGCTCTCGTCGGAGCTGCTGATCCGCCGCCCCGACGTGCTCTCGGCCGAGCACAGCCTGCAGGCCGCCAATGCCGATATCGGCGCGGCGCGCGCGGCCTTCTTCCCCTCCATCACCCTGACCAGCAACTACGGCACGGCCGGCGCCGCGCTGTCGCGGCTGTTCCAGCCCGGCTCGGGCAGCTGGAGCTTCGCGCCGTCCATCGACATCCCGATCTTCTCCGGCGGCACCAACCAGGCGAGTCTCGACCTCGCCAAGGTGCAGAGCAACATCCAGGTCGCCAATTACGAGAAGGCGATCCAGACCGCCTTCCGCGAGGTGGCCGACGCGCTGGCCGCCCGCGGCACCTATGGCGAGCAGCTGACCGCGCAGCAGGGCTTGACCGATGCCTATGCCGACAGCTACCGACTGGCGGAACTTCGCTTCCGCAGCGGCGTGGACAGCTACCTGACCACGCTGGACTCGCAGCGCGAGCTCTATGCCGCCCAGCAGACCCTGATCACCCTGCGGCGCGACCGGCTGGCCAGCCTGGTGACCCTGTACAAGGTCCTCGGCGGCGGCTGGCGCTGAGGGCGGCAGCCATACGACAGTGACACCCTGAAGGCCGCGGCGACGCTCCCCCCCTTGGCAATCCGCGGGGCGGCGTCGGCGTCCAGGCCTTGGGGGCAGGGGAGACCGACAGGTGCGTGACCAACCGGCCCGCGGCGGCGGCATGGGCTTCCGGCAATTCGTCGCGCTGATCGCGGCGCTGATGGCGGTCAATGCGCTGGCCATCGATTCCATGCTGCCGGCGCTGCCCGCCATCGGGCAGTCGCTGGGCATCGTCGCCGACAACGACCGGCAATGGATCATCACCGCCTATCTGCTGGGCTTCGGCGCGGCGCAGATCTTCTACGGGCCGCTGGCCGACCGCTTCGGCCGCAAGCCAGTGCTGCTGGCCGGGCTGGTGATCTACACCCTCTGCAGCATCGCCTGCGCCCTGGCGCCGACGCTGGACAGCATGCTGCTGGCCCGCGCGGCGCAGGGGGTGGGGGCGGCGGGGGCGCGGGTGCTGACCATCTCCATCGTGCGCGATCGCTATGCCGGGCCGCAGATGGCGCGCGTCATGTCGCTGTCCTTCATCGTCTTCCTGGCGGTGCCGATCATCGCCCCCTCGATCGGCCAGGCGATCGTCGCCGTCGCACCCTGGCCCTGGATCTTCGGGGTCCTCGCCCTGTTCGGCGCGCTGGTCTCCGCCTGGGTGACCTTCCGCCTGCCGGAGACGCTGAACCCGGCCGACCGCATGCCGATCAACCCCGGCCGCGTGGCGCGCGCCTTCGGCGCCGTGCTCGGGCACCGCAGTGCCGTCGGCTACATGCTGGCGATGACCATGATGCTGGGCTGCATCTTTGGCTTCATCAACTCGGTGCAGCAGCTCTTCGCCGATGTCTTCCACGCCGAGGCGCTGTTTCCCGCCGTCTTCGCCCTCATCGCCGGCTTCATGGCCATGGCCTCCCTGACCAATGCCCGCGTCGTGGTCCGCCACGGCTCGCGCCGCATCAGCCACCTGGCGCTGCTGGGCTACATTGTCATCGGCACGCTCCATGCGCTGGTGGCGCTGGCCGGCTACGAGACGCTCTGGACCTTCATCCTGCTGCAGGCGCCCCTGATGTTCTGCTTCGGCCTGGCGGTGCCCAATTTCGGCGCGCTGGCCATGGAGCCGCTCGGCCATGTCGCCGGCACGGCCTCGGCGGTGCAGGGCTTCGTCACCACCCTGGGCGGCGCCCTCATCGGCTTCTGGATCGGCCAGCACTTCAACGGAACCGCCGTGCCCATGCTCACCGGCCTCGCCGCCTGCGGCATCGCGGCGCTGGCCTGCGTCCTCTATGCCGAGCGCGGCCGGCTGTTCAGCCGCTGAACGCAGGTCTAGCATCGCCGGAAACCCCCCCCGCAGGAGCGACCGGCGATGAACGACCTCCACGGCCTGGACGGGCTGATGCCCGCCCCCAACCCGCTGCTGGGCGACCTGGCCCGCCGCGGCTTCATGATGACCTCGTTGATGACCGGCCTGACCCTGGCCGTGCCCCACGGCGCCAGCGCCCAGGTCATCAGCACCGACACGCAAGGGCTCTCCGCCGGCGAGGTGCAGGTCCCGGTGGCCGATGGCCGCATGCCCACCTACTACGCCCGCCCCGAAGGCGCCGGCCCCTTCCCGGTGGTGCTGGTGATCGAGGAGATCTTCGGCGTCCACGAGTACATCAAGGACACCTGCCGCCGCCTGGCCAAGGCCGGCTACCTGGCCGTCGCGCCCGAGCTCTATGCGCGCCTGGCCGATCTGTCGAAGATGACCGACGCCGCCACCATCGTCCGCGACGTCATCAGCAAGGCGCCCGACGCCACCGTGCTGTCCGACCTCGACAGCGCGCTCGCCTGGGCTACGACCGAGGGCCGCGGCGACGCATCCCGCCTGGCGGTCACCGGCTTCTGCCGCGGCGGCCGCAACACCTGGCTCTACGCCGCGCACAATGCGAAGCTGAAGGCGGCCGTCGCCTGGTACGGCCCGGTCGCCGGCGCCACCAGCGCCATCCAGCCGCGCACCGCGACCGACGTGGCGGCCGAGCTGAAGGCGCCGCTGCTGGGCCTCTACGGCGCCGCCGACACCGGCATCCCGCCGGCCACCGTCCAAGCCGCGGCGGAGAAGGCGCGGGCAGCGGGCAAGACCGTGGAGATCGTCGTCTTCCCGGACGCGCCGCACGGCTTCCACGCGGATTACCGCCCCAGCTACCGCAAGGAGATCGCGGAGGATGGTTGGGGAAGGATGCTGGCTTGGTTCAAGAAATACGGGGTTTAAGAGAAGACAGAAAAAGGCCAGGGGAATGAATTCCCCTGGACCCCTTCTTTTTTCTGTCAGCGCTGCCGCGGTCTCCCGGCAAAGCGGGACGCTGCACTCATAAAAAATGCGCCCCGCCATGATGACTGTGTGACGCATCCGTCGGGGCGCAGGTCATACAACGGCCGGTGATCAGAAAAAAGAAGGGGGTTCGGGGGAATTCATTCCCCCGACCTGCCAGTCTCTTACTTCGTCGTCGTCGCCGAGAAAGCCACCGTCCGCTGATCCTGGCGCGGCTCGTAGGTGATGCTGGCGCGCGTCGCCCAGAAGTTCACCAGCTGGTACAGCGGGATGCCGGCCACGTCGTCGGCCACGATCTTCTGCGCCTCGATCAGCAGCTTCTCGCGCGCGGCATCGTCCATGGTGGACAGCGAGCGGTCGATCAGCGTGTCCAGCGCCGGGTTGGAGTAGGCGCCCCAGTTCGCCGGGCCCCGGCCGGTGGTGCGGTCCATGGTGGTGAACATGTTGGTCAGGGCGTAGCCGGCCTCGCCGGTGCTGATGCCCCAGCTGAAGAAGGGCATGGCGAATTCATGCTTGGCGCCGCGGCCCAGATAGACCGAGGCCGGGATGGCGTCGACGGTGGTGCGCACGCCGACGCGGCTCCACATCTGGGCGATCGCCTGGGCGACGGTGCGGAAGTCCGGGCGGTCGGCGAAGGCGCTCAGCGTCAGGCGGAAGCCCTGGGGGAAGCCGGCCTCGGCCAGCAGCGCGCGGGCGCGGGCCTGGTCGAAAGCGGGGATGGCGATGTCGGGCGTGTAGGAATAGGCGCCCGGCCACATGAACTGCCCGGCCGCCTGGGCGGTGCCCTCCAGCACGCGCTCGGCCAGCGAGACGCGGTCGATGGCGTGGCTCAGCGCCCGGCGGACGCGGATGTCGCGCAGCGGGTTGGCGGGCAGCGGCTTGCCGTCATTGTCGGCGGCCTGCGGGCTGCTGTCCGCCTCGAAGTTCGGCAGCAGCAGGATCGAGCGGTTGCCCGGGGTGGAGGCGACGCGGAAGCGGCTGTCCTGGCGGAAGCGCGGCAGGTCGTTGCGCGACGGGCTGTCGATCAGGTCGACGTCGCCGGACAGCAGCGCCGCGCTGCGGGCGCCCTCATTGGCGATGAAGCGCATCGAGACGCGGTCCCATTCCGGCCGGTCGCCCCACCAGTTCGGGTTGCGCTCCAGCTCGACGCGCTCGTTCTTCAGGAAGCGGGTGACGCGATAGGGGCCGGTGCCGACCGCGGCGCGCAGCCCGTCGAAATCGTTCTCGCCGGCCTCGACCGCGTGCTTCGCGACGATCGAGATGGCGGTCATGTTGATCGGCAGGTTGGGCGAGGGCTGCTTGGTGGTGATCCGCACCACGCCCGGGCCGGCCGCTTCCACCGACGCGATGTCACGGGTGAACGGGGCGTAGCCCAGCGGGCTGTTCGGGATATTGGCCGAGCGGTTCAGCGAGAAGACCACGTCATCCGCGGTCACCGGCCGGCCGTCCGACCACGTCACGCCGGGGCGCAGGGTGAATTCCCAGACGGTGTCGGAGACCAGCTTCCACTCGGTCGCCAGGCCCGGGGCCAGGGACATGTCGCCGCGCTGCTCGATGAGGCGGCTGAAGACATGCAGCGACAGGTTACGGTCGGCAATGCCGTTGTAGAAATGCGGGTCGACCGACAGCGGGAAGGCGCTGTTGCCCATGGTCAGGTCGGCGGCAGCGACAGTCTGCAGCGGGGCGGCACAGAGAAGAGCGACAGCGGCAACCGACCACTTCCACATCATGGTATTTCACCTGTTCTCAAGCATGACAATCAATTCATCGAGGATAGGCCCGGCCTGCGCAGGTGTGAATACCGAAAGGCCTGACGCTGGCGAGGCAGGGCGGATTGCGCTTTGATGCGTTGGTCACCCTCCCTCGCGAACGGAACCCGGTCCATGCGCAGCGTCCTCTTCCCCCTGGCGGCGCTGGCCGGCGGCCTGGCGCCGATGGCGGCCGATGCCGGCACCCTGGAGCAGGTGCGCGAGCGCGGCCGCCTGTTCTGCGGCGTAGGCGAAAGCTTTCCCGGCTTCTTCGCCATGGACAGCCAGGGCGAGTGGCGCGGCCTCGACGTCGATGTCTGCCGCGCCGTGGCCGCCGCCGTGCTGGGCGACGCCTCGAAGGTGACCTTCAAGCCGGCCACCCCGGTCGCCCGCTTCACCCAGCTGCAGTCGGGCGAGGTCGATCTGCTGTCGCGCTCGGTCACCTGGACCCTGGGGCGCGAGGCGGCGCTGGGCCTCGCCTTCACCGGCACCACCTTCTATGACGGCCAGGGCTTCCTGGTGCGGCGCGCGCTGAACATCGCCCACGTCAAGGCGCTGTCGGGCGCCAGCATCTGCACCCAGAGCGGCACCACCACCGAGCGCAACCTGGCCGATTACTTCCGGTCGCAGGGTGTGGCCTTCACCCCCGTCGTCTTCGAGACCGCGCCCGAGGCCATCGGCGCCTATGAGGCCGGGCGCTGCGACGCCTACACCACCGACAAGTCGACGCTGCAGGCCCGCATCAAGGGGCTGCGCGACCCGTCGCAGCACCTGATCCTGCCGGAGACCATCACCGTGGCGCTGAACGGCCCGGTGGTGCGCGGCAACGACGCGCCCTGGGCCAGCGTGGTGCGCTGGACGCTGAATGCCCTGGTCGGCGGCGAGGCCCGCGGCATCACCTCGGCCAATGTCGCGGAGCGCCGCGCCGGGGGCACCGATCCGGAGACGCGGCGGCTGCTCGGCCAGGATGGTGCGCTGGGCCGCGCGCTGGGCCTCGATCCGGCCTGGGCCTATGAGGCGATCCGCCAGGTCGGCAACTATGCCGAGCTCTACGACCGCAACCTCGGCCCCGCCGCGCCGGTGCAGATCCCGCGCGAGGGCGGGCCGAACCGGCTGTGGCGCGACGGAGGGCTGATGGTGGCGCCCTCTTTCGAATAGGCTGCCGGCCGGCTGGCGGCGGAGGGCTTTGACAGGGGTGGGGGGGTCATGGCATCGCTCCTCGGGCGCCGGGGTCTCCGGCGCGCCGCGTCCCGCCAGCCCCCGGATCGCCGCATGATCGCGTCCACTTCCGGCAGCCCCTCGCCGGCCCTGGCCGAAGCCGCCGCGCCTTTCCCGGCGACGGCCAGCGCCATGGCCGCGCGCATCCGCGACTTCCCCTGGGAAACCACGCCGCTCGGCCCGATCGCCAAATGGCCTTCGGCGCTGCGCCTGGCGGTGGACCTGGCGCTGGCGTCGCATTTCCCGAAATGCCTGTTCTGGGGCCCGGCGCTGATCAGCATCTACAACGATGCCTATCTGCCGCTGCTGGGCGCCAAGCCTGACGCGCTGGGCCGGCCCATGGCCGAGGTCTGGCAGGACACCTGGGAGCAGATCGGCCCGATCGCCGAGCGCGCCATGGCCGGCACCTCGACCTTCATCGAGGACTATGCGATGCGCACCGACCGGCACGGCTATGCCGAGGAGGCCTTCTTCACCTTCTGCTACAGCCCGATCCGCGACAAGGCGGGCCGCGTCGTCGGCATGATCGACACGGTGATGGAAAGCACCGGCAAGGTTCTGGCCGAGCGGGCGCTGCGCCAGGAGCGCGCGCGGCTGGCCGAGATGAACGCGGCGCTGGAGCGCCGCGTCGCCGAGCGCACCGCCGACCGCGACCGGCTGTGGCAGCTGACCACCGACCTGATGCTGGTGGCGCGCCTCGACGGCCGCATCGTCGTGGTCAACCCGGCCTGGACCGCGGTGCTCGGCTGGGAGGAGGCCGCGCTGGTCGGCCAGGACCTGGCCGATCTGCTGCATCCGGACGACCGCGCGGCGCTGGGAGACGCGCTGCAGCGCATGGCCGGGGGGCTGGCCGGCTGCCGCTTCGACACCCGGCTGCGGCATCGCGACGGCGGCCATCGCTGGATCGCCTGGAACGCCGTGCCGGGCGAGGGGATGGTCAATGCCGGCGGCCGCGACTTCACCGCCGAGCGCGAGCAGGCCGAAGCCCTGCAGCTGGCCGAGGAGCAGCTGCGCCAGAGCCAGAAGATGGAGGCCGTCGGCCAGCTGACCGGCGGCCTGGCGCATGACTTCAACAACATGCTGACCGGCATCACCGGCAGCCTGGAGCTGCTGCAGTTCCGGGTCGCGCGCGGCCAGACCGACGATCTCGGCCGCTTCATCGGCTCGGCCCAGGAGGCGGCGCGTCGGGCGGCGGCGCTGACCCACCGGCTGCTGGCCTTCTCGCGCCGGCAGACGCTCGACCCGAAGCCGATCGACGTGAACCGGCTGATCGCCGGCATGACCGAGCTGGTCGAGCGCACCATGGGTCCGGCGATCCGCACCGAGCTGGCCGCGGACCCCGATCTCTGGACCGTGCTGGTCGATCCCAACCAGCTCGAGAACGCGCTGCTCAACCTCTGCATCAATGCGCGCGACGCCATGCCCGACGGCGGCACCCTGCGGATCGTCACCGAGAACCTGCGGCTGGAAGGCGCCGCCGCCCGCCGGCTGGAGCTGCCGCCCGGCCCCTATCTGGCGCTCTCGGTCAGCGACAGCGGCACGGGCATGGACCCCGAGGTGGCGCGCCGCGCCTTCGACCCCTTCTTCACCACCAAGCCGCTGGGCCTGGGCACCGGGCTCGGCCTGTCGATGATCTACGGCTTCGTCCGCCAGTCCGGCGGCCAGGCCGAGATCCGCACCACGCCCGGGCAGGGCACCACCCTGCTGCTTTACCTGCCGCGCCACCAGGGCGAGGCCGAGGGCGCATCGGGTGCCGAGCCGCCGGCCGACCTGGCCTCGCCGCGGCCGGCGCGGGCCGGCACGGTGCTGGTGGTCGACGACGAGCCGACGCTGCGCATGCTGCTGCGCACGGTGCTGGAGGATCTGGGCTACACCGCGCTGGAGGCGGCGGATGGCGCCGGCGGTCTGGAACACCTGCGCGCCGAGCAGCGCATCGACCTGCTGGTCACCGATGTCGGCCTGCCGGGCGGCATGAACGGCCGGCAGATGGCCGATGCCGGGCGGGCGCTGCGTCCCGGCCTGCCGGTGCTGTTCATCACCGGCTATGCCGAGAGCGTCGTCATCGGCGAGGGCCAACTCGAGCCGGGGATGCATCTGATGACCAAGCCCTTTGCCATGGAGGCGCTGGCGGGGCGGATTCAGGCGCTGCTGGGCGACGGCGCCTAGAGAAACCGCCCCGGCGCATAGGGCGCCGGATCGATCGGCGGCTTCCGCCCGTTGATCATCGCCGCGACGAGGGCGGCGCTTGCCGGCGCCCCGGTCAGGCCGAAATGCCCGTGACCGCAGCAGAGGAAAAGCCCGCCGTGCCGCGGCACGCCGCCCAGCAGCGGCAGGCTGTCCGGCGTGCCCGGGCGATGCCCCATCCAGAATTTCGGCGGGCCGTGGGTGATGCCCGGGAAGATGGCGCGCACCTGGCCGACGAGCGCCTCGGCCCGGCGCTCGTCGGGCGGCGCCTCGATGCCGGCGAATTCCACCGTGCCGGCGGCACGCAGCCCCATCTCCATGGAGGTCAGGCCGAAGCCGCGGCTCTTCAGCGTCACCGTCATCGGCAGGGTGACCGAGGGCGCCGGCAGCAGCGCGTGATAGCCGCGCTCGGGCTCGATCGGCAGGCGGTAGCCCAGCGGCGCCAGCAGCGGCTTCGACCAGACGCCGCCGGCCACCACCACCACCGCGGCGTCGTGGTTGTCGATATTGGTCAGCACCCGCCAGCCCGGCGCCGCCGGCAGCAGCTTCAGCACCCGCTCGGCGCGGAGCGCGCCGCCGGCTTCCAGGAATTTTTCCGCGAGGCGTTGCACCAGCCGCCCGGGATTGACCGTCTGGCCATTGCCCGGCAGCAGCAGCCCGCGATTGACGCTCGGCGCGATCCCCGGAAACAGGTTTTCCAGTTCGCCGCGGTCGAGCAGCCGGGTCTCCACGCCATGCCGCGCCCGCAGCCCGTCCTCGAAGGTGTGGCCCGGCGGCGGGGCGGCGTCCTCCCAGAGATAGGCCTGTCCCGTCTGCCGGATCAGGTCCGAACAATCGGCATCACCCAGCAGCGCCCGCCAGTGACCAAAGGAATCCTTGTGCAAGGCGCGCATGGCGTCGGCATTGCGCGTCGCGGCGGCGGCGCGGCCCTCGGCCATCCAGCGCGCCAGCCAGGGCAGGGCGCGCGGCAGGTGGCGCGGCCGCACCACCAGCGGGCCGTCCGGATCGAGCAGCCAGCCCGGCACCCGCGGCAGCATCCCCGGCAGGGCGATGGGGATGGCGGTGTCGGCGCTGATCATGCCGGCATTGCCGAAGCTGGCGCCGCCCGCCGGCGGCAGCGGGTCGATCACCGTCACCGGCCGGCCGCCGCGCTGCAGCGTCAGCGCCAGGCTCAGCCCGGCGACGCCGGCCCCCACCACCAGGATCTCCATGCCGATTCCTCGTCGTTCCGCGGCCAGCCTCGCATGTGGCCGGGGGCGGCGGAAGCGGCGGCATCCCTTGCCCCGGGGCCGGGCTCTCTGGCAGAACCGCGGCATGGGACATCGCCATGCCGCTGACGACAAATCCCTCGCGCGGGTGCTGCAGCAGGCCCCGCCCGAGGCCGCCGCGCTGCTGGCGGGGCCGCTGGGCGCCGCCATCGCCCAGGCCGCCGCCTATGCCGGCAAGTCGCTGTCGGAGAACACCCGCCGCGCCTATGCCAGCGACTGGCGCGCCTTCGCGGCCTGGTGCGACGGGCTGGACCAGCCCGCCCTGCCGGCCGATCCGGTGCTGATCGCGGCGCATCTGGCGAGCCTGGCGGGCAGCCTCGGCCGCAGCGGGCTGAAGCGGCGGCTGGCCGCCATCGCCCATGCGCATCGCCAGGCCAATCTGCCCTGGCAGCCGGGACATCCCGCCATCCGCGCCACGCTGCGCGGGATCCTCGCCAGCCATGGCAAGCCGACGCGGCCGGCGGCGGCGCTCACCTCGGTCGAGGTCAAGCAGCTGCTGCGCGCCTGCGGCACCGATCTGGCGGGCCTGCGCGACCGCGCGCTGTTCCTGCTGGGCTTCGCCGCGGCGCTGCGCCGGTCGGAGCTGGTCGCCATCGACCGCGAGCACCTCCGCTTCACCAGCGAGGGCATGACGCTGGAGATCCCGCGTTCCAAGCGCGACCAGGAGGGGGAGGGCGCGCGGCTGGGCATCCCGCGCGGCAACAACCCGCTCTCCTGCCCGGTGCGCGCCGTCGAGGAATGGCTGAAGCGCGCCCGCATCGACTATGGCGCCGTCTTCCGCCGCGTCACCGCCGCCGGCACGCTGGAGGGGCGCCTCGGCGACCAGGGCGTCTGGCGCATCCTGCGCCGCCGGGCGGAGCGCGCCGGCATCACGGTGGACGCGGCCGAGCGCCTGTCGCCGCACGGGCTTCGCGCCGGCTTCATCACCGAGGCCTATCTGAACGGCGCCCGCGACGAGCAGGTGATGCAGCACGCCCGGCAGAGCGACTTCAGCACCACGCAATCCTACCGCCGCCGCGCCAAGATCACCGCCGAAAGCCCGGCGCGGCTGCTGGATCTCTGAGCCCTGGCCAGCGATCCGCTCGCGCCCGACTGGACCGACTGGCTGCGCCACCGCCTGACCGTCAGCGGCCCGGCCGGGCCGATGGCCGCTTTCTCAGAGGCCGCCGCCGGGCCGGGCGAGATCCCCTGGCATCTCGACCTGGAGCGGCTCGAGGAAGACTGGCGGCTGCAGCTGCTGGCGCCTGTGGAAGGCCCGCCGGCGATCAGCCCTGCGGGCGCGCGCCTGCTGGCACGGCGGCTGCGCGACGCGGCCGGCGCCAACCAGGCGGCGCTGCTGGCCCGTGCCGCCACCGACCGGCGCTGCCCCTTCGACCTGCACCGGCTGCTGCCGATCCCCGAAAGCCTGCTGCGCCGCGGCCCGGACGATGTCGAGGCGCGCGCCTGGCTGTGGCAGCGCTGGGGCACGCTGCGGGCGCTGCGCCAGGTGCGGGCGCTGCCCTCCGAGGATCGCCGCCTGACCCGCAGCGGCCGGGTCGAGCTGGAATTCTTCTCCGCCGACTGGTCGCCCTGGCAGGCGCTGCGAAGGCTGCGCCGCGCCTGGCCGGATCTGATCTTCGATCTGCGGCCGATCTACGACGATGCCTCCTCGTGACGACATCTGATGCGCCGCTTCTGAGCCTGGAGGGCTTCGAAGGCCCGCTCGACTTCCTGCTCGAGATGCTGGGGCGCAAGCGCATCGACCTGGCGGCGCTCTCCATCGCCGAGGCCACCGACCAGCTGGCCACCGCCCTGCAGGACAGCGCCGGCCGGGTGCCGCTGGCGCAGCGCGGCGACTGGCTGGTGATGGCGGCCGAGCTGGTGCTGCTGAAATCCCGCCTGCTCGCCCCGCGCAACCCTGAGGAAGCCGTCGAGGCCGAGCAGGAAGCCAGCCGCCGCCTGGCCCAGCTGGAGACGCTCGCGGCGATGCGGTCGGCTGCGGCGGCGCTCTCGGCCCGCCCGCAGCTCGGCCGCGACGTCTTCGCGCGTGGCGCGCCGGAGCGGCCAGTCGGCCCGCCAAGGGCGGCGGCGCAGCTCGCCTTTTTCGAAGCCCTGCTGGTGCTGCTGGAAGGGCCGCTGCCGCGTGGAGAATCCTTTTCCGCGACCTATCGCCCGCCACCGCAGGACCTATGGCGCATCCCCGACGCGCTGGCGCATTTCCGGGAATTGCTGCCGGGTCTCGACAGGCCGCGGGACCTGCAGAAATTCCTCCCCCGGCGGCGGCGCAGCGGCGACCTGTCGAGCACCTTCGTCGCCGCCCTGGAACTCGCCCGCGAAGGCGATCTTCAGCTGTCCCAGGCAGACAGCTTCGCGCCGATCCTGGTAGGGCCGGCGGGCTGAGGCCTCAGCGGATCAGCGCCCGCACCGCTGCTTCGGACTGCTCCGCGATGGCGGCCCAGCCGGCTTTCTCGTTGGGCTGCCCGGCGAAGTGCAAGGGCTTGCCGATGCGCAGCACCAGCGGCGAAGGCTTCGGGAATCTGGCATCCGGCGGCCAGGCCTTATGGGCGCCCTCCAGATAGCAGGGCACCACCGGCACTGGCGTCCCCGCGACCAGTGTCCCCAGTCCCATCTGGAATTTTGCCATTTCGCCGTCGCGGCTGCGGGTGCCTTCGGGAAAGAGGATATAGACGAGAGAGTCCTCGACCAGGCGGTCGCGCAGCGTGTTCAGCTCCTTCCGCGTGGTGCGGCGGCGCCAGACGGGCAGGGCGTTCACCGCATAGGCGGCGAAGGCGGAGGACGCGCCGGAACTGAAGAAGAAGTCGCCGGCGGCCAGCGCATAGCCACGCCGCGCCGCGGCACCGCGCAGGACGGAACACAGCGTCAGCGCGTCCAGATGGCTGCTGTGGTTGCCGATCAGCACATAGGGCGGCGCGGGCGGCAGGTTCTCGCGCCCCTCCACCACCAGCCGGTGCGCGACGGCCAGGTAGCCCCGCACCATCCGCCGCCAGACGCCTTGCGCGGCCAGGCTGCCGAGGCCAGCCTCCCGCCCCTGGGAGCGCAGCCGGTCCATCGGGCTCAGGCCGAGGTCGCGCGCCGGGCGCAGCTCCCATTTCATCGCACGCTCACCCGGTGATCAGCCGGTGCGGGCCGGCGGCGCCCAGATCCATGATCCAGCGCAGGAAATGGAACACCGCCGGCGAGACCAGCAGCAGGCTGTTGAAACGGTCCAGCACGCCGCCATGCCCGGGCAGCACCGTGCCCATGTCCTTGATGCCCAGATCCCGCTTGATCGAGGACAGCATCAGGTCGCCCAGCTGCCCGGCCACGGAGACGATGACGCCGAGCACCAGCCGCAGCCAGAGCGGTTCCATCGCGGTCCCGGCGAAGATCGGGCCGGAGACGAAGGCGACCAGCAGGGTGGTGGTGGTCAGCGCCCCCAGCGCGCCGGCGATGGTCTTGTTCGGGCTGGTCGCCGGCAGCATCTTCCGCCGGCCGAACAGCTTGCCGAAGGTGAAGGCGGCGACGTCGTTCAGCGCCACGGCGGTCAGCAGCAGCAGCACCAGCGGGCGATAGCCCGGGTCGTTCGCCATGTAGCCGAGATGCGCGAGGCCCGCGCCGAACAGCATGAAGGCGAAGGTGGCGAGGCCCACGCGCTGGATATAGCCCTCCGGCCGGTCCTGCGGGATGGTGGCCACCGCGATCAGCACGCCCATCAGCGGCCAGAGCGCGACATAGAAGCCGTACCAGTGGTCGAGGGCGGCGAAATTCACCAGCAGGATGCCGAGCGCGACGACGCCGGCCAGCAGGTATTCGCGGAACAGCCCCGTGGCGCGGTCGTATTCGCGCAGGCAGAAGATGCCGAGCAGGGTGACGGCGGCGATGGTCCATTCGCGCCCCGCCAGCACCGGCCCCAGCATCAGCGGCAGCAGCACGCCCCAGGCGCCGGTGCGCAGCCACAATTCCTTGCGCAGCGCTGGCCCGATGCGGTGGGTCAGCTGCAGCGCCAGGATGATCAGCGAGGCGGCGACCAGCACGCCGACCGTCGCGATGACGATGCCCTGGGTGACCGGATGCTCGAAGGCGCGCCCGAAGCCCGGCGGCGCGGTGGGAATGGCCAGCGTCCCGTTCATGCCCGTCCCCCCCGCAGCGCCCGTGCCGTGCCCGACAGCCGCCGCCAGCAGGTCAGCAGCGAGCCCGCCAGGATCACCCAGAGCACGATGACCGGCAGCTGAATTCCATGGCTCCAGGAGGCCGGCACCAGCGCGCACCAGACCGCCAGCGCGGTGCAGAGCGCCATGCGCTGCTGCTTGGCCATGGGGCCACGGAAATCGCTCGGCGCGCCGGCGGCCTTGCCCATGGCGCGGAGATAGGCGGTGGCCATGGCCGCCAGCGCCGCCGCCGCGCCCAGGCCCCAACTGCCGGCAGCCACCCCAAGACCCAGCAGCACGGCGCTGTCGGAAACGCGGTCGGGGACCTCGTTCCACAGCTCGCCGACCGGCGAGGTGACGCCGCGGCCAACGGCCACCATGCCGTCCAGCAGATTGGCCAGCAGCCGCAGCTGGATGCCCAGCGCGCCCAGCAGCCAGAACAGCCAGGCCGCGCCCGGCGCCCAGGCCGTCGCCGCCAGGGCCAGCCCTGCGCCCAGGCCGGCCACCATCCCCCAGCCGGAGATCGCGTTGGGGGAAGCCTCCTGCCGGATCAGCCAGCCGGCCAGCCGCTCCATCACCGCCAGGTTGCGGGCCGCGATCGGCCGCCGGTCCCCAGGGTCTGTCATGAATGCTCGGTCATGCTGTCGGGGTCATGGGCGCTGGCTGCTCCTCGGGCCGCGAATTTCGCGACGATAGCGTGACAGATGACCGGCCGCGCCCGCGCCTGTCCATGGCCCCACCCCGGGGGGCCGCGGTGACAAACGCGTGTAGCGTTGCCGAAAAGGCAACGCTTCGTGCGGAAACTGCGGCTTGTCGTCACCCCCGCGGCCAAGCGAGGCTTTGTTACGGTTCGGTGGAGCGGATGATGCAGGTGCAGACGATCGGCGTGGTGGGGCTGGGCAATATGGGCCTGGGCATGGCCGCCACCCTGGCCAAGGCCGGCTTCACGGTGCTGGGCTATGACATCAGCGAGGCGCGCCGCGCCCAGATCGAGGCCGCCGGCGTCAGCTTCGTGCCCGAGCTCAATGCCGTGCTCGGCCAGGCCGATGCGCTGGTCTTCTCGCTGCCTTACGCGAAGGATGTCGAGGCGGTGGCCACCGCCCCCGGCGGGCTGCTGCGGCGGCGCGACCGCAAGGTGGTGGTGATCGACACCTCGACCTCCGACCCGGTGACCACGCGGCGGCTGGCGGCGACGCTGGCGGCGGCCGGCCACGCGCTGCTCGACGCGCCGGTCAGCGGCGGGCCGGCGGGGGCGGCGACGGGGTCGCTCACCATGATGATCGGCGGCGAGGCGGCGGACCTGGCCATCGTGCAGAAGGTGGTGGACGCCATGTCGGCCAAGGCGGTGCATGTCGGGCCGTCCGGCGCCGGCAACATCGCCAAGCTGGTCAACAACCTGCTGGTCGCCGCCCATCTGGTCACCACCGGCGAGGCGATGCGCCTGTCCGAGGCCGCCGGCCTCTCCGCCGCTGACGCCCTGGCCGTGGTCAATGCCGCGACGGGCCGCAGCGCCATCAGCGAGGCGATGTATCCGCGCTGGATCCTGCCCGGCAGCTTCGACAGCGGCTTCAGCGCCGGGCTGATGCGCAAGGACGTGCGGCTGGCGGTCGAGATGGCCGAGGCTTCCGGCGTCGCCCTGCCGCTCTCGGCCGAGGTCGCCCGCATCTGGCGCGACAGCACGCCGCGCATCGCCGACACCGACGACTTCACCCACATGGCCGATTTCCGCAAGGAGCCGATCTGATGCCCGATGGCGCCACCCTGACCAGCAGCGCCCCGCGCGTCGAGGCCCTGCTCTCCCAGCTGCTGCCCGGCGGCAAGGTCGGCAGCTTCGTGGCGGGTGACGTCCTGCCCGGCACCGGCGCTGCGCTCGACCTGGTCAACCCCGCCGACGGCCGCGTGATTTTGTCGTTTGCCGATGCCGGCGCCTCCGTCGTCGATGCGGCGATGGCGGCGGCGGCGACCGCTCAGCGCGCCTGGTGGGGCATGACCGCCGCCGCCCGCGGCCGCGCGCTGTGGGAGGTGGCGCGCTTGGTCCGCCAGAACGCCGAGGCCCTGGCGGAGCTCGAGACCCTTTCCGCCGGCAAGCCGATCCGCGACACCCGCGGCGAGGTCGCCAAGGTGGCGGAAATGTTCGAGTACTATGCCGGCTGGGCCGACAAGCTGCATGGCGAGGTTATTCCCGTCCCCAGCAGCCACCTGAACTACACGCGGCCGGAGCCCTTCGGCACGGTGGTGCAGATCACCCCCTGGAACGCGCCGATCTTCACCGCCGGCTGGCAGATCGCGCCCGCGCTTTGCGCCGGCAATGCGGTGGTGCTGAAGCCCTCCGAGCTGACGCCGCTGACCAGCCTGGCGCTCGGCGCGCTGATCGACAACGTCAAGGAAATCCCGCGCGGGCTGGTCAGCATCCTGGCCGGCGCCGGCCCGACCACCGGCGCCGCCGCCGTCGGCCATCGCGACACGCGGCTGGTGGTCTTCGTGGGATCGGCCGAGGCCGGGGCGCAGATCGCCGCCGCCGCCGCCCGCAACATCGTGCCCAGCGTGCTGGAGCTCGGCGGCAAGTCGGGCAATATCGTCTTCGCCGATGCCGATCTGGGCCGCGCCGTCGCCGGCGCCCAGGCCGCCATCTTCGGCGGCGCCGGGCAGAGCTGCGTTGCCGGCTCCCGCCTGCTGGTGCAGCGCAGCGTGCAGGCCGAGTTCGTCGCGCGCCTGGCCGCCGCCACCAACCGCATCCCGGTCGGTTCGCCGACCGACCCCGCCACGCAGATCGGCCCGATCAACAACCGCCGGCAATGGGACAAGATCGGCAGCATGGTGGGTGCGGCGACCGCGGCCGGCGCGCAGCTCGCCTCGGGCGGCGGCTGCCCGGCGTCGCTGCAGGAGACGGGTGGCTTCTTCTTCGCCCCCACCATCCTGGACGGCGTGACGCCAGATGCCGCCATCGCCCGCGAAGAGGTCTTCGGGCCGGTGCTGGCGGTGCTCGGCTTCGACACGGAAGAAGAAGCCATCGCCCTGGCCAATGCCACGCCTTACGGGCTGGCTGGGGCGGTCTGGACCCAGGATGTCGGGCGGGCGCATCGCGTCGCCGCCGGCGTGCGGGCCGGCACCTTCTGGATCAACAGCTACAAGACCATCAATGTCGCCTCGCCCTTCGGCGGCTTCGGGCGCAGCGGCTTCGGCCGTTCCTCGGGGCGGGAGGCGCTGTCGGCCTATACCCAGACCAAGAGCGTCTGGGTGGAGACCGCGGCCAATCCCGGCGTCGCCTTCGGCTATGTCGGCTGACATGACGCTCTGGCCCGTCCTGCAGGCCGAGGCGGCGGCGCTCGCGGATCGTGTGCCGGCCCTGGCGGCCGGGCTGGGCGAGACGGCGCTGGCGCCCGACGCGGCGCGGGGCCTGGCCGGGCTGCTGCGGCGGATGGTGCCGGGCGGCTGGCTCGACCTCGGCGCGCTGGCCGAGCGTGTCTTCGCCGAGGCGCCGGACGACGTTGCCGCGGCGCTGGCCGATCTCGAGACCATCACCCGGCTGAACTTCGAGCCCGGCGGGCTGGTCGGCACCTGGCTGGGCGGGCGCGGCTTCCACATGCTGGTGGCGCATCGCCTGGCGCACCGGCTGTGGCAGGACGGCGAGACCGAGCTGGCCATCGCCGCCAAGACCGGCGCCGCTATCCTGGGCGCCGATATTCATCCGGCAGCAAAGCTGGGGCGCGGGCTGTTCCTCGACCACGGCATCGGGCTGGTCGTCGGCGAGACCGCGGTGATCGAGGATGGCGTCTGCCTCTGGCATGGCGTGACGCTGGGCAGCACGCTGATGGCCGATGGCGACCGGCATCCCAAGATCCGCCGCGGCGCGGTGCTGGGGGCAGCGGCCACGATCCTCGGCAATATCGAGGTCGGCGAGGCCTCCGTCGTCGCCAGCGGCAGCGTCGTGCTGCGCAGCGTGCCGCCGCATACCACGGTCGCCGGCAATCCCGCTGCCGCGCGCGGCCAGCATCGCCACCCCTATCCGCAGCACCTGGCTGCGCTGGAGATCGCCGCATGAGCACAATGCCCGGCATTGATCACCCGCTGGTCCTGGTGCGCGACATCGAGCGCGCCCGTGGCTTCTACGCGCGGCTCGGCTTCACCATGACGCCGGTCGGGCTGCATCCCTGGGGCACCAGCACGACGCTGGCGGTTCTGGAGCGCTCGCTGCTCGAGGTGATGAGCGTCTATGACGAGAGCCTGACCGGCGGCTACGGCACCGGCGATTTCTTCTTCGGCCGCCACATGCAGGAGGCCCTGGCCGAGCGCGAGGGTCTTTCTCTGGTTGCCCTGCACAGCAAGGACGCCGCCGGCGACCGCGCCGATATGGCGAGCCGCGGCATCGAGCCCAGCGGTGCCATCCATTTCCGCCGCCGCGTCAAGGTGCCCGGCGGCGACTGGGACGAAGCCGTCGTCGAGCTGGAGGTGCTGCGCGACAAGGCACTGCCCCGCGTCTCCCATTTCCTCTGCCAGCAGCACAAGCCGGAGCTGATCTGGGTGCCGTCCTGGATGCAGCACGCCAACACCGCGCGCTACATCGGCGCCGTCACCTATCGCGCACCCGATCCGGCGCCGGTGCTGGCGCGTCTGTCGGCCATGTTCGGCGGCGTGGCCCCCGTCGAGCATGCCTTCGGCTGGGAAGTGGCGACGGGGCAGGGCGTCTTCCGCGTGCTGCGCCCTGGCGCCTGGGGCGCCGTCTTCGCCGACGCCCCCCAGCCGGTCATGGCATCGGAAGAGAATGCCGGCGCCGCCATCGACATCGCCGTCGCCGACCTGGCCGCCGCCCGCCGCGTCCTGGCCGAGGCCGGCATCGAGACTTGCGAGACCCCGGGCGGCCCTGCCGTGCGCGACATCACCGCCTGCGGCAATGCGCTGATCCGCTTCGTGCCGGCCCCCATGGGCTGAGCCCCCTCCGCGGCCGCCGCCGGGGCGGCCGCATCACCTGACGGAACGAGCCTGATGAAACGACGCCACCTGCTGGGCGCCGCGACAAGTCTTGCCGTGTCGCCGCTGCTGACACCCGCCCTGATCCGCCCTGCCGCGGCCCAGGCCTCGCGGGCGAAGACGCTGATCTTCGTGCCCTCCGCCCCGCTGACGGCGCTGGACCCGATCTGGACCACCGCCGCGGTCACCCGCGTGCATGGCTACCTGGTCTTCGACAGCCTCTACGGCATGGATGCGCAGCTGCGCCCGCAGCCGCAGATGGCCGAGGGCTCCGAGGTGTCCGCGGATGGCCTGACCTGGACGGTGACCCTGCGTGGCGGCCTGCGCTTCCATGACGGCGCGCCCGTCCGCGCCCAGGATTGCGTCGCCAGCCTGAAGCGCTGGGCCAAGCGCAGCCCGATGGGCCAGAAGCTGGAAAGCGTCACCGCGGAGCTCGTGGCGCTGGACGAGCGCCGGCTGCGTTTCGTGTTGAAAAAGCCCTTCCCGCAGCTCTTGCATGCGCTGGGCTCGGTCGGCCCGCAGGCGGCGATCATGCCGGAGCGCCTGGCCGCCACCAGCCCCTTCGAGCAGGTGCGCGAGATCATCGGCAGCGGCCCCTACAGCTTCCGCCAGGAGGAATTCGTCTCCGGCAGCCGCGCCGTCTATGAGCGTTTTTCTCAATACGTCCCGGCGCCCTCGGGCGAGGTCAGCCTGACCGCGGGCCCGAAGGTCGCGCATTTCGACCGCGTCGTCTGGAACATGATCCCCGACCCGGCGACGGCCGCCGCCGCGCTGCGCTCGGGCGAGGTCGACTGGTACGAGCAGCCGCCGCCGGAGCTGGCCGACGCCATGCGCCGCGACCGCAACCTGACCGTCGAGAAGCTGGACCGCTTCCCGCAGGTGCCCGGGCTGCGCTTCAACCATCTGCACGGCCCCTTCAACAACAAGGCGCTGCGCCAGGCGGTGCTGCCGGCCTTCAGCCAGTCCGATGTCGCTATCTCCGTTGTCGGCGACAACAAGGATCTCTGGCAGGAGAATGTCGGGGTCTTCACCCCCGGCACCGCCTCGGCCAGCGCGGTCGGGCTGGAGCCGCTGGCCGGCAGGCGCGACTTCGACCTGGCCAAGAAGCTGATGCGCGAGGCCGGCTACAAGGGCGAGCCGATGCGGCAGCTGGCGCCGACCGACCTGCCTTCGGTGACCGCGGTCAGCCAGGTGGTGGCCGATGTCTTCCAGCGGCTGGGCTTCACCCTGGACCTGGCGCTGTCCGACTGGGGCACGGTGGTGCAGCGCCGCGCCAGCCGCGAGCCGCTGGACAAGGGCGGCTGGTCGGTCTTCTGCACCACCTTCTCCTGGTTCGAATTCGCCGACCCGGCGGTGAACATCGCCCTGCGCGGCAATGGCAGCGGCGCCTATTTCGGCTGGCCCGACGTGCCCCAGCTCGAGACGCTGCGCGAGGACTGGTTCGAGGCGCCGGACGAGGCGGCCCGCAAGGCCAAGTCAGAGGAGATCCAGCGCGTCGCCATGGCCGAGCTGCCCTTCATCCCGCTCGGCGCCACATTCCTGACG
Organism: Teichococcus deserti; assembly: GCF_001982615.1. GTDB lineage: Bacteria > Pseudomonadota > Alphaproteobacteria > Acetobacterales > Acetobacteraceae > Pseudoroseomonas > Pseudoroseomonas deserti. The sequence goes on along the minus strand of NZ_MLCO01000009.1, from coordinate 17,216 downwards.
ACCGCGCATCGCCGCGACCTGTCAGGGCGGGTGCTCGCCCTGCCGCTGTTCTGGAACATCCGCCGCGGCTAGCGCCAGAACTGGTTCTTCGCCAGGTCGATCAATTCGCGGCCCCGCCCGTCCATCACCGCCTTGAGGGCATACAGAGAAAAGGCCTTGGCCATTTCGGCGGTGATGGCGGGCGGCAGCGGCAGCTCGGTGCGGGAGACGACGGCGTCGACCAGCACCGGCCCCGGATGGGCGAAGGCTTCGGCCAGGCCGGCCGCGACCTCGCCCGGGTCTTCCAGGCGGATGCCCTTGATGCCGATGGCTTCCGCCATGGCGGCGAAGTTGGGGTTCTCCAGCGTGGTGCCGGTGGGCAGCAGGCCGGCGGCCTTCTGCTCGACCTCGACGAAGCCCAGCGTCGCGTTGTTGAAGACGATCAGCTTCACCGGCAGCTTCTGCTGGGCGAGCGTCAGCAGGTCGCCCATCAGCATGGCCAGCCCGCCATCGCCGCAGAAGGCCACCACTTGGCGCTGCGGCAGGGCCGATTGCGCGCCGATCGACTGCGCCAGGGCATTGGCCATCGAGCCATGCACGAAGGACCCCAGCAGCCGCCGCCCGCCGCCCATGCTCAGATACCGCGCCGCCCAGACCGTCGGCAGTCCGGTGTCGGCGGCGAAGACGGCATTGGGGGCGGCGAGCTCGCTGGCCAGCTTCGCCACCTGCTGTGGATGGATCGGGCGGCGGCCGGGGGTGGCTTCCGCCTCGGCGTCCAGCTGTTCGCGGGTGCGGTGGTAGTGGGCGAGAGCCTTGCTCAGATGGCGGCCATCCTCGCGCTGCGCCAGCAGCGGCAGCAGCGCGGAAATGGTGGCGCGCACGTCGCCGACCAGGCCGAGATCGACCGAGGTGCGCCGGCCGATCTGCTGCGGCCGGATATCGACCTGGGCGATGCGGGCCTGGGCATTGTCCGGGTAGAACTGCCGGTAGGGGAAATCGGTGCCCAGCATCAGCAGGATGTCGCAATCCTGCATGGCGTAGTAGCCGGAGGCGAAGCCGATCAGCCCGGTCATGCCGACGTCATAGGGGTTGTGGCCCTCGACATGCTCCTTGCCGCGCAGCGCATGGACGATCGGGGCCTTCAGCCGGGCCGCCAGCTCCATCACCTCGGCCTGCGCATCCGCGCAGCCGGCGCCGCAGAGCAGGGTGACCCGCGCTTCCTCCTGCGACAGCAGATAGGCCAGCGCCTCCAGCTCGCGGCGCGCCGGGCGGGCCAGCGGCGGCGGCGGCATCAGCCCGGCCGGCTTGGGCAGCGGCGCCGGGATCGCCGGCTGCAACGCCACATCCCCCGGCAGCCCCACCACGGCGACGCCGCCCTGGCCGAGCGCGGTGCGGATGGCGATCTCCAGCACCCGCGGCAGCTGCTGCGGGCTGGCGGCCATGGTGGCGTAGTGGCTGCAGTCGCGGAACAGGGCGGTGGGGTCGGTCTCCTGGAAATAGCCGCTGCCGATCTCGGCCGAGGGGATCTGCGCCGCGATCGCCAGCACCGGCAGCCGCGAGCGGTGGCAGTCATAGAGGCCGTTGATCAGATGCAGGTTGCCCGGGCCGCAGCTCCCGGCGCAGACCGCCAGGCTGCCGGTGACATGCGCCTCGGCGCCGGCGGCGAAGGCCGCGACCTCCTCATGCCGGACCGGCACCCAGTCGATGCGGCCCTGGCGGCGCAGCGCCTCGGTCAGGCCGTTCAGGCTGTCGCCCACCACGCCGTAGATGCGCTTCACCCCGGCGGCGGCGAGGGTGGCGGCGAACTGGTCGGCAACGCTGTCGGGCATCGGCGGCACTCCGGGCGGACGGGCCGCCGGGAGGGGCGAGCAGGGCCGGGGGTGCGCCGGGCGGCGACTCCGTGCCGGGGCGGCATCAGGCGCCATGCTGCGTCAGGGCGGGCAGGTCCCCGATTCACAGTTCGGTGGGAACCGCAGTGGTGGAACCATGAAGTATTGGTCCCAGCTGCCCTGTGCTGTCATTTCACCTGAGTGATATCCTGTCGCGTAACTGCCTGGAAAGACGGTCGCGCAGCTTGCCAGGCTGGCGCTTCGATCACAAAATTGCAGAAAGCCCTGCCGCGAGACCCGCGAATAGGTAAATTTTTAGCTACCGCAGCGAGCGGTCCTCGGTATAATTGCCACCGAAAATTGCCGAGAAAGGTCGCCGTCCTGGGCAGCCTTGTCGACGCCGCAACGATTTTGCGGGAGAGGATGCTTGCTCGCTCAGCAGTACACCGCCTTCCACCAGGCCATTCGCGAGAATGGGATCATCCTTTCCTTCAGCGGCTTCGTCTCCGAGAAGGTGATGTTCTCGCTCGGCGAGGTGCTGCGCGCCCGCATGCAGCAGGAAGAGACGGATACCGGTATCGCCAAGCGGGTCTTCTCGATCTTCGTCGAGCAGGCGCAGAACGTCATCCGCTATTCGGCCAACCGCATCGCCAAGGAGCCGACGCCGCCGCTCAGCGCCGGGATGATCATCGTCGGCATCGAGGAGGGGCGCTTCTTCGTGGTCTGCGGCAACGAGGTGCTGCGGCGCGACGTGCCCGTGCTGCAGGGCCGGCTCGACCTGCTGGCCGGGATGAACGCCGAGGAGCTGAAGGCGCATTACCGCGTCAAGCTCAAGGAGCCGCCGGAGGAGGGCAGCCTCGGCGGCAGCATCGGCCTGATCGAGATCGTGCGCCGTGCCAGCGCCCCCGTTGAATTCGATTTTCAGGACGTCGGAGCCGATCTCAGCTTCTTCTGCCTGAAGGCCTATATCTGAAAGCGCCCGCCGCCATGGACCGCATCCTGCTGGAGGCGACGGACCGCTCTCCGAAAGTGGATTTCGACTTTGCCGGAGGGCGCTTCGCGCTGGAGGGCGAGGCCTATCCGGAAGACGCCGCCGCCTTCTTCGGCCCGCTGCTGCAGGGGCTGAAGCAGCATGTCCAGGCGCAGCCCGCGGCCGCGATCCGCTTCGACGTGGCGCTGTCCTACTTCAACAGCTCCAGCGCCAAGGCGCTGATGAACCTGTTCATGGTGCTGGAGGAGGCGGCCGCAGCGGGCGCCGCCGTCGCCATCGGCTGGCACTACCAGGAAGGCGATGATTCGCTGCAGGAGGCGGGGGAGGATTTCTCCGCCGACTTCACCCATGCCCGCTTCGAGATGATCGAGACCCCCGCATGAAGACCGCTGGCCGCCCGCGCCTGGGCAGCGCCCGCCTGGACAGCGCCCGCCTGGACGCGGCCCTGGATGCCAAGTCCGAGGCGCTGGTCGCGAAGCTGGCGGCCGGCGGTCTCTCCGCAGGCTCCCTCGGCCCCGAGGCCCTGGCCAAGGCGCCCGAAGCCGCCCGCTTCAGCCTCTTCGACAAGGAGGAAGAGGTGCTGCGCAGTGCCGCGCTGATGCTGGCGCAGCTCGGCGACATCGGCGGCACCGTCAGCGACCTGGCCGAGGCCTATCGCCAGAGCTACCGCGAGCAGGAGCGGCTGGTGCGGCTGTCCGACCGGATGCAGCGCGACCTGCAGAAGGCCAAGGCGCGGCTGGCCGAGCAGGCCTCCGACCTGCTGGCGCTGAACGAGACGCTGGCCGCCGAGATCGAGCTCAGGGGCCGGCTCGAGCTCGAGCTGCGCTCGATGCTGGAGACCGACGCGCTGACCGGCGCGCGCTCGCGCCGGCATTTCTACGACCTGACGGCGGCGGAGTTCGCGCGCCAGCAGCGCAACGGCGCGGCGCTGTCGCTGGCGATCCTCGACCTCGACCGCTTCAAGCGGCTGAACGACGCGCATGGCCATGAGGCGGGCGACGCCGCGCTGCGCGCCTTCGCCGGCTGCTGCCAGCAGATGATCCGCGGCTTCGACGTCTTCGGCCGTCTGGGCGGCGAGGAATTCGGCCTGCTGCTGCCGGAGACCGGGCTGGAGGAGGCGCGCGCCGTGGCCGAGCGGATCTGCGCCGCCACCGCTGCCCTGGAGGTGCCGCTGGCGCAGGGGCAGAGCATCCGCATCTCGGTCAGCATCGGCTTCGCCACGCGCGCGCCCGGCGAGACGCTGGAGCAGCTGATGCGCCGCGCCGATCGCGGGCTGTACCAGGCCAAGGACCAGGGCCGCGGCCGCGCGGTGGCCGACCAGGCGGCGGCCGGCTGACAGTGTTGGCGCGGACGCCGCCTGACGCCCCGCCTGAGGCTGCGGCGCCGCTGTCGGTCAAGGTCGGGCTGGCGCGGCGGCTGTTCCTGCGCGTCTTTCCAGTCGTCGCCGGCGTCGTGCTGGTCACTCAGCTGACCATCGCCTGGGTCAATTACAGCGACCAGCTGCGCGATCAGTCGGAACGCGCCCAGCTGCTGGCGCAGCTGACCGCCAGCGCCGTGGCCCGGCCGGTCTGGAACCTGGACGAAAGCGTCTACCGTCCGCAGGTCGAGAGCCTGGCGCTGGATTCCACCTTCCTCGGGGTGCGGCTGCTGGACGATGCCGGCAAGCCGATGCTGGTGCATGGCCGGCCGGAGCAGCGCGACGCCAATGTCATCCGGGTCAGCGCCGAGCTGCGCGTCGACAGCGCGCCGCGCCCGGTCGGCCGGCTGGAGCTGGTGCTCTCCACCGCGCAGCTGCGGGACAGCGCCATCCGCCAGGCGGTCATCGCCGTCGCCGCCGTGCTGGTGCTGGTGCTGGTCTTCACCCTGACGCTGCAGGCGGCGGTGCGGCGCCGCGCCGTGCTGCCGCTGCGCCGGCTGCTGGCGGCGATGCGCGAGGTCGAGCACAAGCGCTGGACCACGGTGGAACCCGGCGCCGGCGACGAGATCGGCGCCGTCTCCACCGCCTTCAACCGCATGGTCGAGGGGCTGCGCAGCGGCGACGAGGCGAAGCAGCTGCTGGCCGAGCTGGAGGCCGCGCATCAGCGGCTGGGCGCCGCCAACCGGCTGGTGCTGGAGAGCATCAACTATGCCCGGCGCATCCAGGCCTCGATGCTGCCGGACGAGCGGGTGCTGCTGCCGGCCATCGCCGACATCGCCACGCTGTGGAAGCCGCTGCACACCGTCGGCGGCGACTACTTCTGGGTCGACCAGAGCGGCGGCCGCAGCGTGCTGCTGGTGGTCGACTGCACCGGCCATGGCGTGCCGGGCGCCTTCATGACGCTGGTGGTGGCCGCCGCCCTGGACCGCGCGCTGAGCGAGCGCGGCCTGGACTCCCCGGCCGCCATCCTGGCGGCGCTGGATGCCATGGTGCGCAGCCGGCTGCGGCAGAACGGGCGCGGCGCCGAGAGCGACGACGGGCTGGACTGCGCCATCTGCGTCTGGGACCGGCCGCGTCGGACGATGCTCTTCGCCGGTGCAGGGCTGCCGCTGCTGCATAGCGACGCGGCGGGCGCCATGCAGCTGGTCAAGGGCGGGCGGCACGGGCTCGGCTATCGCAGCGTCATGCCCGACCCGTCTTCCTTCGTCGATGTCGAGATCGCGGTCGAGCCGGGCATGGCCTTCTATCTGTGCACCGACGGCGTCAGCGACCAGATGGGCGGCAGCCCACGCCGGCTGCTGGGGCGCAAGCGCCTGGCCGAGCTGCTGCGCGCCGGGCAGGGGCAGCCGATGACGGCGCAGATGGACCGGCTGGAGCAGGCGCTCGCCAGGTATCGCGGCGCCGAGCCGCTGCGCGACGACATGACGGCGATCGGCTTCGTGCCACTCGCCGCCGCTCCCGGGTCGGAGATCCCCTGATGCGCCTGCGTGGCCGCCTGTCGCTGCTTTCCACCCTGCTGCTCGCGCTTGGCGCCGCCTGGACGGCGCCCGCGGCGCAGGCCGCCGAGGTGCGGGTGCTGATCGGCAACTCGCTGCCCCCCTATATCATCGAGCGCGAGAACCGCGGCGTCGAATACGACATCGTCAAGGAGGCGCTGGCGCTGCGCGGCCACCAGATGGTGCCGCAATACGTGCCCTTCGCCCGCATCCCGGTCGAGCTGGAACGCGGGACGGGCGATGCGGCGCTGACCGTGAACGCGGATTCAGGCCTGCGGGTCTGCTTCTCCGACGTCCACGTCATCTACCGCAACTACGCCATCAGCCTGGCCAGCCGCGGGCTGAAGATCGAGGCGATGGACGACCTGCGCGGCAAGACCATCCGCGCCTTCCAGAACGCCCGCCTCTATCTTGGCCCGGCCTTCAACGCGGTGACGGCCGACAATCCGGCCTATGCCGAAACCGCCAACCAGCAGACCCAGAACGCCATGCTCTTCGCCGGCCGGGTCGATGTCGTGGTCGGCGACATCAACATCTTCAACTGGTTCAACCGCACCCTGCCGGACAGCGCCGAGACCCGGCAGCCCGTGGCGCTGCATCCGCTGTTCGAGCCGGCGCAGTACCGCGTCGGCTTCCGCGATCCGGCGCTCTGCGCCGATTTCAACGAAGGGCTGAAGCAGCTGCGCGCCAGCGGCCGCTACGACGCCATCGTCGCCAGCTACACCACGGCGCGGTGACGGCTACTTCCCCGATCCGACCAGCAGGCCGGCGATGAGGCCTGACACCCCCAGCGCGCCGATCAGCAGCCCCATCGGCCCGGGCGTGCCATCGGCCAGCAGGCCCAGCAGCGCGCTGAACAGCCCGCCCAGCCCGTAATGCAGGGTGCCCAGCAGGGCCGAGGCCTGGCCGGCCTTGCGCGGATAGGCGGCGAGCGCGCCCGCCACCGAATTGGCGACGATGAAGCCCAGCATCGAGACATAGACGAAGAGCGGCGCCGCCAGTCCGAAGAGGCCGAGCCAGCCGAAGCGGGCGGAAAGGGCGAGGGCCACGCCGGAGACCGCGCCGAGCAGAAGGCCGATGCGGAACAGCCGGTCCGTGCCCAGCCGCGGCACCAGCCGGCTGTTGACCATGTTCAGCCCCATCATGCCGCAGATGTTGACCGCGAAGAGGAAGCCATAGGCCTCGGGCGGCACCTGGTGGAACTCGATATAGGCGAAGGGTGAGCCGGCCAGGTAGGTGTAGATGCCGCCATAGAAGCAGCCGCCGGTCAGCGCGTAGCCGAGGAAGCGCCGGTCGCCGAGCAGTCCGAGATAGCCGAAGACCAGGTTGCGGAAGCCGAGTGGCGCGCGGCGGTCGGCCGGCAGCGTCTCCTGCAGGCTCCAGGCGGCGAGGAAGGCCAGGGCGCCGAAGCCCAGCAGCACCCAGAAGATGCTGCGCCAGGAGAAGAAGACCAGCAGCTGGCCGCCGATGATGGGTGCTACCAGCGGCGCCACGCCCATCACCAGCATCAGCACCGAGAGGATCTGCGCCGCGCGCTCCCGCCCATAGAGGTCGCGCACCATGGCGCGGGCCAGCACCGGCCCGGCGCAGGCGCCGACCGCCTGCAGCAGGCGCCAGCCCAGCATGGCCTCGGCGCTGGTGGCCAGCGCGCAGCCGATCGAGCCCGCCATGAACAGGGCGACGCCGGCCATGATCGGGCGCCGGCGGCCATAGCGGTCGCCGAGCGGCCCCCAGACCAGCTGGGCGAGGGCGAAGCCCACCAGGAACAGCGACAGCGTCTGCTGGATGCGCGCCGGGCTGGCCTGCAGGGAAGCCTGTAGCGCCGGCATGGCGGGCAGGTACATGTCGGTGGACATGGCGCCGAAGGCCATCAGCGTGCTGAGCGCCAGCACCAGCCGCGGCGCGGAAGCGAGGGAAGCGGCGGAGGGCGCCGTGGTCGTCGACGACATTCCTTCAAATTGACACGCCTATGTTGCGTCGCACAAATTGAGTCTGCCTTGCAAAAAGGCCATGCCGACAGCTGGATGCTTCCGACGAGTGCAGCTGCTGCCGCCTGCCGCGGAGAATGCCGACATGCTGGGCAAAGCCGGTCTGGCTCAGGGATTTCATGGCCGGCAAGGGGCGTGACGGCGGCAGCCCGGAGGCCGATGTATCGGCCGGGACGCGCCCACCGTGCCCGCAGCGCCCATGGACAGAAATAGAGGGGGGCCTGGGGGGATACTTCCCCCCAGCCTTGCTTCTCTTGGAGCTTTTTCCTGTGATGCAACGCCGCAGTCTCCTGCTCGCCGCCGGTGCCGCCCTGGCCGCGCCGTCCTACGCCCGCGCCCAGTCCTCGAAGGTGCTGCGCTTCGTCCCGCAGGCCGACCTGCCGAACCTGGATGCCGTGGCCGGCACGCAGCTGGTGGTGCGCAATGCCAGCCTGCTGGTCTTCGACATGCTTTATGGCATCGGCGCCGACCTGCAGCCGAAGCCGCAGATGGTCGAGGGGCATGAGGTTTCGGCCGATGGCAGGATCTGGGATTTCCGCCTGCGCCCGGGCCTGAAGTTCCATGATGGCGAGCCCGTGCGCAGCCGCGACGTGGTGACCAGCATCCAGCGCTGGATGGTGCGCGACGGCATGGGCCAGATGATCCAGTCGCAGCTGGACGCGCTGGAGGCGGTGGACGACCGCAACTTCCGCTTCCGGCTGAAGGCGCCGTTCCCGAAGCTGCTCTACGCGCTCGGCAAGAGCAACACGCCGCTGCTGGTGATCATGCCGGAGCGGATCGCCAGGACCGATCCGTTCAAGCAGATCACCGAATATGTCGGCTCCGGCCCGATGGCCTTTAGGCGCGACGAGTGGGTGGCGGGGTCCCGCTCGGTGTTCGAGCGCTTCGCCGGCTACCAGCCGCGGCAGGAGGCGCCGGACTGGCTGGCGGGCGGCAAGCGGATGCTGGTCGACCGCGTCGAGTGGCTGACCATGCCCGACCCCGGCACCGCCGCCAGCGCGCTGCAGAGCGGCGAGGTCGATTGGTGGGAGAACCCGATCGCCGACCTGGTGCCGCTGCTCGGCCGCGGCCGCAACGTGAAGGTCGCGATCGGCGACCCGCTGGGCAATGTCGGCTCGATGCGGCTGAACCACCTGCAGGCGCCATTCGACAACAAGCTGGTGCGCCAGGCGCTGCAGCTGGCGGTCAGCCAGGAAGACTATATGCGCGCCATCGTCGGCGACGACACCGCGCTGTGGAAGACGATGCCGAGCTTCTTCACGCCGGGCACGCCGCTCTACACCGAGGCCGGCGCCGAGCGGCTGAAGGGCCCGCGCCACCATGACCGCGCCCGCGAGATGCTGAAACAGGCCGGCTACAACGGCGAGAAGGTCGCCCTGCTGGTCGCGACCGACGTGCCGATCACCAAGGCGCAGGGCGATGTCACCGCCGACATGCTCGCCCGCATCGGCATGAATGTCGACTATATCGCGACCGACTGGGGCACGGTGGGCTCGCGCCGCACCAGCAAGAAGCCGGTGGCCGAAGGCGGCTGGAGCATTTTCTTCAGCTGGCATTCGGGCGTCGATTGCATCAATCCGGCGCCCTACAAGGGCGTCAGCGCGAGCGGCGACAAGGCATGGTTCGGCTGGCCGGAGTCCGCCGAGGTGGAGCGGCACATCGCCGACTGGTACCAGGCCCCCGACCTGGCCGCCGAGAAGGCGGCCATCGAGGGCGTCAACCGCGCCGGGATGGACCACGTCACCTTCATACCGACCGGCTTCTTCCTGGGCCACACCGCCTGGCGCAGCAACGTCACAGGCGTGAAGCAGGCGCCCTTCCCGCTGTTCTGGGGCGTCGGGAAGGGCTGACCGCTATTCCGCCGGCTGCAGGGTCGCGGCCGGCGGCTCGCCGCCCGCGGCGATGCTGCCGGGGCGGGTTTCCGGCATGAACAGCAGATAGGCGACGAAGCCCGCTGCCGCGATGCCGCCGAGCGTCAGGAAGGCGGCGTCGAAGCCGGCGGCGACGATCAGTCCGCCGGCCAGGCTGGCGCTCAGCGCGGCGCCCAGCCCCTGCGCCGTGGCGATGGCGCCCTGGGCCACGTTGAACCGCCCGGTGCCGCGGGTCAGGTCGGCGACCACCACGGGGAAGAGCGCGCCGAACAGGCCCGCGCCGATGCCGTCCAGCAGCTGCACGCCCATCAGCCAGTAGGGGCTGTCGGAGACGACGTAGAGGAAGCCGCGCAGCGCCAGCACGCCGAAGGCCGCCAGGAACAGCGGCTTGCGGCCCCAGCGGTCGGCCTTCGCCCCGGCGACCAGGGCCACCGGCACCATGACCACCTGCGCCGCCAGGATGCAGAGCGCGATCAGCGAGGTCGCATGCTCCTGCCCGATGCCGCGCGCCAGCAGCTGGCCGAGGCTCGGCAGCATGGCGGCATTGGCCAGGTGGAAGGCGGCCATCAGCAGGGCGAAGATCAGCAGCGGCCGGTCGGCCAGCAGGGTGGCCAGGCCGCTCGGCCGCGCCTCGCCATGGTCGGCGGCGGGCGTCAGGCCGCGCGCCTGGCGGTCGTCGATGGCGGCCGCCGGCACCATCAGCATGGCGCCGATGCTCAGCACGGCCAGCGCCGCCATCAGCCAGAACACCACCAGCGGCCCGAACAGGATGGCGCCGCCCGCCGCCAGCGCCGCCGAGGCCGCGTTGCCGGCATGGTTGAACGCCTCGTTGCGGCCGATGCGGCGGGCGAAGAGGCGGGGACCGACGACGCCCAGGGTGATGGCGGCCAGGGCCGGCGGGAAGATGGCGCCGGCGATGGCGGCCAGCGACTGGCTGGCGGCGACCGCCCAGAAGCTCTGCAGGAAGGGGATGGCCAGGCAGCTCAGCGTCACGGCCAGCGCGGCGGCGATGACGATGACGCGCTTGCGGCGGCTGCCGTCGATCAGCGCGCCGGCCGGCGTCTGCGCCACCAGCCCGACCAGCCCGGCCAGGGTGATGACCAGGCCGGTGGTCGCCTCGTCCCAGCCACCCTCCGGGCCGCGCACCGCGACGAGGTAGATGGCGAGATAGGGCCCGAGCCCGTCCCGCACATCGGCCAGGAAGAAGTTGAGCGCGTCCAGCCCGCGCAGCGCGCGGAGCGGGACGGAGGCGGGCGGCGCGGCCATGGATTGGTTCCGAAGGGTGTCCTGCCGGAACGCGGCGCGCCGCCCGTGGTTTGCGCCGGATCCAGGCCAGCACAGAAAAATCTGCGGCTGTGGCTGGATCCGGCGCGGCTGCGCAAAGGTTCAGAAGGGGCCGAGATAGTCCAGCTTGCCCAGCCCCACGCCCTGGGCCCGCAGGATGTCGTAGGCGGTGGTGACGTGGAAGAAGAAGTTCGGCAGGGCGAACTGGGTCAGGTAGGCAGCGCCGGTGAAATGATAGTCGCGGCCGCCGACGGTCAGGGTGATGGCGCGGTCGGCGCCGGCCTCGGTCGCCGCCGGGTCGATACCCTGGACATAGGCGATGGTCCTGGCGATGCGCTCCTGCAACTCGGCGAAGCTCGTCTCGACATCGGGGAAGCTCGGCCGCGCGACATCGGCCAGCCGCCCGGCGCCGGCCTTGGCGGCGTCGCTGGCCAGTTGCACCTGGCCGGCCAGGTCGCGCATGTCGGGGGCCAGCCGCGCCTGGATCAGCGCCTCCGGCGCCAGGCCCTGCGCCGCGGCATGCGCCTCGGCCTTCTGCAGCAGGGCGGCAAGGTTGGTCAGGCCGCGCAGGAAGATCGCGGTGGAGGCGGCGTGCAAGGGGATCGGCATCGGACGGTGTCCTGGAAAAGGAGCCGCGCGAAAGGACTCGCACGGTTTCGTACCGTGTGGTATGGTTCTGGACCTCGGCCGTCAAGATGGCTAGTGATCCGGCCGCCGCAGCAGGAGATGGACCGCCGCCATGGGCCGCCCGCGTGAATTTTGCCCCGACCAGGCGCTGGGCCAGGCGCTCGAGGTGTTCTGGCGCCAGGGCTATGAAGGCGCCTCGCTGTCCGACCTGACGGAGGCGATGGGCATCACGCGGCCCAGCCTCTATGCCGCCTTCGGCAACAAGGAGGAGCTGTTTCGCAAGGCGCTCGACCGCTACGAGAGCCATGTGATGGGCTTCATGGCCGAGGCGATGCGGCAGGAGCCGGCACGGGAGGCGGTGGCCGGCCTGCTCTATGGCTTCGCCGATGCGCAGTCGGGCCAGGACACGCCGGCGGGCTGCCTCGGCGTCAACGGCGCGCTGGCCTGTTCCGAGGCCTCCGAGCCGGTGCGGCAGGAGCTCGCCCGCCGCCGCGGGGCGGTGGAGGCCCGGCTGGCCGAGCGGCTGCGCGCGGCCCCCGCCGGGCAGCTGCCGCCCGGCGCCGATCCCGACGACCTGGCGCGCTATGTGATGGCGCTGGCCCAGGGCATGGCGGTGCAGGCCAAGTCCGGAGCCGGGCGCGAGGCGCTGCGGCGCGTGGTCGCGACCGCCCTGCAGGCCTGGCCGGACTCTGTCGCCGCCGCGTGACTCGGCCCGTCGGCGCAATGCTGCGGCCGCGAAATCAAACAGCGGCGGCGGGGCAGGGCGGGCAGAAGCCGGCCCGCCTGCCTAAAGATTTGGCAAGAACTTGCGCATTGGCCGCATAAGCCGGGCCATGCGACCAGTTCACGGCTTGTGGCGGCCGCAAAGCCCCGGAATAGTTCCACATATCGACCGATATGAGGGGTCCGGATCCATGCAGCCCACCCGACGCTCGCTTCTGATGGCCGCCGGCCTCGCCGCCACGGGCGGCCTGGCCCGTCCAGGCCTCGCCGCCACGCGCTGGCAGTTCGCCACGCCCTATCAGGACACCAATTTCCACACCAAGAACGTCCGCGCCTTCGTGGAGGACATCCAGAAGGCGACCAATGGCGAGCTGGCGATCCAGCTGCACACCAACCAGTCGCTGCTGCCGATGCCGCAGATCAAGCGCGGCGTGCAGTCCGGCCAGGTGCAGCTGGGCGAAATCCTGTCCTCGGCCTATGGCAACGAGGACGCCTTCTTCGAGGTGGACGGCATCCCGCTGCTGGCGCCGAGCTTCGAGGCGGCGGCGAAGCTGCAGGTGCTGGCCCGGCCCTTCATCGAGGCCCGCTTCCAGCGCAGCGGGCTGATGACCCTCTACACCGTGCCCTGGCCACCGGGCGGCTTCTATTCCAACGCGCCGATCGCCAATCTGGAGGCGCTGAAGGGCAGCCGCTTCCGCACCTTCAACGCTATGACCAACCGCTTCGCGACGCTGATCCAGGCCTCGCCGACGCTGGTGCAGGCCTCGGAAGTGCCGCAGGCCTTCGCCACCGGCGTGATCAACGGCATGGTCACCAGCGCCGCCACCGGCGTCGACACCCAGGCCTGGGACTATTGCAAGGTCTACACGCCGGTGAACTTCACCTACACCAACAACCTGATCTTCGTCAGTCGCCGCGCCTTCGAGGCGCTGCCGGCGGCGCAGCAGGCGGCGGTGCGGGAGGCGGCGGTCAAGGCCCAGGCGCGCGGCCTGGAGATGGCCCGCGCCGCCGAGAAGGAGGCGCAGGACACGCTCGCCGCCCGCGGCATCCAGGTGCTGCAGCCGAGCGAGGCGCTGAAGCAGGGTCTGCAGAAGATCAGCGCCACCATGACCGACGAATGGGTCAGCCGCACCGGCGAGGACGGCAAGAAGCTCATCGACGCCTATCGGGCCGGCTGAGCGCGGGCGCCGCATGCTCCGTCGCGGGCTGGATGCCCTTTACGTGGCGAGCGCGGGTCTGGCCGCGCTCTCCCTCCTCTCGATCTTCCTGGTCATGATGGCGCAGGTGGCGCTGCGCGAGCTCGACCGGCAGTTTCCTGCCGCCGACGACATCAGCGCCTATCTCTGCGTCTCCACCACCTTCTTCGCCCTCGCCCATACCTTCCGCCGCGGCGAGCTGATCCGCGTCGGCCTGTTCATCGAGACGCTGGGGCCGAAGGCGCGGCGGCTGGTCGAGATCTTCGCCCTGACGCTGGCCACGGCCGGCGTCGCCTATTGCGTCTTCTGGACGATGGACGACGTGCTCTTCTCCTACGAGATCGAGGATGTGGCGCAGGGGGCGCTGGCGGTCCCCTTGTGGATCCCGAAGCTCGCCATGCCGCTCGGCGCCGGCATCCTGCTGATCGCCGTGCTGGACGAGCTGGTGACGGTGCTCCGGGGCAACCGCCCCAACTATGTGCTGGCGGCCGAGGAACGGGCGGCGCGCGGCGATTTCTCGGCCGAGGTGTAGGGCGCCATGGATCTGCTGGAACTTTCGGGCCTGCTGCTGCTGCTGCTCGGCCTGCTGCTGGCGGGCGGCCTTTGGATCGGCATGAGCCTGGCGGTCGTCGGCTTCGTCGCGGTCAGCTTCGTCCATCCGCAGCCCGGCACCTATCTCGCCAGCGCCTTCTGGGAGGCCACCGGCTCCTGGACGCTGGCCGCCCTGCCGATGTTCGTCTGGATGGGCGAGATCCTGTTCCGCACCAAGCTGTCGGAAGAGCTGTTCAACGGCCTGGCCCCCTGGGTGCGCCGCATCCCCGGCCGCCTGCTGCACGTCAATATTCTCGCGTGTGGCATCTTCGGATCGGTGTCGGGCTCCTCGGCGGCCACCTGCGCCACGGTGTCGAAGATCGCGCTGCCGGAGCTGAAGCGGCGCGGCTATGACGAGGATGTCGCCATCGGCAGCCTCGCCACCTCCGGCACGCTCGGCATCATGATCCCGCCTTCGATCATCATGGTGGTCTATGCGGTGGCGGCCGAGGTCTCGATCGTCCGCGTCTTCCTGGCCGGCTGCCTGCCGGGCCTCCTGGTGATGCTGCTGTTCAGCCTCTACATCGCCGTCTGGGCCAAGCTGAACCCGGACAAGCAGCCGCCGATGGAGCCGCGCATGCCGCTGATGGACAAGCTCCGCCAGTCGGCGCAGCTGATCCCCTGCGCGCTGCTGATCATCGCCGTCATCGGCACCATGTTCGTCGGCTGGGCGACGGCCACCGAGGCGGCGGCCTTCGGCGTGCTCGGCAGCCTGGCTCTCGCCGCGGTCACCCGCTGCCTGACCTGGGAGAGCTTCCTGGAGAGCCTGAAGGGCGCCACCCGGCTGTCCTGCATGATCATGTTCATCCTGGCGGGCGCCGCCTATCTGACCAAGGCCATGGCGCTGACCGGCATCCCGGCGGCGCTGGCCGAGGCGGTGGCGGCGCTGAACCTCGGCCCCTACGGGCTGATCGCCATGCTGACCGTGGTCTATGTCATCCTGGGCACGGCGCTGGACGGCACCTCAATGATCGTGCTGACCACCTCCATCGTCGTCCCCATGGTGCAGGCCGCCGGCTTCGACCTGATCTGGTTCGGCATCTTCATCGTGCTGCTGGTCGAGATCGCCGAGATCACGCCGCCGGTCGGCTTCAACCTCTTCGTCATGCAGACCATGACAGGACGAGAACAGACCGACGTCGCCAAGGCGTCCTTGCCCTTCTTCCTGATGCTGGTCGTCACGGTCGCGCTGATCACCCTGTTCCCGGTGATCGTCACCTGGCTGCCGGACGTGCTGCTCAGCCGCTAGTTTCCGCGGCGCGGCCGGCTGGGGGCGACAGCGACGCCCCCAGCCTCTACCTTCATCGCATGTCGCTGACCCTGATCCCGCAAGCCCCGCCACCGCGGCGGCGCCGCCTGCCGCGTGTCCTGGCCGGCGTCGCGCTGCTGGCGGTCCTGCTGCTGGCCGGCGCCGTGCTGGCCCTGCCGCGGCTGGAGCTCGGCGGCTTCGCCGCGGCGCGGCTGCAGGCGCGGCTGGGGCGCGACGTCGCCATCGCCTCCCTGCGGGTGGAGCCCGGCCGCTGGATGGCGCTGCGGCTCGAGGGTCTCTCCGTCGCCAACCTGCCGGGCGGCAGCCGGCCGGAGATGCTGCGCCTGGCCGGCGCCACCGCCTCCCTCGACGTCTTCTCGATCCTCTCCGGGCCGCTGCGGCTGCGCGACCTGACGCTGGAGGGCGCCGATCTGCTGCTCGAGCACGGCCCCGGGGACCAGGCCAACTGGCGCTTTGGCGCAGGCCCGCGCGCCGCGCCGCATCCCGAGGAGTCGCGCAGGGGCTTCCCCACGCTGCTCGGCCTGCGGCTGGCCGGCGGCAGCCTCGCCATCAACACGCTGGAAGGCAAGCGCATCGCCATCGGCCTCGACCAGGCGGCGCTGGAGGCCGGCGACGAGGCGGCGCCCGCCCGGCTGACCGCCGCCGGCACCTATCAGGGCGTGCCGCTCGCGCTCGACGCGGCGCTGGGCAGCTTCGCCGATCTGCGCGACACCCGCCGGCCGTTTCCGGCCAGGCTCGGCTTCCGCTCCGGCGAGACCCGGCTCGACTTCGACGGCCGCTTCGCCGATCCCGTGGCGGTCGACGAGGCGACCGGCAAGCTGACCCTGGCCGCCCCGGATCCCGGCGCGCTGCTGGCCATGCTGCAGAAGCCCAGCCCCTGGGCCATGCCGCTGCGGCTGGAGGGCGTGCTGACCCGGCACGACCGGCAATGGGAGCTGGCCGAGGCGCGCGGCGCGCTGGGTGGCTCGACCCTGACCGAAGGCCGCATCCGTCTGCGCGAGGGCGGGCCGCGCCAGCCCGACCAGCTTGCGCTCGAGCTCGGCTTCGACCGGCTCGACCTCAACGCCCTGCTGGCCGGGCGCGACGCCCCGCCCGGCCATGCCGATCTTCCGCTGGCCGTCGACCCGGCGCCGGGGACGCTGCTGGAGCTGACGATCGGCGCGAGGCAGCTGGTCTATGCCGGGCTGCGCGCCGCCGAGGCGAAGCTGCGCCTCAGCCAGAGCGCCGGCCGCATCGCCGTGCCGGAGCTGGCCATCGGCTGGCAGGGCGGGTCGCTGCGCGGCGAGGGCGCCATCGAGGGGCGACCTGCGACCGAGGACGGGGCGGGCGGCGCGGTCAGCGGACGGATCGACGCGACCGGGCTGGAGGTGCAGGTGCTCGGCCGCACGCTGGGCCTCGGCGCCCTGCCGCTGCAGGGCCGCCTCGACGGCCATGCCGCGGTGACCGGGCAGGGCGCGACCCTGAACGCCGCCTGGCATGCGGCGCAGGCCTCGGCGGTGATCGCCATGCGCGCCGGCAGCATCGAGCGCGCGGTGATCGAGGCGGCGTCCACCGACCTGCGCGGGCTGCTGCGCCGGGCGCCGGGCATGGTGCCGCTGCGCTGCCTGGTCGCCGTCATCGACCTGCGCGGGGCCGAGGGGCAGGTGGCGCCGCTGCGCATCCGCACCGACCAGGGCACCCTCTATGGCCAGGGCCGCTTCGACCTGTCGCGCCGCTGGATGGACGTCCTGGTCGCCAGCGAGAGCGCCACGACCAGCAGCTTCGCCCTCGACGTGCCGATCCGGCTGAGCGGCCGCTTCGCCGATCCGGACATCGCCCCCGCCCAGCTGTCCTCGAGCGGCCGGGCGATGATCGCGGCGGCCGACGAGATCGCGCCGCTGCTGGCCGAGCTGCAGCCCTTCGCCCGGCGCAGCCCCTGCCTGAACCGGCCGCGCGGCCGGTTCAGGCAGGGGCT